>CAZGPT010000119.1:0-9972 GCA_964527015.1 uncultured Mycobacterium sp. | reverse complement strand
GGCGATCCGGGTCCGCGGCATCATGTCGCATCTGGCCAGCGGCGACGAACCGCACAACCCGGTCAACGATCTTCAGGCGCAGCGGTTCACCGCGATGCTCGCCGAGGCCCGCCGCCGCGGCGTCCAGTTCGACGTGGCCCACCTGTCCAACTCGCCGTCGGCGATGACCCGTCCCGATCTCGGCTTCGACATGGTCCGTCCCGGGATCGCGGTCTACGGGCTGAGCCCCATCCCGGATCTCGGTGATATGGGGTTGCGCCCCGCCATGACACTGAAATGCCCGGTGGCCATGGTCAAGTCGCTGTCGGCCGGCGATGGTGTCTCCTACGGCCACGCCTGGACCGCTGAGCGGGACACCACGGTGGCGTTGCTTCCGATCGGTTACGCGGACGGTGTATACCGCTCGCTGAGCGGGCGTATCGACGTGCTCATCAACGGGCGGCTGCGACCGGGGGTCGGTCGGATCTGTATGGACCAGTTCGTCGTCGACCTCGGTCCCGGCGCCGTCGACGTCACCGAGGGCGATGAGGCCATCCTGTTCGGGCCGGGCGGGTCCGGGGAGCCCACGGCACAGGATTGGGCCGACCGCCTCGGCACCATCCACTACGAAGTGGCGACCAGCCCGCGCGGCCGGGTGGTCCGCCGTTACCGGGAGGCCGGTTCCGATGGCCGGTGAACCAGGTCGGGACGTCACGGATCACGCCGATTCCGACATCGGGCGGAAGGCCGGATTGATGGCTGGTGTCGCGGGGCTGTCCGCGATCGGCACCGCGGCGGGGGTCTCGGCCGCGCGGGCACTACGACACCGCAAGGCCATCCGGGACGCCTTCGAAGGTGAGGATTTCGCGCTGCTGGAAGCCGATCGCGGCTGCGTGATCACCACTCCCGACGGCGTGCCACTGGTGGTCCGGGAGGTGGGGCCGATCACCGCACCGCTGACCGTGGTCTTCGCGCACGGATTCTGTATGCGAATGGGAGCATTCCACTTCCAGCGTGCGGCCCTCGGCGACCGCTGGGGCGAGCAGGTCCGGATGGTTTTCTACGATCAGCGTGGCCACGGCCAGTCCGGGTCGGCCCCGGTCGAGACCTACACCGTCGAACAACTGGGCAGGGACCTCGACACCGTGCTGCAGGTGATGGTCCCGCGTGGACCGGTGGTGCTGGTGGGTCACTCGATGGGGGGAATGACGGTGCTCTCCCACGCCCGGCAGTTCCCGGAGCGCTACGAGCGGCGCATCGTCGGCGCGGCACTGATCTCCTCGGCCGTCGAGGGGCTGCCGCGCTCGCCGCTGGGCGAGATCCTGCACAACCCGGCGCTGGAGGCGGTGCGCTTTGCCGCGCGGTACGCGCCGAAACTGGTGCACCGCACCCGCGGCGCGACCCGGTCGATTCTGCGGCCGATCGTGCGGACCGCCTCCTTCGGTGACCAGACCATCAGTGCCAGCGTGGCTGAGTTCAACGAGGAGATGATCCACGACACCCCGATCGACACCACCGTGGCCTTCCTGCACGCACTGGAGGTTCACGACGAGAGCACGGCCCTGCCGGTACTGGCCGGCATTCCGACGCTGATCGCCTGCGGCGACCAGGACCTGCTGACACCGGTCAAGCACTCCGAGGACATGGCGGCCGCGCTGCCCGACTCCCTGCTGGTGATCGTTCCCGGTGCCGCGCACCTGGTGCAGATGGAACGCCCCGAGGTGATCAACGACGCCCTGGTCCGACTGGTGGAACGGGCCACTCCGTCAAGGCTCGTGTCCTTTGCCCGGCGGCTGCGGGACCGGGCTGCCGGTGGCTGAGCCGAGCACACCGGCCGACCCGGAACAGGATGCAGCAGCAGGCCCGGTGACCCTGCCCGCCGAGGCCGACACCCTGGCACTCGGTGAGCAGTTGGGTCGCGGACTGCAGGCCGGTGATGTGGTGGTGCTGTCCGGTCCCCTCGGCGCCGGGAAGACCACGTTGGCCAAGGGGATCGCACTGGGTATGGACGTCGAGGGTCCGGTCACCTCGCCCAGTTATGTGCTGGCCCGGGTTCACCGGGCCAATCGGGCGGGCCGCCCGGCGATGGTGCACGTCGACCTGTACCGGCTGCTTGATCACGGTCGCCCGGACCTGATGGCCGAACTCGACTCGCTCGACCTCGATACCGACCTCGACGATTCCGTCGCGGTAGTCGAGTGGGGGGAGGGCCTGGCGGAGCGGCTCTCCGACCACCATCTGATCATCAGCCTGGAGCGGCTACCCGACGGCGAGAACCGGACCGCGTCCTGGCGGTGGAGCCGGTGACGGCCCGTATGGTATTGACCATCGACACCGCCACGCCCGCGGTGATCGCCGCAGCGGTGCGCCGCGACGGCGATGGCCGGATCGAAATCCTGGGCCAGCGAGTCAGCGCCGGTGCCCGCGCCCATGCTGAACTGCTGACTCCGAATATCATTGCTGCCGTTGTAGATTCGGGTCTGAAACTTACCGACATGGATGCGGTGGTGGTGGGCTGCGGTCCGGGACCGTTCACCGGACTACGGGTCGGGATGGCGACCGCGGCTGCCTACGGGCATGCGCTGGGGGTGCCGGTGTACGGGGTGTGCTCGCTGGACGCGATCGGGATGCGAACTGCCGGTGAGGTCCTGGTGGTCACCGATGCGCGCCGCCGGGAGGTGTACTGGGCGCGCTATCGCGACGGGGTACGCCTCGCCGGCCCCGGTGTGGCCGCCGCGGCCGATGTGCCAGTCGGCGGTGCCGAACGGGTTGCCGGATCGGTGCAGCACTGCGCATTGTTCGAGCTGCCGGCGATCGGGCCGGAGCAGCCGTCCCCGGACGGGCTGGTAGCCGCCGTGCCGGACTGGCGGTCCGATCCGGATCCGCCGGTGCCGCTGTATCTGCGGCGCCCGGACGCCCGGACGCTGGCCGAGCGGGCGGCGGCGGGCCGGTGAGCGTCGTCCACGATGAGTTGACCCGACATGACTGCGTCCGCTGCGCGGAATTGGAGGCGCTGTTGTTCGGCGGCGACGATCCGTGGCCCGAGGTCGCCTTCGTCCGGGAACTGGCGGCCCCGCACAACCGCTATGTCGCCGCCCGGGCGGATGACGTCCTGGTCGGTTATGCCGGAATCGCCCGGCTGGGGCGTACCGCGCCCTTCGAGTACGAGATCCACACCATCGGCGTGGACCCGGCCTACCAGCGCCACGGTATCGGCCGCGCCCTGATGGCCAGGTTGCTGGACCACGCCGACGGCGAGAATGGCCGGGCAGCGGTGGTCTTCCTCGAGGTTCGTACCGACAACGAGCCCGCTATCGAGTTGTACCGCGGTCTCGGCTTCGTCACCGTGGGACTGCGCAAGCGGTACTACCGAGCCAGCGGCGCCGATGCTTTCACCATGCGGCGAGGAGAGCAGTTATGAGCGGTTTGCAGTTATGAGGGGTGTGACGGTCCTGGCCATCGAAACTTCCTGCGACGAAACCGGAGTGGGCATCGCCCGCCTCGACTCGGACGGCACCGTGACCCTGCTGGCCGACGAGGTGGCCTCCAGCGTGGCCGAGCACGCCCGGTTCGGCGGGGTGGTGCCCGAGGTGGCTTCGCGTGCCCATCTGGAGGCGCTGGTCCCGACCATGCGCCGGGCGCTGGCGACCGCGGGTATCGACCGGCCCGACGTGGTCGCGGCCACCATCGGGCCGGGTCTGGCCGGGGCGCTGATGGTGGGGGTGGCCGCCGCCAAGGCCTATGCCGCCGGCTGGGGTGTGCCGTTCTACGCGGTCAACCACCTTGGTGGGCACCTCGCTGCCGACGTCTACGATCACGGACCGTTGCCGGAGTGCGTGGCGCTGCTGGTCTCCGGCGGGCACACTCACCTGCTGCATCTGCGCTCGCTGGCCGAGCCCATCGTGGAGTTGGGCAGCACCGTCGATGACGCCGCGGGGGAGGCCTACGACAAGGTGGCCCGGCTGCTCGGGCTGGGCTATCCGGGCGGGCGGGTGCTCGACGACCTGGCCCGAACCGGAGACCGGAACGCCATCGCGTTCCCGCGCGGGATGACCGGCCCCCGCGATGCCCCGTACGCGTTCAGTTTCTCCGGGCTCAAGACGGCCGTCGCCCGCTATGTCGAGGCGCACCCCGAGGCGCCCGTCGCCGATATCGCCGCGGGCTTCCAGGAGGCGGTGGCCGATGTGCTGACCGCCAAGGCCGTGGCCGCGGCCACCGAACTGGGGGTCTCCACTCTGCTGATCGCCGGCGGGGTGGCGGCCAACTCCCGGGTTCGGGAGCTCGCCGAACATCGCTGTGCGGCAGCAGGCCTGGAACTGCGGATCCCACGTCCCCGGCTGTGCACGGACAACGGCGCGATGATCGCCTCCTTCGCGGCCCACCTGGTCGCCGCCGGGGCGGCTCCGTCCCCGCTCGAGGCAGCCACCGACCCGGGCCTTCCGGTCGTGACAGGGCAGGTCGTGGCAGGGCAGGCGGTCTGACCGCCCTCGGGCACGACCCGGGCCGATAGTGTCGGCAGGCCCCGAGCCGAACCGGTTCGATTCGGCCCTGGGCGAATCGCACCGACCCCCCCTTGAGTGCTAGCACTCGGATGTATAGAGTGCCAATTGGCAGTCGGACATCCCTTGTGTCGGCACCCGCGACGACGGCGCGAGGTACGGACGAATGCCGAACACCTGATGACCCCGGTCCGGGAAACCCCGGACCAAGAACATCGAATAGTGGAGGACCACGTGGCGAGCGTGAACATCCGGCCCCTTGAGGACAAGATCCTCGTTCAGGCCAACGAAGCCGAGACGACGACCGCGTCTGGTCTCGTCATCCCTGACACCGCCAAGGAGAAGCCGCAGGAAGGCACAGTTGTCGCCGTCGGCCCCGGTCGGTGGGACGAGGACGGCGAGAAGCGGATTCCGTTGGACGTCGCTGAGGGCGACACCGTCATCTACAGCAAGTACGGCGGTACCGAGATCAAGTACAGCGGTGAGGAGTACCTGATCCTGTCGGCCCGCGATGTGCTGGCGGTCGTCAACAAGTAGTAACCGTGAACCGCCCCGGAGATCCCTGCGCCCAGCGCCGGCGGTTTCCGGGGCGGAGCACTATCCGGACCAGACTCAGACAGACCAGACCACACTCAGGCAGATCAGAAGCGGCGGCAGAACCCCGCCCAGACCCGCCCAGCCACCACAGAACAGTCCAGACAGGGATGAACACAGCATGAGCAAGCAGATCGAATACGACGAAACCGCCCGCCGCGCGATGGAGGCCGGGGTCAACAAACTCGCCGACGCCGTGCGAGTCACGCTGGGCCCGCGCGGCCGTCACGTGGTGCTGGCCAAGGCTTTCGGCGGACCGACCGTCACCAATGACGGGGTGACCATTGCCCGCGAGATCGAACTGGAGGATCCGTTCGAAAACCTCGGTGCGCAGTTGGTGAAGTCGGTGGCCACCAAGACCAACGATGTGGCCGGCGACGGAACCACCACGGCCACGGTGCTGGCACAGGCACTGGTTCGCAGTGGTTTGCGCAATGTCGCGGCCGGCGCGAACCCCATCGCCCTGGGCACGGGGATCGCCAAGGCCGCCGACGCCGTCTCCGAGGCGTTACTCGCCGCCGCCAACCCGGTGGACGGCAAGACCGCCACGGCGCAGATCGCCACCGTTTCCTCGCGTGACGAGGAGGTCGGCGAGATGGTCGGCGAGGCGATGACCCGCGTGGGTGGCGACGGTGTTGTCAGCGTCGAGGAATCCTCAACGCTCAGCACCGAGTTGGAGGTCACCGAGGGCATCGGTTTCGACAAGGGCTTTATCTCGGCCTACTTTGTCACCGATTTCGATCTCCAGGAGGCCATCCTGGAGGACGCGCTGGTGTTACTGCACCGCGACAAGATCAGCTCGCTGCCCGACTTGCTTCCGTTGCTGGAGAAGGTGGCCGAGGCCGGCAAGCCGCTGCTCATCGTGGCTGAGGATGTGGAGGGCGAGGCGCTGTCGACCCTGGTGGTCAATTCCATTCGCAAGACGTTGAAGGCGGTCGCCGTCAAGGCGCCGTTCTTCGGGGACCGCCGCAAGGCCTTCCTGGAGGACCTCGCGGTCGTGACCGACGCCCAGGTGGTCAATCCGGATGTCGGACTGCTGCTGCGCGAGGTCGGCGTGGACGTGCTGGGAACGGCCCGCCGGGTCGTGGTGGGCAAGGACAGCACGGTGATCGTCGATGGCGGCGGTACCCATGAGGCAATCGCCGACCGGGTGAACCAGATCAAAGGTGAGATCGAGGCCAGCGATTCAGACTGGGACCGGGAGAAACTGCAGGAGCGGTTGGCCAAGCTGGCCGGCGGTGTGGCCGTGATCAAGGTCGGCGCGGCCACCGAGACTGAACTCAAGGAGCGCAAGCACCGCGTCGAGGACGCCGTCGCCGCGGCCAAGGCCGCGGTCGAGGAAGGCGTGATTCCCGGGGGCGGCAGCGCACTGGTACACGCGCGCGCCGCGCTGAAACCGCTGCGCGAGTCGCTGTCCGGTGACGAGGCGCTGGGTGTGGACGTGTTCTCCGATGCACTGTCGGCACCGCTGCACTGGATTGCCGCCAACGCCGGACTCGACGGACAGGTCGTGGTCAGCAAGGTCGGTCAAATGCCCGCCGGCCAGGGGTTCAATGCGGCCACGCTGTCCTACGGCGACCTGGTGGCCGACGGCATCATCGATCCGGTGAAGGTGACCCGTTCGGCAGTGGTCAACGCCGCCTCGGTCGCCAGGATGCTGCTGACCACCGAGACCGCGATCGTGGACAAGCCGGTGGCGGAAGACCAAGGCGACGACCATCACGGTCACGCGCACTGACCACCGAGCACTGAGCGACCATCAAAGTCGACAGAAGAGGGGCACGCGCAGGCGTGCCCCTCTTCTGTTCGTCGTCTGCTCGTTCAAGTCCGACGATTTATCGGCACCGCGCGCCGACGAAGATGGCCACACCGCGTTATCCGGAAGTTACAGTAGGGACATCAGGAGGGCGGAGACGGCGGAGAGGGCGGAGAGGGACAAGAAGGGAGTGGTGAGGAGGTTGTGAAGGTGTTCTCCGGTAGCCGGAAGCGCTGGCTGGCCGTCGCGGCCTCGGTCGGCGTGTCCGTCGCCATGTTCCAGGCCCAGGGCAAAGACGCTCCGGACCACGTCGGGGCGTCCGCGGACTCCCCGTCGGTTCAGTCGGCCCCGGTCGTCAGCACCCCGGTGGTCGCCGCCGCCAAGGAAGCGGAGTTGCTGGTGGCCAATGCTCCGGTCGCCGCTCCGGATTTCCAGTTCCCGCTGTCTACGGGTATGACGCCGGAGGAGGGGTTGCAGGTCAACACCGTCTGGGTAGCCCGGGCCATCAGCATGATGTTCTATCGCGAGATCACCACCATCGGCGGGTTCCGCCACGATCCGCTGCCGTGGCATCCGAATGGCCTGGCGATCGACGTGATGATTCCCAACCATCAGTCACCCGAGGGGATTGAACTCGGCAACCAGATCGCCGGGTTCGCGCTGGCCAATGCCGAGCGGTGGGGCGTGCTGCACGTGATCTGGAGGCAGGGTTTCTATCCCGGTGTGGGCGCGCCGAGTTGGATGGCCAATTACGGCAACGAAACCGCCAACCATTTCGACCATGTTCATATCGCCACTATCGGTGGCGGATACCCGACCGGGGATGAAACCTACTATCTCGGTTCGATGAGTACCGAGCCGTAGCCGCGAGTGTGAGTCGGGAGAACGCTCCGCAAACACAGGCTGGGAAGCGAGGCGGTCATGCCGGTCATGGGTATTCGATTGGTTCCCGTACTGGTGATGGCGGCACCGGCACTTGTGACGGCGACCGGAATCGGGTTCGCGCCGATGGCCGCCGCCGACTGCAACACGGTCACGAACAGCACATTGTGCGCCAGTGGCACGGTCACGGGCAGTTCGGGCGCCCCGACGGAAATCCCGGTGTTCGATCCATACCCGTGCCTCGGAACACCGGCGTGCGATTACTACGACAACTATGACCCGGGTGCCATCTTCGATCGGCCGGACAACCGCCCAAGCAGACCCGGCAACGGCGGCAACCGGCCCCTGTAGCCCAGCCCCCAGCCCAGCCCGATAAGGAGCCGTGACCAATTTTGCCCCGTACCCGGAAAATCATCTGGAAAATCATGGTGTCACCCAGGGCGCTCGCAGTGTCCGCAGCGTTCGGCGTTGCCGGTGCTCTGCTCGCTTCGCCGGCATCGGCCGATCCGCCGAACTGCACGGCCGCGGACTTGGCCGGGGTTGCCGCGGGGGTATCAGCCGCGACGTCGGCCTACCTGTTCACCCACCCCGAATTCAACGAGTTCGTGACCGGGTTGAAGGGTCAGCCACGCGACGGGGTGCGCAATCAGGTGCAGCAGTACCTGGAGGCGCACCCGCAGACCCAGGCCGAAATCAAGGCGATCCGTCAGCCGCTGAATGACCTGCGGAACCGGTGCGGCGTCGCCGACATACCGACGCTGTAGCCGCTCAGGCGCTGCGCCGGCGGGTGACACCCTTGAGCATCAGGTCACGCTCAGCCTCGCTGAGGCCGCCCCAGATGCCATAGGGCTCGCCGATCTGCAGTGCGTGGGTGCGGCACTCGGTGATCACCGGACATTGGCGACACAGCTGTTTGGCGCGCATTTCACGTTGCGCGCGGGCGCGACCCCGTTCCCCGTCGGGATGGAAGAACACCGACGAATCCTCGCCCCGGCAGAGTCCGTGCATCTGCCAATCCCATAGATCTGCGTTAGGTCCTGGTAACTGCTGCGGCTGAAGCATCTCGATTTACCTCTCTCGGTGCGTATTTCGCAGTCGCCGGTGACCACTCGACTGCAAAGGCTAGGAGCGGGTGCGAAACGACGTCAAGAACCACCCGTTGTGCGTAATCGCATGGCTTCGGGGCAAAAATTAACGCCACGTTCATCACCGGAAGCGTTTCGGCGGGATCCCGCAGGAGCACCTCCCCCGACCCCTGTTCGGAAGTCGCCGGCCACCGCAGTCGTTGATGTGTTCGTAACGCATGGGGCACAAAGTGTTAACCGCTGTTGATACGGTCGCGACCTGATGGACCCCACTTTGACGGCTTTGGCGCCGATGGCTTTCGGCGCCGATCCTGGCCGTTGGCCGTTGCCGCCGGCAACCGATCCCGCCGAACTGTGGCTGTCGGCGGTGGCCGCAGGCGGACAGGGCCGATACGCCACCGCGCGGGCCTACCTAGCCGAACTGACCCGCCGGACGTCCGAAGCCCGGCTGAACTCACTGGCACTGAGCACCCGCGCTTCGTTCCTGCGTCAGACCGGCTGGCACCGACTCGCCCGAGGTTGTGATGGCCGGGCATTCGCCCGGGCCGGTGATGACCCGGAGGCCGGTGGCGACGCACTGATCGGCCTGGCCGCGGACGCACTCGGAATCGGCCGACTGGCGGTCTCGGACGCGCTGCTGGAACGGGCCGCTGCACTGCTGGCTCGCGCGGCCGGACCGCCGCCGAGGCTCGCGATCAGGCTGGCGTGGGTCCGTGCCGAGTTGGCGATGGCCGGCGATGACGGTCCCGCGGCGATCGGACACGCGCGACACGGAATTGATTTGGCCGATTCCGCTCTGCCGGGTTTGCGCCGGCACCGGATCAAGAGTGACGTGGTGCTGGCCGCCGCGTTATGCAGTGCCGGGGACGTGGCCGTCGCGCGGACACTCGCCGACGCTGCGCTGGCCGACGCCGAAAAACACGGTCTGACACCACTACGCTGGGCTCTGTCCTGCCTGCTGGGCGAGATCGGCAGCGCGGTGCGTTCCCCGGCGGATATCGCCGAGATCCGCGACCTCAGTGCCGGCTTCGTGATGCGCCACGGAGGTCGTTGGAACGGCCGCTAACCACGTATCGGCAGCTGTGGCCGATATTGTCATTAGCTGAGCCCCGTCCATCGAAAAAGCCCAGTACGTAACGTTGGAGAAGCCGTCGTCGATGACCATTCCAGGAGAGCG
>CAZGPT010000118.1:0-9983 GCA_964527015.1 uncultured Mycobacterium sp. | reverse complement strand
GGTCAGCAGCGCGACCGATCCGTTGGACTTGACTGTCTGCAGCGCAGTCGAATCGGTGTCGCCGAGGATGTCGCCCACGGAGGCGACGGCGAACTTCGATCCGCCGATCTCGGTACGGGATCCCTCGCTGAAGAGGCCCCAGTTGTCGTCGCCGCCCTTCCAGGCTTCGTCGGTCAGGTTGAAGTAGAACATGCTGTCAAAACGGGCATCCGGTCCGTACACGTAGCGGGTGACGCCCTCGTAGTACTGCTGCATATTCTCCGGATTGGTCACCGCAGGGTTGTAACCCGTGCTTTGCCAACCTGTTTCGCCGAGCACGATCGGCTTGTCACCCAAACCCAGCGAGTCGAGTTCGGTCGACAGCAGGGTCTCGTAGGACTTCAGGGAGTCGAGTTGCCTCTCCGGGGTCCAGGCCGGATTGTTGCGGTTGTCGAAGAACCCGGCGTAGCTGTGCACGTTGATGTAGTCGAGTTGGTCGACCAGGCCGGCCAGGTTCTGGTCCCACTGGCTGGCACCCGGCAGGAAGGTCTCGCCGGCGAAGTTGTAGGTGACCGGGATGTCGGACCTATTTTTGAAGTAGGCGACCTGATTGATCACCTGGGGCACGGTCAACGTGGCGAAGGCGTTCCAATCGACGATCTGCTCATTGCCCAGGCTGACGCCGATTACTTTGTCGGAATAGGGATCGATGATCTCCAGCGCACTGTCGATCTGGGCGCGGGCATCGGCGTCTCGGGTGATGTAGATGCCGGGCTGAACTTTGATCGGAAGGTCCAGCCGGGTGATCGCTTCCAGGATCCGCCCGGTGTAGGCGTCGGTTCCCCAGGTGCGTATCGAGTTGAACCCTTGGGCTGCTGCCTGGGTCAGGGCGCCCTCGAGCCGGTCCTGGTCGCCCAGTGCGCCCAGGGACCCCACCGAGAAGCCCACACCGCGCTGCTCGGTCCAGAACGCCCGTTCGGCGGGGGAGAGATCAGCGGTCGCCGTCGAGCCGATCGTCGCCGCGGGGGCGACCCCGGCGGCGCTTCCCGGCGCGGCAAATCCTTGCGGTGGCGTTGTCGAGGAATCGAGCACCAACCCGCTGCCGACCGGGACCGCTGTCGGCCGGCTTTGGCTGACCCGGCCCTGGCGTCGTGCCGCGGCCAAGACCACCCACGACATCGGTGATTGAACCGGAGCGCCGGGTTGTCCGCCCAGCAACATGGTCGCGGCCGTCTCGATTGCCCCGGCCCCGGCGACCGGAACGGCTGCATTGGCCGCCACTGGCGGGGCCGGGGGTGTCGCCGCCGCCTGAGTCAGCAGACCAGCCCGCGGGGCGGGCTCGGCCGCTGTCGGGATATCCACACTCCTGGCCGAGGCGGGAGCTGCGGTGATCGACCGCGCACCGGGGTCGTCGGCGGAGACCGCCGGGGCGGCCTCCGCATTGGCCGTCGGGCTGGCGTCGCGGCCGCCTGGGAGGGTCTCGGAAACGCTGCCGGAGTTGATCGATTTCCGCAGTTCAGGCTCGGTTGCGGGTCCACGACTGCGGGGTCTGCCGGCCGTCTGGGGTGCCGGGTCGGCTCGCAGCGCCTCGGAACCGGAACGCACAGTATCGGCCGGGGTGCGCGACGGGCGGCGCACCGGGCGCGGGGTCTCCTGATCCGCGGCACTGGTTGCCGCACCGCCGGTACCCGGGCTGCCCGCCGCGGAACTGCCCGACCGTGTCGCGGTATCGCTATCGGCGTCCTCCGCCGCAGCGACACCGGGGTTGGCGACGACCGCAACACCCAAGGCGAAGACCGCCGCGCCGAGCTGTTTCTTGCGAGACGAATTTTTGCGAGACGCAGATCCCATGGTTCCTCCGAAGCTGTCCACAACCGTGGCCAAACTAGCATCCAATCGTAATTGTGGCCACATTCGTGGACAAAAATGACGAGACCCCTCGGAGAGGCCCGGTCTGGGTATCCTGGTCCGATGGGGTCAACGGGCAGATGGGCGGGGCTGTCTCCCGATGATCGGCGCGCCGGGCGTCGAAAGTTGTTGGTAAATGGTGCGTTTGAACTTATCGGAGATGGTGATGAGACTGAGCTGTCGGTGCGTTCGGTCTGTCGAGAAGCCGCTCTGCACCACCGGTATTTCTACGAAAGCTTCGCCGACACCGACGAGTTGATGGGGGCGGTGTACGACGGGGTTTACCGTCAGTTGCGGCGCACCCTGACCGCAGCGACCGCTGGTCTGCCCGACGACCGCGCCCGGCTCCGGGCCGGAATCCGGGCCGTGTTGGACTTCAGCGCCGCCGATCGGCGGCACGGTCAGGTCCTGTTCAACGCGGCTCCGACCAATCCGGTTCTGGTCGCGCGTCGCGCAGCGGCCCAGCAAGAACTTCGTGAGTACATCCTGGCCGTTCGCCGACAGGCTGATCCCCGGTCCGACCGCGTCGCGGCTGAAGTCGCCGCCGCCATCTACGCCGGCGCCACATCTCAACTCAATGAGCAGTGGCTGGCGGGCTCTCTGGGTGATGATCTCGACGTGGTGATCGAGCACGCGGTCGATCTGATGACACCGGATCTCCCTCAAGCGAAGCCGGTGCGAGTCCGGTCTCGCAAGCAGACCGCGGGGAGCTCCCTGCAGTGATCCGCGTTTGGTGAGGCGGGCCTGATCGGTCCGGGCGCCGCCAGCGTGGCCTTCATTACAGCCGCGGTGAGTGCTGGGGTTAGAGCCGTGGTTAAATCCGGCGATGGCCGAACTGGTTCAGACCTACCTGGACGAATTGGTGGCCGAGTACGCGCCGGTGACCGATGGGGAGCTGGCCGACTATATTCCCGAACTCGCCGCCGTGGACCCGACCGGTTTCGGGCTCACGCTGTCCTCCGCCGACGGCTATTTGTACGAATCCGGGGCTGCTCGAACCGCATTCACAATCCAGTCGATATCCAAGCCGTTCACCTACGCACTGGCCCTCGACCAGGTGGGTCTCGATGCTGTCGACGCGAAAATCGGCGTCGAGCCGTCCGGGGATGCATTCAACGAGATCAGCGTCGATGAGCGCACCGGGACGCCGAAGAACCCGATGATCAACGCGGGCGCCATCGCCGCGGTTTCGCTGATTCCCGGTGCCACTCCGGACGAGCGCTTCGCCAGGATCAGAGACTTCTACTCCGCCTGCGCCGGCCGCCCGCTGGAACTTGACGAGGATGTCTACCGATCGGAGAGCGTCACCGGAAACCGAAACCGGGCGATCGCCTACATGCTGACCAGCTTCGGGGTGCTCGATGAGCCCGACGAAGTGCTCGACGTGTACTTCCGGCAGTGTTCGCTGCGGGTCACCAGCGTGGACTTGGCTCGGATGTCGGCCACTCTGGCCCGCGGCGGTGTCAATCCCAAGACCGGTCGGCGGGTCACCGCCCCGCCGGTGGTGCAGCGCACGTTGAGCGTGATGGTGACCTGCGGGATGTACAACGGGGCCGGCGACTGGGTGAGTGCGGTCGGGATGCCCGCGAAAAGCGGAGTGGGCGGCGGGATCGCCGCGGCCCTGCCCGGTCAACTCGGTATCGGCGTGTACTCGCCGCTGCTGGACGGCCGGGGTAACAGCGTCCGCGGCGTTCTGGTGTGCCGGGCTCTGTCCCAGCGCCTGGGTCTGCACTTCATGAATGTCAGCCGTGAGGAACGCATGACCATCCGGGCGGTTTATCAGGCCCGGGACTGGGTGCGGGTGTACGAGATGCACGGCGATCTGATGTTCTCCGGCGTGGAGAAGGTGCTGCGCACCATCAGCCGCGACTACCAGAAGTTCTCGGTGGCCGTCCTCGATGTGACCCGGGTGGACACCATCAATGACTCGGCTCGGCAACTGCTCGCCAGCATGAGCGCCACCCTGCGGGCATCCGGTAAACAGGGCTTTGTCGTCGATCCGGATTCGGCGGTGGTCCGTCCGGGCCGCGGATTCGACGAGGTGGTGTTCCGTACGCTCGATGAGGCGCTGGCCGCAGCGGACATGTGGTTTCGGGACAACCGCGAGCCCTGAGTGGGCGGTGAGTGGGCGGTCAGACGGTCATCGTCCGCCGACCAGACTGGCGATCTGGATGCGACCGTCATAGCCGCGCAAGCGCATCGGCCTGCCCAGGCGCCAGAACCTTTGCTCCCGCTCGGAAGCGGCGGCGATGGTCGCCGCCGAGGCCAGCGCCCGGCTCGGCTCCGAGCGAGCCAATTCAGCGAGCCGCGCCGCTTCGTTCACCGGCTCGCCGATGACGGTGTACTCGAAACGTTCCTTGGCTCCGACGTAGCCGGCGACAACCTGCCCGGAGGCCGCGCCGATCCGCGCCGGGCATTCGGGGACCTCCAGCTTCAGGCGCCGGGCGACGGCCCGGGTCGCGGCCAGCGCATCGCTTTCCGGATTGTCCAGGGTGACCGGCGCCCCGAAGACGGCCAGCGCGGCATCGCCTTCGAACTTGTTGACCAGACCTCGGTGTCGATCGACCTCCTCGACGATCACCGAGAAGAACCGGTTGAGCAGGTCGACGACCTCCATCGGAGGCCGAGACGTGACCATCTTGGTGGACCCGACGACGTCGATGAACAGCACGGCCACATGACGTTCCTCGCCACCGAGTTCCGGTTGATGCAATTCCGCGGCCGCCGCCACCTCACGCCCGACGTGCCTGCTGAACAGCTCACGAACCCGCTCACGCTCGCGCAGGCCCGCCACCATCGAGTTGAAACCACGCTGCAATTCGCCGAGTTCGGTGCCGTCGAACACCACCACGCTGGCGGACAGATCGCCCTCCTCGACGCGTCGGAGAGCGGCTCGCACCATCCGCACGGGGGTGGCGGTCAACCAGGCCTGGATCCACATCAGGATGAAACCGACGATCAGGGCGGCGGCTGAGCTGATGAGAATGGCCACTTCCAACTGACCTTCGGTGAGATTGCGCAGGATCAGCGAGAACAGCGCCGTGAGCCCGAAACCGATCAACGGCAGACCCGAGCTGACCATCCAGACGGTCATGGTGCGCCCCAGGATGCCCGGGGCGAACCGGCGCGGCGGAGTCCCGGCAGCCAGTGCCATGGCGGCCACCGGCCGCAGGGCGAACTCGGCGAACAGGTAGCTCCCGGTGGCCACCATGGCGCCGCAGAACAGCACCGCAAGACCGACGCGGGGAATGAAATCGGTGTTGTAGTGGCCGTAGAGGCCGGTGAACACGATCGCGCCGGCGCCCCAGGACACCATGTGTGCGATGGCGATCCGCCAGGGGGTGAGGAAAACGTTGCGCTGATCGACCCTGCTGGGCGACCGGCCCTCGATGGACCAGCGCAGGTCATCGATTGTGCGGGCAGTGATCCACCAGGTCCCCAGGCCCAGCGTGCTCACCGCGTAGCACGGCAGCGCGATCGCCGGCAGCCACTTCGGCACGTCGGTGAACACGCTGGGATTGCTGAAGGCCACCGCGACCAGCAGGACCACCACGGCGATGCCGAGCGCGTTCACCGTGATGATGAAGAGGGTCAGGATGAGCTGGATCCGGGCCCCGCGCCGGGCCGGACTCTCCGACGTTTGGCCCAGCAGCAGCGACCCGTAGGTGGGTGGCGCACTCGGGCGTCCGCTCTGCTTGGTGATCCGCTCCAGAACACGGCCCAGCCGCTGCGCCACGCTCGGTGTGGATCTCATGGTGGCGTCAGCCTAATTCGACGGGGCCCGACCCTTAAGCTGAACCGGTGCGACTCGTGATCGCCCAGTGCACCGTTGACTACTGCGGGCGGCTCACCGCCCACCTGCCCTCGGCGCGGCGGCTGCTCCTGATCAAGGCCGACGGCTCAGTCAGCATTCACGCCGATGACCGGGCCTACAAGCCGCTGAACTGGATGAGCCCGCCCTGTCGGCTGGTCGAGGATGCCGACACCCGGGTCTGGTTGGTGGAAAACAACGCCGGTGAGCAGCTGCGGATCACGATCGAGGAGATCGAACACGACACAAGCCATGAGTTGGGCACCGACCCCGGTCTGATCAAAGACGGGGTGGAGTCCCACCTGCAGGAACTGCTGGCCGAACATATCGAACTGCTCGGCGAGGGGTACACCCTGGTGCGCCGGGAGTTCATGACTGCGATCGGGCCGGTGGATATCCTCTGCCGCGACGAACAGGGCCGGTCGGTGGCCGTCGAGATCAAACGCCGCGGCGAGATCGACGGAGTTGAGCAGCTGACGCGCTACCTCGAATTGCTCAACCGGGACGGTCTGCTGGCGCCGGTCACCGGCGTGTTCGCCGCGCAGCAGATCAAACCACAGGCCAGAACGCTGGCGACTGACCGCGGTATTCGTTGCCTCACTTTGGATTACGACGTCATGCGCGGTATGGACAGCGACGAGTTCCGGCTGTTCTGATGTTGCGCAGGCTGGAGACCGGGCCCGACGGATTCGAGTACGAAGTCACCCCGATCGCGGGCGCACGAGCGAACAAGACCTACCGCTGCCCGGGCTGCGACCACCTGATCCGGCCCGGTACCCCGCATATCGTGGCCTGGCGGAATGGTGAGGGCGGCGAGGACCGGAGACACTGGCACACGCCGTGCTGGACTCACCGGACCAACCGCGGACCCACCCGCAGACGGCGCTGAGAGTGGACCGTGAGGGGGGTGGATCGTGACGGTGAGCCTGCCGGCTCAGAGCTCGGCGGGCTCGACCAGCTCCACCAGCACGCCACCGGCGTCTTTGGGGTGGATGAAGTTGATCCGTGAGTTCGCCGTCCCACGCCGGGGTGCGTCGTAGAGCAGGCGAACACCGTGGGCGCGAAGCCGGTCGCACAGTGCGTCGAGGTCACTGACCCGGTAGGCCAGCTGCTGGATACCCGGCCCACGCTTGCCGATGAACTTCGCGATGGTGCAGGTGTCGTCCAGCGGCGCCATCAGTTGGACCTGGGCGCTGTCGCGGGGGGCGCCGCGGACCGACAGCATGGCCTCGCGCACACCCTGGTCGGCGTTGATCTCCTCGTGCACCACGATCATCCCGAGGTGGTCGTGGTACCAGGCGATCGCCGCATCCAGATCCGGCACGGCGATGCCGACGTGATCGATGGCCGTGACCAGAGCGCTCGCCAGGAAAGGACGGGCGTCGACCTGCTCGGTGCTCATATCTCAACGGTAACCTGACGGCCACAGACGTGCTGCGCCGATCGGCCAGATCACTGGATAACCACTGCCTGGGAGGTAGATATGACGACGTCGGTCATCGTTGCTGGGGCCCGCACGCCGATCGGGCGCCTGATGGGCTCGCTTAAGGATTTCTCCGGTGCGGACCTGGGGGCGGTCGCCATCCGGGCCGCCCTGGACAAGGCCGGTGTCCCGGCATCGCTGGTTGACTACGTGATCATGGGGCAGGTGCTGACCGCCGGCGCCGGCCAGATGCCGGCCCGGCAGGCGGCGGTGGCCGCGGGTATCGGCTGGGACGTGCCCGCGCTGACCATTAACAAGATGTGCCTGTCCGGAGTCGACTCCATCGCGCTGGCCGATCAGTTGATCCGGGCCGGCGAATTCGATGTCGTGGTGGCCGGCGGGCAGGAGTCCATGACCAGGGCCCCGCACCTGCTGATGGACAGCCGGGCCGGCCACAAGTACGGCGATGTCACCATGCTCGACCACATGGCCTACGACGGGCTGCACGACGTGTTCACCGATCAGCCGATGGGAGCACTGACCGAGCAGCGCAACGACGCCGACCGGTTCACCCGGGCCGAGCAGGACGAGTTCGCGGCAGGTTCGCATCAGAAGGCGGCCGCCGCCTGGAAGGACGGGGTGTTCGCCGATGAGGTTGTGCCGGTGAGCATCCCGCAGCGCAGGGGAGAACCGATCGAATTCGCCGAGGACGAGGGCATCCGGGCCAACACCACCGCCGAGTCGCTGGCCGGCCTGCGACCGGCGTTCCGCAAGGACGGCACCATCACGGCCGGCTCGGCGTCGCAGATTTCCGACGGCGGCTGTGCGGTCGTGGTGATGAACAAGGCCAAGGCGCAGCAACTGGGCCTGGACTGGCTCTGCGAGATCGGGTCGCACGGCAATGTCGCCGGTCCGGACTCCACCCTGCAGTCACAGCCCGCCAACGCCATAGCCAAGGCGATCGCACGCGAGGGCATTGGCATTGATCAGTTGGACGTGATCGAGATCAATGAGGCTTTCGCTGCCGTTGCGCTGGCCTCGACCCGTGAGCTCGGGCTGGACCCGGAGAAGGTCAACCGCAGCGGCGGGGCCATCGCCATGGGTCACCCGATCGGGATGTCCGGGGCGCGCATCACCCTGCATGCCGCCCTGGAACTGGCCCGCCGGGGATCCGGTTACGGCGTTGCAGCGCTGTGCGGAGCCGGGGGCCAGGGTGATGCGCTGATCCTGCGGGCCGGATAGACCACCACGGGCGTTGCTGGGGCACAGGGTCGGCAGGCCCGCAGTACCCCGGCAGTGTCCCCGCGATGCTGATGTGATGTTGGTCATAGGTGCCGACGTGACAGAATTATCGGCGTGACACGTCCTCGTCCGAGAATGGCGCCGGCAATGGCCGGAGCGGTGGATCTTTCCGGCCTCAAACAGGGCACCCAAACCGGTGGTGCCGGCGGTACCGCCGGGGTCGAGATCACCGAGACCAACTTCGAAGCCGAAGTGCTGGCCCGGTCCAATCAGATCCCGGTCGTCGTGCTGTTGTGGTCCCCCCGCAGCGAAGCCTGCGTCGCGCTCGCCGACGCTCTGGCCGGGCTGGCCGCCGCCGACGACGGCAAGTGGTCGCTTACGACCGTCAACGTCGACACCGCACCACGGGTGGCCGCCATCTTCGGCGTGGAGGCCGTTCCGACGGTGGTGGCCCTGGCCGGCGGGCAGCCGGTGGCCAGCTTCGAGGGCCCGCAACCACCCGAGCAGTTGCGCCGCTGGGTCGCCTCGCTGTTGTCGGCCACGGCCGGGAAATTCGGTGCGGGGCCCGAAGCCGAAACGCCGGCCGACCCTGCACTCGATGCGGCCCGCGAGCTGCTCGACTCCGGCGATTTCGCCGCCGCCCACGCCGCGTACCAAAGCATCCTGGACTCCGACCCCGACCACGTCGAGGCCAAGGGTGCGCTACGTCAGATCACCTTCCTGCAGCGGGCCTCCGCGCACCCGCCGGATGTCCTGGCGAACGCCGAAGCCGCGCCGGGAGATATCGACGCGGCCTTCGCCCTCGCCGACGTGCAGATCCTCTCTCAGGACATCGCCGGCGCCTTCGAGCGGCTGATCGCGCTTGTCAAGAGCACCGCCGGCGATGACCGCACCCGGGTGCGTACCCGGCTGATCGAGCTGTTCGAGCTGTTCGATCCGGCGGACCCGGATGTGATCGCCGCCCGGCGCAACTTCGCTAACGCGCTGTACTAGTTCCCGGATCCAGTGGTGTCCGACGCGGACCTGAGTGCCCGGAAAGCCCCGAGCCAGCAGCGTTCGGCGCGGACAGTTGATCGGATCGTGGACGCGGCCATCAGTGTCTTCGACGACGTGGGCTACGAGGCGGCCACGACCAATGAGATTGCCCGGGAGGCGAGGGTCTCCATCGGTTCTCTATACCAATACTTTCCGAACAAGGACGCGTTGCTCGTCGAGATCGCTCGGCGACATCTTGCGTCATCTGTGGCGGCTTTCGATGCGCTCATCGCGGACTCGGAGCCACATGCCGAGCTGAACACGGTCATCGGAACGGTGATCGATCTTCTGGTGGGGCAGCATGAACGCGATCGACTTCACCTGCTCATCGCCCATGAGGCTGCCCGAACGGCAGAGCTCAACCACGAACTGCTGGTGGCCCGCCATCACATGGCGGACATGGCTGCCCGGTTGCTGGAGCACCGAATCCCTGGCCGTCAGGACCGGTTGATCGCGGCACAACTGGTCGTCGCTGTTGTTGACGCGGCCGTTCACGACGTGATTCTGCGCCAGCCACCGGGACCGCTTCGGGACAGGTGCGTCGAGCTGACCAAAGCGGCCATCGCCGGGCTTGCCGGGGTGGGC
>CAZGPT010000117.1:0-10095 GCA_964527015.1 uncultured Mycobacterium sp. | reverse complement strand
AACACCTACCACCACCCAGAACGACTGCTACACAACACAAACAACGACGAACAGTGAATCATCTATGACGCTTTCTGGAGGTGAGCACCATCCCGCTACGCGCGTGGTACCGTGAGTTTTCCCGGGGGGGAGATTCGCGTGGGGGGATACGCCATCGTATCGCTGGTCTGGTGCGTCGCTACTTTCCTTGTAATGCAATGGTTTCGAGCGAAAACAGTTTCGGCACCAGATCATCCGATCGTGATCTCGGCGATCGCTGGTCTGCTGTGGCCGCTGATGCTGCTCGGCCTGGTGCAACTGGCGGCGATCATCGGAGTCGCCGTGTTCGTTCGGCGTAGGCGTCGCCACGAAAGAACGTTGTTTTCATGATGAGGTACCGCTACCCGGGCCCCTCAAGAACACCTCGGCGGGTGTCCGGTCCGGACGCAGGCCCCGCCAACTCGAGTGCCGCAATCGGCCGTCCGCCGTCATCTCGCCGTAGCGAACCTCGGCGACCAGTTCGGGCCGGACGTAGGTGACGTCCTTGGCCTCCGGCCGGGTGAGTGCAGGAGAGAAGGGCGAGTCGGCGGTGCGCAGTGGCGCCAGGACGGCCTTGAGCGACGTCAGATCCTTTGCGGTGAAACCAGTTCCGACCCGGCCGATGAACCGCAGTCGGCCCGAGTCGGGAACGCCGAGCAGCAACGCGCCGAAACCACCTGAGCGTCCGCCCCGACCTTCGCGCCAGCCACCGATAACCACCTCCTGGGTATTCCAGTTCTTATCCTTGATCCACGCCGGCGAGCGGTGTCCGCACCGGTAGACCGAGTCCCATTTCTTGGCCACTACACCCTCCCACTGTCGCTTGCGGGACTTGGCCAACGCATCCGCTCCGTCACCCTCGATAAGCGGCGGAACGGTTAAAGCTGTTGCCGAGGAAAGGGTTTCCAGAATCTTTCGCCGATCACGGTACTTCACCGGCAACAGCGAACGTCCGTCCAAATAGAGAATGTCGAAGGCCCAGAACTCGATTCGGGTAGCTAGGTCCCGATTCTGCAGCTCACCGAAGTTCGGCACCCCACGGGCGTCCAGTGCCACCACCTCACCGTCGAGGATGACGTGGTAGTCGTTCAGATCCGCGGCGAGCGGCTGCAACTGCGGATACTCGGAAGTCACGTCGCGACCGTTGCGGGTTTGCAGCGCGAGGCGGCCCTGGTCAGCCTCCACAAGCATCCGATACCCGTCGAATTTGCCCTCGAACGCCCACTGCGCAGAGGTGAACCTGTCCACCCGTCCCGGCGTCGTCAGCATCGGCGCATAGTCCTGCACATGCGCCCTCGGCTGATCCTTCATCCGGTGGGCGAGCCACTGGTCTCCATCGGTCTGGATCAAGGCGTAACGCCCACTGATCCGGCGGCCATGCAGATCGACGATCACCTCTCCGCCGACCTTCCCGCCGACCTTCCCGCCCCGGCCATCGGCACCCCGCGGGCAGATGTGGAACTTCTCCGTCTCGTAGGAGCCGGCGTCCCAGATGGCCACCGTCCCGGCTCCGTACTGCCCCTCCGGAATGGCGCCTTCGAAAGCCGCGTACTCAACCGGGTGGTCCTCGGTACGGATCGCCAGGCGATTCTCCGACGGTGCGCCGGGCAGGTTCTTCGGCACCGCCCATGACACCAGCACGCCATCGCGCTCAAGCCGGAAGTCGTAGTGCAGCCGCCTGGCCCGATGTTCCTGGATCACGAAACGGTTGCCGGCCCCGGCCGTCAACACCGGGGCCACCTGCGGCACCGGTTCGGGGGTCTTGGTCGCATCCCGCATACCTCGGTAGGTGCTGAGCCGATCCGAGGCCGCCCGATCAAACGACCCGTCCAATCCCGCCAACAGATCACCGTCCCGCTGGACCCTGGACAACACCTCGTCGAACCGCAACTGGCCCAGGCCCGGGTCGCCGATCTCATCCCAGGTCCGTGGCGCTGCCACTGTCGGATTCCGCCGTCCCCGCAATGAGTACGGCGCGATGGTGGTCTTAGCAGCGTTGTTCTGACTCCAATCCAGGAAGACCTTGCCGGCCCGCATCCGCCTCGCCATGGTTGCGGTGACCAGAGTCGGCATGCTCTGCTCGAGTTGTGCGGCCACTCGCCGGGCCAGCGTGACCGCCCCACCGCTGCCGACCGGTTTGGCCAGCGGCGCATACAGGTGCAGGCCCTTACTGCCGCTGGTGAGCGGGTACACCGCCACATCGATATCGGCCATCAGGTCGCGGACCGCGTGGGCCACCTCCGCCAACTGCGTCATCCCCACCCCCTCCCCGGGGTCGAGATCGAACACCAGTCGGTCCGCTGGGCCGGGCTTACCGTCACGGCCGAAACGCCATTGCGGCACATGCACTTCCAACGCAGCCTGCTGAGCGATCCAGGCCAGCCCCACCGAACTGTCAATGATCGGATAGACGGTGGGACCGGAATGGTGCACTAGGACTCCACGACTCAACCAGGCCGGCGCCGACTTCGCCAGGTTCTTCTCGAAGAACGAGGCCTGCTCCACTCCGTTCGGCCAACGTTTGCGGGTGACCGGCCGGCCGGCGATATGCGGAAGCATCACATCGGCGATGCCGGTGTAGTACCCGAACACCTCCGCCTTGGTGGTTCCACTCGCCGGATACAGCACTTTGTCGGGATTGCTCAGCCTGACCATCGGCTCCGTCCCCGCATCAGGCGGCCACACGTCGATCATCACCCCAACGTATTGCCCGGCGAGGCAGGGAGCCAGTGATCAGGCTTTCTGCGGCGGCACGACCGCACCCGCCTCGGCATACTGGTCCCATGCGGTCCATCTGGAAGGGTTCGGTCGCCTTCGGCCTGGTGAACGTCCCGGTGCGGGTCTACAGCGCCACCGAGGATCACGACCTGAAGTTCCATCAGGTGCACGCGAAAGACCACGGCCGCATCAGATACCGGCGAGTTTGCGAGGAGTGCGGCGAAATCGTCGAGTACCGCGATATCGCCAAGGGATACGAGTCCGACACCGGCCAGACCGTGGTGATCACCGACGAGGACATCGCAACCCTGCCCGAGGAACGCAGCCACGAGATCGAGGTACTGGACTTCGTCCCGGCAGGCGAGATCGACCCCCTTCTCTACGACCGTAGCTATTATCTGGAGCCGGACGGTAAATCACCGAAATCGTATGTGCTGCTTACTAAAACACTCAGTGAAACCGACCGGGTGGCCATCGTCCACTTCACCCTCCGGAACAAGACCAGGCTGGCCGCTTTGCGGGTCAGGGATTTCTCCAGACGCCAGGTGATGGTCGTGCATACGCTGCTGTGGCCCGACGAGATCCGCGATCCGGATTTCCCCGGCCTCGACCAGGACGTCGAGATCCGGGCCTCCGAGTTGAAGATGGCCGGACAGGTGGTCGAGTCGATGGCCGCCGACTTCCACCCTGAGCAGTACACCGACACCTACCAGGAACAACTCACCGAACTCGTCGAGTCCAAGCTCGCAGACGGACAAGCATTCACTACCCCGGAAGAGCCCGCCGGGATCGACGACGCCGGGGACGTCTCGGATCTGCTGGCCAAACTGGAGGCCAGCGTTCGACGTCGCCGCGAGCAGGCCGCCAACAAACAGGCCGCCGACAAAGAAGCACCGGCCCGGCAAGTGCCGGACCAGGAAGCACCGGCCCGGAAGGCCCAAGCCAAAAAGTAGAACGTGTTACAACTCTCTTGTTACGGTGTTGCCGACGAGGGAGTGCACGTGATCCTGGACAGATTCCGTCTCGACGGCCAGGTCGCCGTCGTCACCGGGGCCGGACGCGGACTTGGAGCCGCTGTCGCCATCGCATTCGCCGAGGTGGGTGCCGACGTCCTGGTGTCCTCGCGCACACGGTCGGAGTTGGAGGCGGTGGCCACCCAGATCGAGACGATCGGGCGGCGCGCCCACGTCGTCGTCTCCGACCTCTCCGATCCGGCGGCCACCGCGGAACTGGCCGGCAGCGCAGTGGAGGCGTTCGGCAGGCTCGACATCGTGGTCAACAACGTCGGCGGCTCGATGCCCAACACCCTGCTGACCACCAGCGTCAAGGATATGCGGGACGCCTTCAGCTTCAATGTGCTGACCGCCCATGCCCTCACCGTCACCGCGGCGCCGTTGATGCTGGAGCACTCCGGCGGCGGCAACATCATCAACATCAGCTCCACGATGGGGCGACTCGCCGGCCGCGGCTTCGCTGCCTATGGCACCGCCAAGGCCGCCTTGGCCCACTACACCCGGCTGGCGGCGCTGGATCTCTGCCCGAGAATCCGGGTCAACGCCATCGCTCCGGGATCGATCCTGACCTCGGCGCTGGAGATCGTCGCCGCCAACGACGCCCTGCGCGATCCGATGGAAAAGGCCACCCCCCTGCGCCGCCTCGGCGATCCGCTCGATATCGCCGCTGCCGCGGTGTACCTCGCCTCGCCCGCCGGTAGCTTCCTGACCGGGAAGATGCTCGAAGTCGACGGCGGTCTGAACGTCCCCAATCTCGACCTGCCCATCCCCGACCTCTAGGAGGAGCACATGTCCATCCGCGTCGCACAGATCGGTACCGGCAACGTCGGCGCCCACGCACTGCGATCCCTGATCAACAACCCAGACTACGAACTCACCGCGGTGTGGGTCTCTTCGGATGCCAAGGCCGGCAGGGACGCCGCCGAACTCGTCGGGCTGGACACCAAGACCGGTATCACCACCACCACCGACCTCGAGGCGGTACTGGCCTCCGAACCGGACTGCGCTGTCTACAACGCGATGGCCGACAATCGCCTCCTCGAGGCCCTCGAGGACTACCGGCGAATCCTGGCCGCCGGCGTCAACGTCGTGGGTAGCGGGCCGGTATTCCTGCAATGGCCCTGGCAGGTGATCCCCGACGAGATGATCAAACCTATCGAGGACGCTGCGCTGGAAGGGAATTCGAGCATCTTCGTCAACGGCATCGACCCCGGTTTCGCCAACGACCTGGTCCCGCTGGCGCTGATGGGAACCTGCCAGAGCATCGAGCAGGTGCGCTGTATGGAGGTCATTAATTATGACACCTATGACAGCGCCACGGTGATGTTCGACGTCATGGGCTTCGGTAAGCCGATGGACGAGATTCCCATGCTGCTGCAGCCCGGTGTCTTGAGTATCGGCTGGGGTTCGGTGGTGCGCCAGCTCGCCGCCGGAATGGGTGTCGAACTCGACGGCCTGGAGGAGATGTACATCCGCGAGCCCGCGCCCGAGGCCTTCGACATCGCCAGCGGCCACATCGCAAAAGGCACCGCCGCCGCGCTGCGATTCGAGGTGATCGGCCTGGTCGACGGCGCACCGGCCGTCGTACTCGAACACGTCACCCGGCTGCGCGATGACATGTGCCCGGACTGGCCCCAGCCGGCGCAGGAGGGGGGCAACTATCGCATCGAGATCACCGGCGAACCGAACTACGCCTTGGACCTCTGCCTGACCAGCCGGAACGGCGACCACAACCACGCCGGGGTGCTGGCCACCGCGACGCGTATCGTCAACGCCATCCCTGCCGTGGTCGCCGCCGCGCCGGGTATCCGCACCACACTGGACCTGCCTCTGGTGACCGGTAAAGGCTTGTACGCAGCCCCCCGGTGACCAGGCAGTCAGCAGCGAGGAGAACACCGTGGGGTCGCTGCGCCGGAGTGTCCGAACCGCCGCGGTGACCAGGACGCTGGGATTGCTGGCGGCCTCCGCAGCGCTGGCGGCCACGGTCCCCACCGCCCCCGTCGGCGCCGCGCCACCGGAGTGCACCGATATCGGCATCAGCACACGGCAGTGCACCCGCGGTCCGGGCCACACCGCCATCACCACGACGCCCGACCCGGCGTTCACCGATCCCGGTGCCGGCTGGGGATTCGGCACGCTGGGCTTCCCGGCGATCGGACCCGGCGGCGACCGCGTCTGGCCCGGCTTTTGACCGCAGAGGCCAACCCGGTCCGGGCGAAACGGGGATGGACACTGCTCGGTCCGGCCTTCGTCGCCGCCATCGCCTACGTCGATCCCGGAAATATCGCCGCCAACGTCAGCGCCGGTGCCGACTTCGGCTTCCTGTTGGTCTGGGTGATCGTGGTGGCCAATGTGATGGCCGCCCTGGTGCAGTATCTGAGCGCGAAACTCGGCCTGGTGACCGGGCGGACACTTCCCGAGGCGGTGCGCGACCGGACCAGCACCCCGAGCCGGATTGCCTACTGGGTCCAGGCCGAACTCGTCGCCATCGCCACCGACGTGGCCGAGATCATCGGCGGCGCGATTGCCCTTTACCTGCTCTTCGACCTGCCGCTGATGGTGGGCGGGGTGATCACCGGTCTGGTGTCGCTGGGGTTGCTCGCGATCGGCGACCGCCGCGGACAACGGATGTTCGAACGGGTCATCACCGGCCTGCTGCTGGTCATCGCCATCGGATTCCTGGCCAGCCTGGTGGTCAATCCGCCGCCGGCGGATCAGGTGGCGGGTGGACTGGTGCCCAGATTCGACGGCGTGGACAGTGTCCTGCTCGCCACCGCCATGCTCGGAGCGACCGTGATGCCCCATGCGGTGTACCTGCATTCCGGGCTGGCCCGCGACCGGCACGGACATCCTGACCCCGGTCCGGTACGGGCGAGGTTGTTACGTGCGACACGCTGGGATGTCGGCATCGCCATGCTGGTAGCGGGCAGCGTGAACCTGGCGCTGCTGCTGGTGGCGGCCACCAACCTGCGCGGCCGCGAGGGCACCGGCACCATCGAGGGCGCACACGCGGCCGTCGGAGACGCCCTCGGCCCGGGAGTGGCACTGTTCTTCGCAATCGGCCTGCTGGCCTCCGGCCTGGCCTCGACATCGGTGGGCGCGTACGCGGGCGCCATGATCATGCAGGGCTTACTGCGCCGGCGGTTCTCGATGCTGGTGCGCCGACTGGTCACCCTTGTTCCCGCCCTGCTGGTGCTGGCCAGCGGCGTGGACCCCACTCGCGCACTGGTGTTATCGCAGGTCATATTGTCCTTCGGCATCCCGTTCGCGCTCGTGCCGCTGATCCGCCTGACCAGCGACAAAGCTCTGATGGGCGCCGACACCAACGGCCGACTCGTCTCCGCGCTGGGCTGGTTGGTCGCGGGGCTGATCATTTTGCTCAACCTGGCGCTGATCTACCTGACGGTGGTCGGCTGACGTGCCGAGATCTCGGTCACATTCCCATCCGCGCCCATCCGGCCGCGCGGCCGCTACGAATGGCTCACGTGGACACTCCCGCATTGTTTCCCACCCGCGTGACTCACCTGCACCGCTCGCCGGCGCGTCATTACGGCGAGCACCGTAGCTACAGCTGGTACGTCGATATCGACGAGCTGCCCCGTCTGCCGTGGTGGATCAGGCCGTTCGCCCGCTTCGAGGCCGAGGACCACTTCGACGGAACATCGAAGGACACGCTGCGACAGCGGGTCGACACCGTCCTCGCCCGCCAAGGCGTGTTCATTCCGGGCGGCCGGGTAACGGCGTTGATGATGCCGCGGGTGCTGGGCCGCTCCTTTAATCCGCTGAGCCTCTTCTGGTGCCATGACGCCAGCGGCGAACTCCGTTGCGTCATCGCCGAAATTCAGACCGCGGACGGTGCGCGCAGCTCCTTCGTGCTGCCGCCGGCCGAGGACGGCCCGGCAGCCGTGTCCGCGGCGTTGCGCGGCGCACCGTTCGCCGACGAGAACGGCTACTTTCTGGTGCGGGTTCCGCGGCCCACGGACGCCGTGGACCTAACCGTGTCCCTCCATCGCGATGACCACGCGGCGCTGGTGGCTACGTGGCGTGGGGCCCGGCGGCGCGCTACCGCCGGCCATATTCTGCTGCTACAACTGACCAGACCGCTGGCCCCCCAGATGGCGCGGATCGGCGTGCGAATCCAAGCCGTCATGTTGCGGCGGCGCGGGATCCCGGCCGCTCCGGCCACCCCCCGGCAGTCCCGGCGGATCGCGACGGCACCCGCGCCCGCGTGGCGCGCTCACAACCATTCGCTGGCACCATCGTGACCCGACTGCTGGAGCGCCCGGTTACGCTACGCATCAATGGCACCGATAACGACAGGTGTGGGCCGGTGACGACGGTAGATCTCGATGGACTTCTGCGCCGGGTCGCCCACCATGATGCCGAGGCGTTCACGGCTCTGTATGACGCCACCCGAGCCCGGGTATACGGGATGGTCAGCCGAGTCCTACGGGACCGCGGTTACAGCGAGGAGACCACCCAGGACGTCTACCTCCAGGTGTGGCGGACGGCCGAAAGTTACGACCCTGCCTCGGGAAGCGCGCTGGCCTGGCTGCTTACCGTCGCCCATCGCCGCGCGGTGGACCGGGTTCGTTCCGAACAGGCTGCCTCCCAGCGTCATTCCCGGTACGGCGCATCGACCGTCGAACGGGAAGCCGACCATGTCATCGACGCGGTGATCTCCGGCGAGGAAAAGCGGCGGGTCACCGCCTGCCTCGACGGGCTGACCGGTGTTCAGCGCGAGTGCATCGAACTCGCCTACTACCAGGGCCTGACCTACGTGCAGGTCTCCGAACGGCTCTCCGCGAATCTCGGGACGGTTAAATCCCGGATGCGCGACGCGTTGCGCGGCCTGCGCACCTGCCTAGGAGTGGGGTGATGACGGAGCAATGACCACGACACAGGACGACTACCGAAACGGCGATCTGCTCGACCTGGCGGTCCCGTACGCGCTGCACGCGGTTTCCGACGATGAGCGCGACGAGATCGAGAGCCGACTCGCCGGCGCCGGCCTCCGGGTCGCCGACGCCTTCTATGACGAGGTCCGCGCTGTCCGCGAAACCATGGCGGTGGTGTCGGCGGCCGCCGCGGAGGAACCGCCGGCCACGCTGCGGGCCAGCCTGCTGGCGGCCGTCAATCGGGAGCAAGCCGGGCAGAACTCAGGCGGGAGAGCCGGACGCCCGGCCGTAGCCACCACGGACAATGTTCGGACGCTGCCCACGGAACAATCCGGCCGACGCTGGCGGACGGTGCTGTTATCGGCGGCTGCCGCCTTGGTGGTGGGCCTCGCCGCCGTCGGCGTAGGGCTGTCGCTACGCCCATCTCTGGGCCCAACTCAAGGCCCACCCGCCGAGCAACAGATGACCGCACAGGAGGTGTTCTCGGCACCGGACGTGCACACCGTATTCGGGGCGATCCCGGCCGGCGGTACCGCAACCGTCGTGTTCTCCCGGGATCGTAACGCCGGCGTGCTGGTCATGAACGATGTGCCGCCGCCCTCCCCCGGCACCGTCTACCAGATGTGGCTGGTCAACGCGTCCACCTCAACCTCCGCCGGGACAATGGACGCCGAAGCAGTGGCCCCCTCGACCACTGCGGTGCTGAGCGACCTGGGCGATTCGACGAAACTGGCATTCACCGTGGAGCCCGGCTCCGGATCGACCCAGCCCACCGGACCGGTGATCGCCGAACTGCCGCTGGTCTGAGCGCTGCCGGGCCGGCTACCAATCCGATTCGGGACCGAGTCGTAATCCGTCGCGGGCCACTACCGTGAGTGTCATGGACTCCGATACCCGTAACCGTTTCTCCCTGCCAATACCGGACCGTCCCCCGACGGTGGGTTACAGGTACGACGCCACCGATCCGGGGCGGAACTTTCCCCCGATAGAGCCGATGCGCCCGCCCCCGGGGCGCCGAACGTGATCATCGCCCTGATCGACGATGTCGGCTTCGGTGCCTCGACGGCCTTCGGCGGGCCCTGCGAGTCACCAACAGCCGAGCGTTTGGCCAACGCGGGCCTGAAGTACAACCGTTTTCACACCACGGCCCTTTGTTCGCCCACCCGCCAGGCGATGCTGACCGGCAGAAATCACCATTCAGTGGGGATGGGCGCGATCGCCGAACTCGCGACGTCGGCACCCGGCTACAACTCGATCCGGCCAAATACTGCGGCTCCGTTGGCGGAAATCCTCAAGCTCAACGGCTATTCCACGGCCCAGTTCGGCAAATGCCATGAGGTGCCGTCATGGGAGACCAGCCCGATGGGGCCCTTCCGGCAGTGGCCGACGGGCAGCGGGTTCGAGCACTTCTACGGCTTCATCGGGGGGGAGACCAACCAGTACTACCC
>CAZGPT010000116.1:8136-10156 GCA_964527015.1 uncultured Mycobacterium sp. | reverse complement strand
CATCCACTAAACCCGAAAGCTCGCGGGCGTAACGGATCTGCTGACCCAACGTTGACACACCCCGCTCGAACTGCAGCGTGCCCATGGCCACCCGCCAACCATCGCCGGGATCACCCACCACGAGATCTGCGTCGGTGCGGGCGTCGGTGAAGAACACCTCGTTGAACTCCGAGTCACCGGTCAACTGGACGATCGGGCGAATTTCCACACCCGGTTGATCCAACGGCACCAGGAGATACGACAAACCCGCGTGGCGAGATGAGCCCTTCTCCGACCGGGCCAGCACGAAACACCACTGCGAGAGGTGAGCCAACGAGGTCCACACCTTCTGGCCGTTGATCACCCAGTGGTCGCCTTCGCGATTCGCCGAGGTCGACACCGCCGCCAAGTCGCTACCTGCCCCTGGTTCGGAGTACCCCTGACACCACAGTTCCGTGACTTCCCGGATCGGCGGCAGGAACCTCTGCTGCTGCTCGGCGGTACCGAAGGCGATCAGGGTAGGTCCGACGAGTTCCTCGCCGAGGTGATTGACCTTGTCCGGGGCGTCGGCGTGCGCATACTCCTCGTAGAAGGCCACCCGATGGGCCACCGAAAGACCGCGGCCCCCGTGTTCGACCGGCCAACCCAGACAGGTCAGGCCGGCGCCGGCGAGCAGCCGGTTCCAGGCCAGCCGTTCCTCGAACGCCTCATGCTCGCGACCCGGCCCGCCAAGACCCTTGAGGCCGGCGTAGTCCCCGACCAGGTTGGCGGCCAGCCAGCCGCGGACCTCAGCCCGGAACTCCTCGACCGTGATCACCCCTATAGGCTAACCTAACAAGCACTTGCTTTGTTGGCTTGGGGCCAGGCGGGAGGAGCCATGACCGGGGATCCCGGCGGCAGCGGCGGGCCCATGGCCGCCGAACACCGGCTGACCACACCCGCTGTACTTGACCGGATGGCCTTCGACTACGCCGACCATGCCGCTCTGATCACCGATGACCGCGACTTCACCTTCGCTGAGCTGCACGATGAGGTCCGTCGCACGGCCGCGGCCCTCGCCGGACTCGGCGTGCAGCCCGGCGGACGGGTCGCGATCTGGTCGCCGAACACCTGGCACTGGGTCATCGCCTGCCTTGCCGTTCACTACGCGGGCGCCGTACTGGTACCTATCAACACCCGCTTCACCGCCGGCGAGGCTGCCGACATCCTGGCGCGCACGCAGGCCTCGGTCGTTTTCGCGATGGGACGATTTCTCGGCACCGAGCCGGTCGCCGAGCTCGACCGAAGCCAACTGCCCGCCCTACGACATGTGGTCCGCATCCCGGTGGAGGACGACCGCGGCGGGCGGGGAACCTGGGACGAGTTCGTCACCGGGCCCCAGATCCCGCTTGCGGAGCTCGACGCCCGCGCGGCAGCGGTCCGGCCCGACGATATTTCCGATATTCTGTTCACATCCGGTACCACCGGCCGCAGCAAAGGTGTGTTGTGCGCACACCGGCAGTCTCTGGCAGCACCCGCAGCGTGGGCTGCGTGCGGGCAGCTCACCAGCGCCGACCGGTACCTCTGCATCAACCCGTTCTTCCACAACTTCGGCTATAAGGCGGGCATCCTGGCCTGTCTGCAGACCGGTGCCACCCTCATCCCGCAACTCACATTCGACCCCGAGGGGGCCATGCGCACCGTGCAGCAACACCGGGTCACGGTGCTGCCCGGACCGCCGACGATCTATCAGGCTCTCCTCGACCATCCGGCGCGCGGCCGCTATGACCTGAGCTCGCTGCGGTTCGCGGTGACCGGCGCGGCCACCGTGCCGGTGGTACTCATCGAACGCATGCAGCGCGAACTCGACTTCGACATCGTGCTGACGGCCTACGGACTGACCGAGGCCAGCGGGTTCGGAACCATGTGCCGCGCCGACGATGATCCGGTCACGGTGGCCACCACGTGCGGACGGCCGATCGCCGAATTCGAACTGCGCATCGCCCCAGCCGCCCCGCCGGCGACATCCAATGCCGGAGCCGCCCCGCCGGCGACATCCAAT
>CAZGPT010000116.1:0-8036 GCA_964527015.1 uncultured Mycobacterium sp. | reverse complement strand
AGCCGCCCCGCCGGCGACATCCAATGCCGGAGCCGCCCCGCCGGCGACATCCAATAGCGGCGAGGTGCTCCTGCGCGGCCCCAATGTGATGCTCGGCTATCTCGACGACCCCCAGGGCACCTCGGTAGCAATCGATCCCGACGGCTGGTTGCACACCGGTGATATCGGCACAGTGGATGCGGCCGGCAATCTGCGGATCACCGACCGGCTCAAGGACATGTTCATCTGCGGGGGGTTCAACGTCTACCCCGCGGAGGTCGAGCAGGTGCTCGCCCGGCTCGACGGCGTGGCCGAGTCGGCGGTGATCGGAGTGCCCGACGAACGACTGGGCGAGGTCGGACAAGCCTTCGTGGTGCGCCGCCCCGACGCTGTCATCGATGAGGCATCGGTTATCGCCCACGCCCGAAAGCATCTGGCCAATTTCAAGACACCCCGTTCGGTGGTGTTCCTCGACGCCCTGCCGCGCAACGCGGGGGGCAAGGTTGTCAAACCCGAACTACGGAAGATGGCGTGATGGATCTGACGTATGACGACGAGACCTGCGCCTTCCGGGATGAGGTGCGGACGTTCCTCAACGCCAACAGGGATTCGTTCCCCTCCAGTTCCTATGACACGGCGGAGGGTTTCGAACAGCACCGGCACTGGGACAGGGTGCTCTTCGACGCCGGCCTGTCGGTCATCTCGTGGCCAGAGAAGTACGGCGGGCGCGAGGCCTCGCTGTTGCAGTGGGTGGTGTTCGAAGAGGAGTACTTTCGCGCCGGCGCTCCGGGCCGGGCCAGCGCCAACGGGACGTCGATGCTGGCCCCAACACTGTTCGCTCATGGCACCGAGGAGCAACGCGATCGTATCCTGCCGAAAATGGCTACCGGGGAGCAGATTTGGGCGCAGGCTTGGTCGGAGCCGGAGTCGGGCAGCGACCTGGCGTCACTGCGGTCCACCGCGACTCGCACCGATGGGGGCTGGTTGCTCAACGGCCAGAAGATCTGGAGCAGCCGCGCTGTGTTCGGGGAGCGCGGTTTCGGACTGTTCCGTTCCGATCCGACGGCCGAACGCCATCGCGGGCTGACATATCTGATGTTCGACCTCGACGCCCCCGGCGTGACGGTGCGACCGATCGAACAACTCGGCGGCACCACCGGTTTCGGGGAGATCTTCCTCGACAATGCCTTCGTCCCGGATCACGACGTGATCGGCGGAGTTCATGGCGGCTGGCGTGCCGCGATGAGCACCGCGAGCAACGAGCGGGGGATGTCATTGCGTAGCCCTGCTCGCTTCGTCGCACCGGCGCAGCGGTTGTTGCGGGAATGGGTCACCCGCGGTTCGGACCCGGCATACGCCGATCAGGTCGCCAACGCCTGGATCAAGAGCCAGGCTTACCGGCTGCACACCTTCGGCACCGTGTCCCGCCTGGCGGCAGGTGGCGAACTCGGAGCGGAGTCCTCCGTGACAAAGGTCTTCTGGTCCGATCTGGACGTCACACTGCACCAGACCGCTCTGGACATACGTGGAACCGATGGCGAACTGGCCGATCAGTGGGCAGAGGGCTTGTTGTTCGCCCTCGGCGGGCCGATTTACGCCGGCACGAATGAAATTCAGCGCAATATCATTGCCGAGCGATTGCTGGGTCTCCCCAGGGAACCCAAGGCAAGTAAGTCGTGAAGTTCACCCTGGATCAGCAGCAGCGCGATTTCGCCGCGAGTATCGACGCGGCGCTGGGGAGTGTTGAGGTCCCGGCCGTGATGCGCGCCTGGGCTGTCGGTGACACCGGCCCGGGCCGCAAACTGTGGCGTCTACTCGCCGACCTGGGGGTCACCGCACTGGCCGTTTCCGAAGAGTACGACGGAATCGGAGCCCACCCCGTGGATCTGGTGGTCGCCGCCGAACGTCTGGGCCACTGGTGTGTACCCGGCCCGGTGACCGAGTCCATCGCGGTGGCGCCGGTGCTGATGGCCGGGGACGCGCGCTCAGCCGACCTGGCCGCCGGTGAACTGATCGTCAGCGTCGCGATGCCTCCTGCAATGCCGCGGGCGGTGAACGCCGACTTCGCCGGCCTGGTATTGATTGCCGCCGATGGGGAGGTCGGCGACGCGACACCGGCCGTCGGGCACACCTCCATCGATCCGACACGCAGGTCGTTCGACGTGGTGACCGCATCAGATCGCCGGATCGCCGACGTGGCGCGGTCCTACGAGTTCGGTGTACTGGCCAACGCCGCCCAGTTGATCGGGGCCGGCCAGGCGATGCTGCAAATGGCGGTGGATCATGCCAAACAACGCAACCAGTTCGGCCGGCCGATCGGCAGCTACCAGGCGATCAAACACAAACTCGCCGACGTCTACATCGCGCTCGATTTGGCGCGACCACTGGTCTACGGGGCGGCGCTGTCGTTGGCCGACGACTCGGCCGAGACCCCCCGTGACACCAGCGCGGCCAACGCCGCCGCCGCAGAGGCTGCGCTAATGTCGGCACGGGCCGCACTGCAGACCCACGGTGCCATCGGTTACAGCGTCGAACATGACCTGTCTCAGTTGCTGTTGCGCACCCAGGCCCTGCACTCTGCTTGGGGCACCCCCGTAGAACACCGCCGCCGGGTGCTGTCGGCACTGTGCCGCGCGGACCAGGAGGATTGATGTCCACGACTGAGGAACGTCGACTGCTGCGCCAGACCGTCGCCGCTTTGGTCGACAAGCACGCTTCCCCCGAGGCGGTGCGCCGAGCGATTGATTCCCCCCGTGGGTACGACGAGCAACTTTGGGCCATGCTTTGCGAGCAGGTCGGGGTGGCCGCCTTGGTCGTTCCCGAGGACTTCGGCGGCGCTGGCGGCGAATTAGGCGACGCTGCAACGGTTCTCGAAGAACTTGGCCGCAACCTGGTCCCCAGTCCACTACTGGGAACCACGCTTGCGGAATTGGCACTGCTCGGCCTCGACGCTCCCGATATCGAAACCCTTGAGGGACTGGCGGCCGGAGATCTCATCGGCACGGTGGTCTTCGACCGCGATTACGTGCTCAACGGCGACGTGGCCGAAGTGGTGCTGGCCCTCGAGGAGGGCGGTATCGTGCGATGGACCGACCCGGTCGCCGACCCGGAGCGAACTCTGGACCCGACCCGTCGACTGACCCGGCTAAGGCCCGCCGGATCGAAAGAAATCTGCCGCGACCCGGGTATTGCCGAGTTCGCGGCGATCCTGCTTGCCGCCGAACAGATCGGCGCGGCGACCCGCTGCCTGGAGTTGACCGTGGAGTACACCAAACAGCGGGTCCAATTCGGGCGCGTCATCGGCAGCTTCCAGGCCCTCAAACACCGGATGGCCGATCTGTACGTCACGGTCCAGTCTGCCCGGACGGTGGTCGGCGACGCGGTGGCCGCTCCGGGCCCGGTGTCGGCTTCGCTAGCCGGACTGGCCGCCGGCGAGGCGTTCCGCACCGTCGCCGCGGAGTCAATTCAGCTGCACGGCGGGATCGCCATCACGTGGGAACACGATATGCACCTCTACTTCAAGAGGGCGCACGGCAGCGCCCTGTTGTTCGGCTCACCCCGCGAGCACCTACGGCGGCTCGAAGCCGAAGTCTTCTGACCCGTGTTCTAACCTAGATTTCGATGATCGGTAATGTCGCGCGCCGGGCCGGAATTCCGCCCTTCTACGTCATGGATGTATGGCTGGCTGCCGCCGAGCGGCAACGCATACACGGCGATCTGGTCAACCTGTCCGCGGGCCAGCCACGCGCGGCAGCACCCGCACCCGTACTGGCCGCGGCCCGGGAGGCCCTTTCCACCAGTCAGTTGGGATACACGGTGGCCCTCGGCATTCCGGAATTGCGGACGGCAATCGCCGAGGCCTACGCCCGACGGGACGGACTCGGTATCGACGTTGACGATGTCGTCCTGACCACCGGTTCCTCGGGCGGTTTCCTGTTGACGTTCCTAGCCTGCTTCGACGTCGGAGACCGAGTCGCCATCGCGAGCCCCGGATACCCCTGCTATCGCAATATCCTTACCGCACTGGGATGCGAGGTCGTCGAAATCGAATGCGGCCCACAGACCCGTTACCAACCGACGGTGGCGATGCTCGAGGAACTGAGCCCGCCAGTCCAAGGGCTCATCGTGGCCAGCCCGGCCAATCCGACGGGGACGGTCATCGCCGCCGCCGAACTCGCCGCGATCGCGCGTTGGTGCGATGACAATAGTGTTCGCCTGATCAGCGATGAGGTGTACCACGGCTTGGTCTATCCGGGGGCGCCGGAAACCTCATGCGCGTGGCGCTACTCTCGCAATGCCGTTGTGGTCAACAGTTTTTCCAAATATTTCGCGATGACGGGGTGGCGACTGGGCTGGTTGCTGGTACCCGCTGAGTTACGCAGGGCAGTGGACTGCCTGACCGGTAACTTCACGATCTGCCCGCCCGTGCTGCCCCAGCACGCTGCGATAGCCGCCTTCACGCCCGCCGCGATCGCCGAAGCGGAAGCACACCTGCAGCACTACACCGCCAACCGGTCGGCTCTGATCGCCGGGCTACGCCGGCTCGGAATCGACCGGGTGGCACCACCGGATGGCGCTTTCTACGTCTACGCCGACGTTTCGGACATCACCGCAGACTCACTGCGGTTCTGCGAGACACTCCTGGCCGATACCGGTTTGGCCATAGCACCGGGCGTCGATTTCGACACGATGCGCGGAAGTTCCTTCGTGCGATTGTCCTTCGCCGGCCCTGCCGTTGATATCGACGAGGCGCTGAACCGCCTGGGATCCTGGCTGAACCGTTGATCGGCTCCTGACAAGATTCACGGCGGACCGCCAGCGGCCCAGATCAGTGGGTATGAGCGGGTGCGCACGCCAGAGTGTCGTCTTTACACACCGACTCAGGTTGCTGGGGGCCAAACGAATGGGCGTCGCGGTCAATTGTCGTCGTTGTCGGGGATGTGGTTCCGCTGGTTGCTTCCGGACCGGAGATGTCGGAGGACATTCCGGTCAGTGCTGTCATCGCTCCGATAGCGAGTGCCGCTACCGCGAAGGTCGGCTTAGCTTTCGACGACGGTCGCAATGACATCCGGTGCCCCTGGTTCTGATGTGGTTCGAATCTCCGTCCACTATAAATGCGCGGTCCGGAATACGCAGCGGGGCGACCAGCGCGGTCTGCTTCTCAGCAACGGCATCATGGACCTGTGGGCGGTCGACTATTTCGCATTGACCGTAGGCTGAACACACCCTCCGAGCGCGGCGTTATCGCCGGACCGGCAGAGATACGGTCAATGGACTTCCCCTGCTGCGCAGGCGAGTTCGTCGCCATCGCACTGCGGCGCAGGGAACGTGGCGCTGAACGAATGAGGGTCGCGGTCCACCGACTGCGTTGCCGGGGAATCGCTTGGATCGGCTATGTCCGTTCCGGTGCCGTCGGGATGCACGGTGAGTGTTGCCATGACCCCCACGGCAAGTGCAGCTGCCGCAAGAGTCAACTTATTTCGCGACGACATACAACGCTCCCATCGGTAGTAGTGATGGTTGACCGAGGGTCCCAGATGAAAATCATGATCAATAACCCTCAAGTTATCAGCTTGAAACACTAATGACAATCGTTTTCATCAACTCGGAACCGCACCGACTCTGGCGCAAGCGCTTGCTCAATGGCGACCCATCGCCGCCGGCAACAGCGGCGCCTCTCGAACGCCATCGAGACCCCCGCCTTGACGCATCACATAGTCATATGCGAATATCTATATGTGATCGAGAATGCCAGCAGCGTCACCGAACCGCGGCTGGCAGCGGCTGAACTCTTTCGAGCCCTGGCACATCCCCTCCGGATGGGGATCGTCGAGACGCTCGCGGAAACGCCACGATGTGTCCACGAAATCGTGGACGCCCTCGGGGTGGACCAGCCACTCGTTTCGCAACATCTTCGGGTCCTTCGTTCAGCTCGGGTACTTCGAACCGAACGACGCGGCAAGGAGATTCTTTATTCGCTTGCCGACCGGCATGTGGCCCACATCGTCGGAGACGCAATCACCCACGTACAGGAGTACTGACATGACCCACGCAGTTCACACCGACCATCCGCACACCCACGGAGCAAGCTGCGGGCACGCCTCGGTGCAGCACGGTGACCACGTGGACTACCTCCACGACGGGCATGCCCATCATCAGCATGCCGACCACTATGACGAGTGCGATGCCTCTGATCTGCATGCAACCGCTGAGGATCACTCCGCTCATCAGCACGGGCCCGACTGTGGCCACGAGGCGGTCCAGCACGGTGACCACGTGGACTATATCCATGGCGGGCACCGCCACGCGGCGCATGCCGATCACTACGACGAGCACTGATTTCAGTCAGCCACTCGCCGGGGTTCGCTTAACGCGGGCCCAGGCGGGGGCTGCCTAAAGCCAGGTATCAGGTGTGGTGGCGGTCAAGAAGGACTCCAGATCGTCGCGCCACTGCGCCGGCGTGTTCTTGTCCGGTTCGATCCCGGTGTACTCGCCCCGGTAGAACAACAGCGGCCGGGGCTTGACCGCGGGCACCTCGGACAGCGACTGCACCGCGCCGAAGACCACGAAGTGGTCACCGCCATCATGCACGGACGCCACCGTGCAATCGATATGAGCCAACGAGCCCGCCAGGACGGGTGAGCCCAGTCCGGATGGTTGCCAATCGATTCCGCCGAACTTATCCGGCTCTCTGGATCCGAACCGCGCGCAGACTTCGCGCTGCTGCTCAGCGAGGATGTTGGCGCAGAACCTGCCGCTGGCCTCGATGGCCTGCCACGATCGCGACATCTTCGTCGGGCAGAACAAGACCATCGGCGGATCCAGTGACAGGGCGGCGAAGGACTGGCAGGCGAAGCCGATCGGAGCTCCGTCGCGCATCGTGGTGATGATGGTGATGCCGGTGCAGAACTGCCCCAGCACATGCCGGAAGGTTCGGGGGTCAATCGACTCGGCCGGCATCCGGCTACTTGCCGCCATAGGAGCCGATGCTGAAGTCATGCCCCCACAGGCTGACCGCGGTGCTCTCCCGGGCGATCCAGCCCTCATCATCCTCGACTTGCATTCCCTCGCAACCGAATTCGATATCGAAACCGCTGGGGGTTTTCATGTAGAAGGACAACATCTTGTCGTTCACGTGGCGTCCCAGCGTCGCCGACATCGGGACCTTGCGCCGCAACGCTCGATCGAGACATAACCCGACGTCATCGCTCGTTCCGACCTCCATCATCAGATGGACGATCCCGCTCGGGGTGGGCATCGGCAGAAATGCCAGGCTGTGATGGCGCGGATTGCAGCCGAAGAACCGCAACCAGGCCGGCGGCCCGTCGGCGGGCCGGCCGACAAGTTGGGGAGGCAGCCGCATCGAGTCCCGCAGCCTGAAACCGAGGACATCGCGGTAAAAGTGCAGTGCCTCAGCGTCGTCACGCGTCGAGAGCACGACATGGCCCAAACCTTGATCCGCGGTAACGAAGGTGTGGCCGTACGGGCTAACGACGCGGCGATGTTCAAGGGCCGCACCGTGGAACACCTCGAGCCGGTTGCCGGATGGATCGGCGAAGGTGATCATCTCGTCGACACGCCGATCGGCGAGGAGGGCGGCGTCGGCCTCCTTGTAGGGCACGCCCTCGAGATCGAGGGAGCTCCGAATCGTCTGCAAACCGGCTGCGTTCGCACACTCCCAGCCAGCCTCGGACAGTCGATCATGGTCACCGGGAATGATGACGAGCCGAGCCGGGAAGTCGTCCATCCGAAGGTACAAGGCGCCGTCCACAGAACCCTTGCCCTCAACCATGCCGAGAACTTTGATGGCGTATTCGTGCCACGCACCGAGATCGGTGGACTCGACCCGCAGATAACCCAGTGAACGGATACTCACTGAGCAGCACCGCCCAGGAAATCGACAGTGAGCCGGTTGAACTCGTCAAATTTCTCCACTTGGGCCCAGTGTCCACACTGGCCGAAGACGTGCAACTGAGCCCGTGGTATCTGCTTGAGCGCCACCAGCACTCCATCGAGTGGGTTGACCCTGTCTTCGCGGCCCCAGATCAGCAGCACCC
>CAZGPT010000115.1:4028-10253 GCA_964527015.1 uncultured Mycobacterium sp. | reverse complement strand
CTTCCTCACCGAACTGCCCGGTTTCCTGCAGGATCTCATCGTCAAACCGATTGCGACGGGCTGGGGCAAGACCCAGTCCAAGGATCTCTACGACCAGTTCGGCGACGGCATCCGCTACGTGGATCTGCGGCTGAACAATGAGCCCGACGGGCACGTCTACCTCGAACACGGGCTGCGGTCGGCGCCCTTCACCGACGTGGTCGACGATATCGGGGCCTTCGCGACCGAGCATCCCCGTGAAGCCCTCGTCATCTACGTCCAGGGGATCAGCAATTTCACCCCCGAGACGCATGCCGCGGTGATCGCGCAGATGGACACCGCGTTCGGGTCGCGGATGGCACGACGGGCGCTGGGCACCTCGGCGACGCTGGCGAACCTGTGGGCGGCCGACCGGCCGCGGGCAGCGATCTGGGGCATGTTCGGCGAGTCGACACCCAGCCCGATCAACTACGTCACCGGCATCCTGACCCTCGGCACCCGCAACATCGAGGAGTTAATGTTCAACGTGCATCCCCCGGTGCAGCAGTGGACGCGAGTGAACTTCAAGGAGTCGCCGTACTCCCGGGTCACCACTGCGGTCGTGTAGCGCGACGGTGCAGGGCGACGGCGTGGCTAACCGGCGCGCGGGTCGCCGATCGGCCGTAGGGTCAGAGCATGATTCAGGCTCTGGACGCACGACTCGATCGGTTCTCCTCCCCCGTGCTCGGCATCTTCCGGATTGTCATCGGGTTCTTGTTCGCACTGCACGGCACCGCGAAACTGTTCGGCTGGCCGGCCACCAAATCCGGGGCGGTGCCGTTTGGAACCTGGCCGTACTGGTGGGCCGGGCTGATCGAACTGGTCGTGGGCGTGCTGGTGGCCCTCGGGCTCTTCACCCGCCTGGCAGCACTGCTCGGCTCGGGGACGATGGCCTACGCCTACTTCACCGCCCATCAGGCCGATGGGTGGTTGCCCATCGAGAACGGCGGCGAGCTCGCCGTGCTGTACTGCTTCGCGTTCCTGCTGATCGCCTTCGCCGGCGCCGGAAGCTTCGCGGTCATGGACCGGTCGGGCCGCGTTTCGCGGGAATAGCGGCGACCGTCAGCGACCACAGCCGGGGTCGATGACCGCACACAGTGCCGTGATCGCCGCGCGGTTCGGTTGGTGGTAGACCTTCATGCCGCGCCGGGTCGACTCCACCAGGCCCGCGTTGCGTAGCTGGCTCAGATGGTGGCTGACCGTGGACTCGGCGACCCCGGTCGCGGCCGCCAAATCCCCGCTGTTCCGCTCACCCGCGGGCGCGGAGAACAGTAGCGACATGATCCTGACCCGGACCGGGTCGGCTAACGCCTTGAGTCGCAGCGCCACCCCCAGGGCGGACACGTCGTCCATCGGCCGCTCTGAAATCGGCGCGCAACAGACCGGCGACGTGAGATCGATGACGGGCAACGCCTTGGGCATGTCACCATCCTGCCAGATATATTGACATATATCGAAAAGGTGGCAGGGTGGGGTCGACCAGAGGAGGTCTCATGTCCCGTATCCAGCTCGCGCTCAATGTCGACGATCTCGACGAGGCGATCGTGTTCTACTCAAAGCTCTTCGGCACCACGCCGGCCAAGGTGAAGCCTGGTTATGCGAACTTCGCCATCACCGAACCCCCGGTGAAACTGGTGCTGCTGGAGAACCCCGGCCAGGGCGGCACGCTGAACCACCTCGGTGTCGAGGTGCAGACCAGCGAGCAGGTGCACACCGAAATCGCCCGCCTCACCGAGCAGGGACTGTTCACCGAGGAGGAGATCGGCACCACCTGCTGCTTCGCTCTGCAGGACAAGGTGTGGGTCACCGGACCCGGGGGCGAGCGCTGGGAGGTCTACGCCAAGCTCGCGGATTCCGAAACCTACTTCCAGGACGCAGGGGCCGTGCCGGTTGCGGAGCACGAGGCCGCTACCGGTTGTTGTGGGGCGGATTGTTGTGGGGCGGAACAACCGGTGGTGCGATAGGGCCCCCTGGCCGACGGTGCGTGGGCCCCCTGGCCGACGGTGCACGCCGGTACGCCGACACGCCGCTGCCGCGTGATTCTTGCGCACCCTCACGGGTCCCGCACCTGACCCAGGGCCGAAACCCGCTCCCCAGCTTGATCTCCTCGAATCGATGGAACGGACGACGCTGGAGATGCGCGACGCCTGGTTCCGGTGCCCCACCGGCGACCAGGCCCGGTGACGGCTCGTCGTTCACATCGGTGTCGCCACGGCAGGCCTTCCGGTAAGAACGCCGTCCCATCACAACAACGAGGCTTCCGGTCTGATTAACGGCGGTAGGTTGAGCGGTATGCCACAAACCACGATCGGCGCCCGGATGGGAGCCGGCCTGGCCGCCGCGGCCGTCGCCTTGGGCGTGACTCAGCTGGCCGCCGCATTCTTCTCCCCGGCGGCCGACTCCCGGACGGCCGTGGGAACGTCGGTGATCAACCTGACCCCCGGCCCGGTCAAGGAGTGGGCCATCCAGACCTTCGGCACCGCCGACAAGACGTTCTTGACCGTGATGGTGCTCGTCGTCATCGGTGCGCTGGCGGCAGTGTCGGCGATCTGGGAACGCTCGCGAATTCCGTTGGGCAGCATCGTTCTCGTCGGTGCCGGACTGCTGGGCTGCCTGGCTGTGCTGAGCCGTCCCGGAGCCGGCGCGGCCGATCTCATCCCGACCCTGCTCGGTACGGCCAGCGCCGTCGCCGTGCTGCGTCTGCTGACCTCGGAACGGATTCGGGAACGAGACCCGAGCGAGACCCCCGAACCGGGGCGGCGACGGTCGCTGCTGGCTTTGGCGTTTGTCGGCGCGGGCGCACTGAGCGGGGTCGTCGGCACTGTTGTGACGCGTCAGCGCCGTTCGGTGGCCACCGAACGTGAAAGCTTCGCCCTGCCTGAGGTGGGGTCCCCGGCTCCGCCGATCCCCCCCGGCGTCCAACCCGACGTCCAGCCCGGCGATTCCGCGCTGCCGAGATTCATCACCGCCAACGAGGACTTCTACCGGATCGACACCGCTCTCACCGTGCCGCAGCTGGCGCGGACGGACTGGAAGTTGCGCATCCACGGCATGGTCGATCAGGAGATCACCTACAGTTTTGCCGACCTCGACCAGTTCGAGGCCGTCCAAGCGGCGGTGACGCTGACCTGTGTGTCCAATCCAGTGGGCGGAAATCTCATCTCCAACGCCATGTGGACCGGCTACCGGGTTCGCGATCTGTTGCGGCGCAGCGGAATCAGCTCCGATGCCGATATGGTCTTGTCCACCTCGGTGGACGGCTTCACGGTAGGTACACCGCTGGAGGCTCTTACCGACGACCGCGACTCGCTGCTGGCTGTCGGGATGAACGGTGTACCGCTGCCCGTCGAGCACGGCTACCCGGCGCGGCTGGTGGTGCCTGGTCTGTACGGATTCGTCTCGGCCACCAAATGGGTGGTCGACCTGGAACTGACCCGCTTCGACCGTGCCGAGGCGTTTTGGACCAAGCGGGGTTGGTCGGCCCGGGCTCCGATCAAGACGCAGTCTCGGATCGACGTGCCCCGTGACGGCGGGCGGGTCTCCGCCGGTGCGGTCACCGTCGGCGGGGTCGCCTGGGCGCAGCACCGCGGTATCGGGGCGGTGGAAGTCCGGGTCGACGACGGGCCCTGGCAACCCGCCACGCTGGGCGCGGCCTACTCCAAGGACACCTGGCGATTGTGGACCTTCGACTGGCAGGCCGGCCCCGGCCGACACACGCTGACGGTACGGGCCACCGACGACACCGGTGCGGTGCAGACCGAACAGCAGAGCGCCCCGGCACCCGATGGCGCGTCCGGCTGGCCGTCCATCTCCGTCGAAGTGCGCTGAGCGCTCAGATCTGTTGCGGCCAAACGGATTCGGTTTTGTCGGGCACCGTCACGGTCACCACCGTACCCTGACCCGGCCGCGGATCGATATCTATCGCGCCGCCGGCGGCTTCAATACCGACGACCAGTGAGGCCAGGCCGATATGGCCCTCGGCAACCCGGTCATCCAGAATCGTGGGGTCGAATCCGACACCGTCGTCGATGACGCGCAGAACGGTGGCATCCGACTCACGGCGCAGGGTGACATCCAGCCGGGTGGCGCGGGCATGTTTGAGGGCGTTGGCAAGAAGCTCCCTGGCGGCCCGGTAAATCAACGTCTGGGACTCCGGCCGGCCGACGTCGGCAAGTTCGGTACGAACCGGAGTTCCCCACCGCTGCTCGTTCACCTGGGCCAGTTCGCCGACCGCCGCGCTCAGGCCGACCTGTTCCAACACCTGCGGGTGCAGGGTGCTCACGGTAGTTCGCAACGCGGAGACGGTCTCCCGCAGCGCGGCGTCGAGTCGATCGAAACCGGCGTCGGTCGGGCCTTCCCGCAGCTCGTCAAGATCGAGTCGGGCGGCAAGAAGGTTCTGCAGCGGACCGTCGTGCAGTTGCTCGGACAGTTGGCGATTGCTCCGTTCGTCGGCCCGCATCGACTCCGCCACCAAACGGCGGCGGACCTCAAGGAGTGCCAATACCCGCCCCTGCCGTCGGGCCAGCGTGTAGGACAGCGCCGTGATGGCCGCGGTCAACCACAGCAGACAGCCCACCTGGACATAGACCATGACCGGAATCCGGCCGCTCAACTTCTCATTGCCCGTTGCATAGACCAACCAGGCCAGCAGGTAGCCCAGTGCCGCGCCGACCCCCAGCAGTCCGGTAACGAGCGGCCGCTCGAGAAACGCCACCGAGATCGGCAGCAGGAAGAAGATCGGGTAGAGCGCGATTGTCCCGGGGCCGGACGCCATACACAGCGCCATGACGATGACAACGTCGACCGCTGTCGAGACCCAGCCGAACCACTCGCGGTCCGGCCCGAACAGCACGACGACAAGGAACGCGACGGCGACGAGGGTGTAGACAACCAGTACCGCGTTGAACACGCCTTCGAATCGATGCTCAACGCGGGAGTGGTAGATCAGTAGCGCGATCAGGGCAATCAGCACCAGCCGCAGAACCGACCGGATCCGCAACGGGTCGATGGTGAGAAAATCCAACACCCGGGCAGCGAGTCGTCCCACGGGTCAGTCCAGCATTCCCCGACGCATCGCCTCGGCGACCGCAGCCGCCCGATCCCCCACACCGAGTTTCTCGTAGAGCCGCTGAACATGGGTCTTGACCGTGGACGGCGCCAGAAACAAGGTCTTGGCGATCATCGGGATACTGCCGCCGTCGGCGATCAGATTGAGCACCTCACGTTCACGTGCGCTCAAGGCCGGGCCGGTCGGCTCGGCGCGGCGGCGGATCTCAGCGGCAAGGCCGGTGGCCAGCGCGGGTGGCACCACGTCTTTGCCGCGCGAGCACTCCAGCACCGCCGCGACGATCTCCGAACGGGACGATTCCTTGGGTAGGAATCCTGCCGCACCCTGCTGTAGGGCCTGGTAGACGATCGCGGCATCGCTGTAGGCCGAGACCAGCAGCACGCGGGTGGGCAGACCGTCCCGGAGCGCCGCAGCGGCAACGCGCCCCCCGTCAATACCAGGCATCTGGTGATCCAGCAACGCGACTACCGGTCGGTGCTCCCTGATCGCCGCCAGCGCCGAAGGCCCGTCCGCGGCCTCGGCGACCACGTCGATCAGCCCGCTGCCGGTCAGGGCGCGTACCAGCCCGTCCCGGAACAACGGGTGGTCATCAGCGATGACCACCCGGACCTTCTGATTGTTGAAGGTTTCCTGCACCAGCCGATGGTTGCACAACGTCCCCCGTTCGGCCGACGGTTACGTCATCCCTGCGCCATCCCGTGACACTGGGGCCCGGGCCGGCCGCCGGGCTGGGCATAAGAACCGCGGATACGTTCTAGTCATCAGATTTGATTAATAACCAAGGTTATGATCCTCGATAATCACCGCAAACGCGGCTTTTCAGTTGACCCTGAGGATGGTGGTCCCGTGTCATTGATCCGGATCAGGGACGCCGCCCGGTTGCTGGGCGTCAGCGATGACACCGTGCGAAGGTGGATCGACGGCGGCGGCCTCACCGCCGAGCGGGATACCGCGGGCCGTTTGGTCATACCCGGCCGCGTGCTGGCGCAGTTCGCCCGCGAGCACGCCGCACCCACCCCCGACCCACTGGCCATCGGGAGTTCGGCGCGAAACCGATTCGTCGGAATCGTCACCCGCCTGATCGCGGACGGGGTGATGGCCGAGGTCGAGATCCAGTGCGGCCCACACACCGTCGTCTC
>CAZGPT010000115.1:0-3928 GCA_964527015.1 uncultured Mycobacterium sp. | reverse complement strand
GGCGAAATCACCGTTTTCGCCGCCTCCTCGTTGACATCCGTTTTCAGCACGCTGTCCGAGCAATTCGACGAGACATACCCGGGCACCGACGTCCACTTCAGTTTCGCCGGTTCCACAGACCTGGTCGCCCAACTCACCCAGGGCGCCCCGGCCGATGTGTTCGCCGCGGCCGACGAGACGAGCATGGCGGCGGCCGTCGACACCGGACTGATCACCGGCGTACCCGCGGTGTTCGCGGCCAATACCCTGACGATCGTCACCCGGCCGGGCAATCCGCGGGGCATCCGCGCATTCGCCGACCTGGCCCGACCGGGTGTGTCGGTGGTGCTGTGCGCGCCGCAGGTGCCATGCGGGGCGGCGGGCGTGAAACTCCAGGAGTTGACCGGTGTGACAATCACGCCGGCCAGCGAGGAGTCCAGTGTGGTCGGCGTGCTGGGAAAGGTCCTCTCCGGTGAGGCCGATGCCGGACTGGTGTACGCGACCGACGCCGAAGCGGCGGGCGGAAAGGTCACCGTCGTGGCCATCCCGGAGTCCGGCAGCGCCACCAACAGGTACCCGATCGCACTGCTCGCCGATTCCCGAAACCCGGACCTTGCCGAGCGTTTCGTCGAGCTGGTTACCGGGCCGGCCGGCCGACGGATATGTGCCGACGCGGGCTTCGCCGTCCCGTGAGGCCCGGGCTGCGGGCCGACCGGCGGGTCGCCCCCGGCCTTCCGGCCTGGATCTACCTGCCGGCCCTGGCCGGGACGGCCCTCGTCGTCATCCCGTTGGCAGCGATCCTGCTCCGGATCGACTGGGCGCACTTCATCCCTCTGATCAGCTCGGAAGCCTCCCGTGCGGCGTTGCTGCTCAGCGTCAAGACCGCCACCGCCAGTACCGCGCTGTGTGTGCTGCTCGGCGTTCCGATGGCCTTGATACTTGCCCGCGGGACCTTTCCGGGCCTGAGGTTGGTGCGGTCCCTCGTCCTGCTCCCACTGGTGCTCCCTCCGGTGGTCGGGGGTATCGCGCTGCTGTACGCCTTCGGCCGGTACGGCCTGCTGGGCCGCTACCTCGAGGCCTTCGACATCAGGATCGCCTTCACCACGACCGCGGTTGTGCTGGCGCAGACCTTCGTCTCGCTTCCCTTCCTGGTGGTCAGCTTCGAGGGCGCGTTGCGTTCGTCGGGCAACCAGTACGAGAGCGTTGCCGCGACACTGGGCGGACGCCCCAGCACCGTACTGCGAACCGTGACGCTGCCACTGGTGTTGCCGGGGTTGCTATCCGGCGCCGTCCTCGCCTTCGCGCGGTCGCTCGGGGAGTTCGGAGCCACCCTCACCTTCGCCGGCTCACTCCAGGGAGTCACCCGGACGCTCCCCTTGGAGATCTATCTGCAACGCGAAACCGATCCCGAGGCCGCCATCGCGTTGTCGCTGCTGCTGATCCTGGTCGCCGCAGCCATCGTGATCGCCTCGGCCTCGAGAAGGCTGGCGGGCCCGGTTTGGCAGAGCAGATGACACCCGGGGTACCCCAGGTCGGGCCACCGCGGATGACCACGCTGGAACTGCGCGCGAGGGTGGACGAAAGAAACGCCACCTTCGATCTGGAACTCGACGGCGGCGACGTCCTGGCGGTGCTGGGCCCCAATGGTGCCGGCAAGTCGACGTTGCTCTCCTTGATCGCCGGGCTGTTGACGCCCGATCACGGTCGAATCAAGCTGGGCGACAGCGTCGTCACCGACACTGAGGCCGGGATTTTCGTTCCGCCACATGCACGCGGCGTGGCCATGCTGAGTCAACAGGCCCTGCTGTTCCCGCATATGACCGTCACGGCCAATGTGGCCTACGGACCCCGCCGCCAAGGCCGCAGCCGTTCCGCAGCCCGGAACATGGCCCGGCAGTGGCTCGACGCGGTCGGCGCCGGCCACCTGGCCGACCGGCGACCCGGCGAACTGTCCGGCGGTCAGGCTCAGCGCATCGCGATCGCCCGAGCCCTGGCGATCGAGCCGAGCCTGCTGCTCCTCGACGAGCCGATGGCGGCACTCGATGTCGCCGCGGCACCCTCGGTTCGCCGACTGCTGCGCGATCTTCTCCACACCGATCAGCGCACCGCGGTGATCGTCACCCATGACCTGCTCGATGCCCTGGCGATCGCGAACAAGGTGATCGTCGTCGAGGGCGGCCGGATCATCGAAAGCGGAACCCTCCGCTCGGTGTTGGCCGCGCCGCGCAGCGACTTCGCCGCCCGGATGGCCGGAATGAACCTGCTGACGGGGGTGGTCGGCCAGCCCGGAGCTATTCGGACATCCTGGGGTGGAACGATTTTCGGGACCGGCGGGCCGGCACCCGGCAACTCCGCGGTCGCGATGTTCTCGCCGGCTGCGGTCTCGGTGCATCTGGAACCCCCACACGCCAGCCCACGCAACGTCCTTCGGACCACTATCGCCGAACTTCAGGTACACGGGACCGCGGTACGTGTCTGCGGCACCGCGCACCCTGACGGCGGGCCCGCCCTATTCGCCGACGTGACCGCCGCCGCGGTGGCCGACCTCGGCCTGATTCCCGGTCAGGAGGTGTACTTCGCGATCAAGGCGATGGAGGTGCGGATCCACCCGGCACTCAGCGCGGCAGGTCCCACCGACCGACGTCGGGTGTCAACACGTCGTAAGAACACGCCGTAATTAGGAACGGTTTTCCAGGTGTCCGGCTCGAGCGGTTCGTCCACACTGCAGGAGATCGGCGCGGTGTCGGGACCGCCGGCCTGCGGGTTCCATCACGACTTAGCCGCGACCAGCGACGGGGTCCCGACGCCGATGGTGATCCGGGGATCCGCCGCCGGGTCGAGCCAGGTGAGAAGGGAGCGCATCTCCTCGCGGCCGATAGCCACACATCCCCATGTCGGCTCGCCATTCGTGACGTGCAGGAAGATCCCGGAAACCTTGCCCGGAATCCGCTGGGGGTTCACCGCGATATTGACCGCGTAGTCGTAAACCGGTCCGGACGTGTAGAGGTTCTCGGTGATCGATGACGGTCTTTGCGCCGATTTCACGTGGGTGTTGTAGGTGGGCGAGCTGGCATCTTCATCCCACCAGTCCTGATCGGTGGCCTGGAAGTACGGCATCTTGGTACCGGGATTGGGCTCTCGACCGAAGGCCTGATCGAAGGCGAAAGTGCCCTCGGGTGTGCGGTAAACGCCGTCGGCCGGGACACCGATCCCAAGCTCGCCCACTGTGGCGGGAATGGGCCCCAGCACGGCCTTCCACTGCCCACCGACCAACTGATACGCGCTGAGCGTTCCGGTCGTGGAATCGGCGGCCGGCACACCGACGACGATCCATTGAGCGGTTTTCGCGGTGGCGGGCAGGACCGGGGCCGCGGTCGCCGGTACGGCCAGCAGCACGATGAGAAGCACCGCCCCGATGGTGCTCGCGAGGATCGCAAGTTTCCTGGGCAGTTTCACGGGCACTCCGGCTTCGGGACGACAGTCTCGGGCAGATCCCGGCCAGCGTATCCAGTGACGATGTCCCCGTCGGATGGAGAAATCGGGTCGGCACGCAACCGCCACCATTCCGAGACCCGAGACGGCCGGACCTGAGCACGACCGGCTCGTCGCCCTGAGCGACAATTATGTGATGGGTGTTCCGCGTCGCATGTCCGAAGAAGAAGAACTCAAGCCCTATCAGGTGGAGCTGCTCAAGCTTCAGCGCTACCTCGAGGACGAGAACCGCCGGATGATCGTGCTCTTCGAGGGCCGGGATGCCGCCGGCAAGGGCGGCACCATCCGCCGTGTCACCCGCTATATGAATGAGAAGCACTACCGGGTGGTGGCGTTGGGCAGGCCGACCGAGGAGCAGCGCAGCCAGTGGTACTTCCAACGCTACGTGGCACAGTTCCCCTCCGGCGGCGAAATCGTGCTGTTCGACCGCTCCTGGTACAACCGGGCCATGGTCGAG
>CAZGPT010000114.1:1400-10269 GCA_964527015.1 uncultured Mycobacterium sp. | reverse complement strand
CCAGGTCGACGTCGCCGTTGTAGATCTCGTTGATCTCCTTGGCCCACTGCTTGTTGGGCGTAATCTCGTCGATGCTCTTGCGCCGCGGCATGTGCATTGCTTCGCGGAAGTCGTTGTACCGCGGAACCCCACGCTCGCGGTCGCGGACCAGGTCGAGGGTGGCCAGATCGGTGAACTGGCCGTCGAGTCGCTCGAATTTCCGCAGCGCATTCGGGTAGTTGTGCAGGCAGATGGCTCCGGCGCTGGCCTGGCCCATCGAATACCAGAGGTCACCCATCTGCATGCTGCTCATGAAGTCGCGGGTGTACTTGCCCTGAATCTCAGTGAACGTGGCGTTGCGCAGATGCTCACCGGACTCCAGCGAGAAGAAGTTCCAATCGTCCGGGATCAGCGGATGCAAACGGTAGACGGTGACGAACTCCTCGGTCAGCGAGAACGGTGCGGCATGGTGGTCGAGAGGGGACCCGGCGATACCGGAGAGAGCCTCACTGTCACCGACGCGACCGATCCTGTCTTTGAACGTCTCGCCCAGGGCGCCGTACCAGTTGGCGTTCATACCGATTTGCAGCGCCGGGTGGCGCAGCACGCACGTCGTCCACTCGACGGTATGGATCTTGGCGATCAGCGCCGACACGGTGAGGACGCCCAGTTCGAACAGCCGCTGGTCGTCGAAGCTGGGGTATGCCTTTTTCAGGGCGTCGCAGACGGCATTATGCTCGCGGGCGAACAGGGTGTGCAGGATGCCGACACCGGACCAGTAGTTCTCCTCGAATCCGGTCAGATCGATGCCGGGGGTGGCGAGGCTTTCGGGCAGTCGTCCATTGTCGTCGACCTTGATCTTGCCGTCTTTGAAGGTGCGGACCTGGGACTGCTTCTCGCTGCCGCTGCCGTAGACCTGGGAGCCGTCCCACCAGTGCGTCTCGGTGTTGGCGAAGACCGGTGCGGGCTGGCCGTCGACTATCTCCTTGCCGTGCATGGGGATCGTCTGGCGGATCTGCATCGGATTTTTGGGAAAGTTGTCGTCGGCACCGAGGGGGATGTCGATGACCTTGTCCGGCTCGCCGTTGCCGTGGAAGAACCAGTTGTGGTTCTCGAATTGAATCCATGCCGCGGCGATGGTGTTGACGATGCCGGCCGGCTTGAAGGAGTCACGCGCCATCAGCTTGCGGCTGATCAGTCGTGGATCGGGGTCCAGCAGCTTCTTGGTGTGGGTGATCGTCTTGTCCAGACGGACGTTTCGGCCGAAGCCGGTGCCCGCCGCCCCCATCCAAGGATCCGACAGGTCGTTGAACGTTCCATCCGGGGTGCGGGCCCGCTTGGCGGTCTCGCCGGGTTCACCCAGGTCCTCCGTGGGCCGGATTCCCTCGCCCTCATAGAGATTCTCATCGCGCATCTTGTCGCGCAGATCTGCCAATGCCTTGACCTGCAGTATCAGCGACGGATTTTCGTACCACTGACGATCGCTCATTGCTTTGGTGCCTTCCCCTGGGTGAGCCGGATGTCGTAGTTCCAGTTGTGGGCGCTTAGCGCGGTGTGCGCAGGGCGAAGTAGCCGATCTTGTTGTAACCCGATGAGGTGCTGAACAGGATCTTGCCGAGGTAGACGCCCGGCACCAGTTCGACGAGCTCATCGCGGACACTGCGAATGATCAGCTTCGGGTTCTTCTCGATATCGGCATAGTCGATCACCATGACCTCGACATCGGGGTCTTCCTTGCCGGCCTCGACGTAGGTTTCGAAATCGAATGCAAGTTTGCCGTCGACGTGATCGCGCATCGAGTACAGCGGCCACAGCAGCTTGCCCACCAAGCCGGTGCTCTTGGTCAGCCGGTTGTCGCCCTTGGCCGCCTCGGAGTCGAAACGCTTGCCCTGCCACGGCATCCACAGCGCGGTGATTGCGCGCACAACGGCGTCAAACTTCGGGTTCGTGGTGGTCATGACCAGCATCCCCTCAGTGGGTCCGTGCAGGTCCTTTGGTGCGGTGCCGAGACGGAACAGCTCGTTGAGGTCCGAGTCGGCTCCGGCGGCGTCGGTCTTGGCCCGGTTGGCCAGGTCATCGATCCACGCCCAGGTCGAGTCGGCGGCACCCTCAGGCTGGGTCTTCACCGAATCGCGCAACCATTCCAGTTTGCCCGCCACCCCGGGAACCACGGTTTCGCGTTCCTTGGCCATCAATCCTCCTAGTAGGCGTTCACATGCTTGATCGGGGAGCATCCTATGAGCAAGTGCCGTGTCTGCGCACGCTTATCGGATTTCGCGTCGAGTCGATTTTCCGTCGGCCCCTAAGGTCGTGGTGAAACACGATCGTGGGGCAACCCGCAGCGCGGTGCGTGTGGCCGGCCGAGCGGGTTCCCCGGCCGCAGCACCCGGCCGGTTGGCTTGCCCCTTTCTGGAAAACGGCCCCGGGGCACCAGCCGGTTGCGCTAACATTCAATTAACTGCGGGCCGCCAGGATCGCGAGAAGGCCGACGTATCCGGGGCGGCCGATTCGCCCGGAAAGTAGCGGCATGGCGGCGCTGTCGAAGCCGCATCGCATGCATCCAGGGGAGGCGTAAGGCGTGGACCACCATCGCTCCGCCGTCCCGAACCTCATGGCCGCCGCTGCCGCCCCTGCGGCCAACGCGGGTTGCGCGATCAGCGAGCACTGGATAGGTCGCACCGTGGTGATCTCCGCCTCCGGTGTCCTCGACATGCTGACCGCGCCCCGCCTGCAGGCGGGTATCGCCGCGTCGGTGTCGCGGAACCCCTCGGCGGTCATTGTCGACCTGTCCGGCGTCGAGTTTCTGGCCTCGGCCGGGATGGCGGTGCTGGTCTCCGCCCGCGAGCGGGCTGAGGGCTCCTTCGAGTTCCGTGTGGTCGCCGACGGGCCCGCCACCAGTCGGCCCCTCACGATGGTGGGTCTGGCCGACATGATCGGGCTGCACCCGACCCTCGATGTGGCGCGCGCGACCCTGCGAGCGTAGGGCGAAACCAGGCAAGGCTTCGCCGCTGACACCCCGCTCGACACGTAATGTCGGCTCACGTGACCGGTATCAAGCACCGATTCGCGGGCGGGCGTGATCGGATCCGCAACCGTCCGGTCGTGGACTTCGCCTACCGGGTGGCGGTCGGTGTCGTCGGGTTCGTGGTGCTGGTCGTGGGAATCGCCGCCATTCCGTATCCCGGACCGGGCTGGGCGATCGTTTTCGTCGGCCTGGCGATTCTGGCCTCCGAGTTCTACTGGGCGCACCGCACCCTGGCGTATACCCGTCGACGTTATGACAGCGTGATGTTCTGGATGCGCCGGCAGAGCTGGTGGGTGCAGGTAATCGGGGTGTTGTTCACCGCGGCGGTGGTGGTCGTGACGCTTTGGCTGCTCGGCGCGCTGGCATGGTCGGCCCGGTTGTTCGGACTCGACCATCCCGCCCTGGGCAGCCCCATCGGCTTGGGAGCCTGACCGACGGCCTGCCTCGCAGTGAATCGCACTGACTACCATTAGGCCGACCATGCCGACCGGTGCGTGGATCGATGTTGGCCGGAAATGGAAAGAGATCCTCGATGAGCCGCCCCGCACATCCCGTGTCAGCCGAGTTGCTGCGGATCCCGGCCGGCACCACCGCCGGTTCCGCCGTGCGCGGCGCCGGGCTGCCGGGGCGCGGTGAGCCCGGCGCGATAGTGGTGGTTCGTGACGCCGACGGGGCGCTGCGGGATCTGAGCTGGACCCCGGTCGCCGACGCTGAAGTGGTCCCGGTGGCCGCCGATACCGACGACGGCCGCAGCGTCATACGGCACTCGGCGGCCCATGTGCTGGCCCAGGCCGTTCAGGAGATGTTCCCGCACGCCAAGCTGGGAATCGGCCCGCCGATCACCGACGGCTTCTACTACGACTTCGACATGCCGCAAGCGTTCACCCCGGAGGATCTGAACGCGCTGGAGAAGCGGATGCGCCGGATCGTCAAGGACGGTCAGCTTTTTTCCCGCCGCGTCTACGAATCCAAGGCCGCCGCCCGCTCCGAACTGGCCGGTGAGCCCTACAAGCTGGAACTGGTCGATGACAAGTCCGGTGATCCCGACGTCATGGAGGTCGGTGGCGACGAACTGACCGCCTACGACAATCTCAATCCGCGGACCCGGGAACGGATCTGGGGTGATCTGTGCCGCGGGCCGCACATCCCGACCACCAAGTACATTCCGGCGTTCACCCTGACCAGAAGCTCGGCGGCCTACTGGCGCGGCGATCAGCGCAACGCCAGCCTGCAGCGGATCTACGGCACCGCGTGGGAATCGCAGGAGGCTCTGGACCGGCACCTGGAACTGCTGGAGGAAGCTCAGCGCCGCGACCACCGCAAGCTCGGTGTCGAGCTGGACCTGTTCAGCTTCCCGGACGAGATCGGTTCCGGTCTCGCGGTTTTCCATCCTCGGGGCGGAATCGTGCGCCGTGAGCTGGAGGAGTACTCGCGACGCAAGCACATCGAGGCCGGCTACGAGTTCGTCAATACCCCGCACATCACCAAGGAACAGCTCTACGTCACCTCCGGGCACCTGGAGTGGTACGCCGAGGGGATGTACCCGCCGATGCACATCGATGCGGAGTACGGCGCGGATGGCGCGTTGCGCAAACCGGGGCAGGACTACTACCTCAAGCCGATGAACTGCCCCATGCACCATCTGATCTACCGGGCACGCGGCCGCTCCTACCGCGAACTTCCGTTGCGGTTATTCGAATTCGGCACGGTCTACCGCTACGAGAAGTCGGGCGTCGTGCATGGACTGACCCGGGTTCGCGGTATGACCCAGGATGATTCGCATATCTACTGCACCCGGGAGCAGATGCGCGATGAACTGGCTTCGTTGCTCCGGTTCGTGCTCGAGTTGCTCGCTGACTACGGTCTGGACGACTTCTTCCTCGAGCTGTCCACTAAGGACCCGGAAAAATATGTCGGCTCCGACGAACTGTGGGACGAGGCCACTGAGACGCTGCGGGAGGTTGCCGAGTCCAGTGGTCTAACCCTGGTGCCCGACCCGGGCGGGGCGGCTTTTTACGGCCCGAAGATCTCCGTCCAGGTGCGCGATGCGCTCGGCCGGAGCTGGCAGATGTCCACCATCCAGCTCGACTTCACCATGCCGGAACGGTTCGAACTCGAGTACACCGCCCCGGACGGGTCGCGTCAGCGGCCGGTGCTGATCCACCGCGCCCTGTTCGGCTCGATCGAGCGGTTCTTCGGGATTCTCACCGAGCACTACGCCGGTGCGTTTCCGGCGTGGCTTGCGCCGGTACAGGTGGTGGGTATCCCGGTGGCCGCCGAGCATGTGGGCTATCTCGAGGGGTTGGCCGCCGAACTGCGGTCGGTGGGTGTGCGGGCAGAGGTCGATGCCAGCGATGACCGGATGGCGAAGAAGATCGTCAACCACACCAACCAGAAGGTGCCGTTCATGTTGTTGGCAGGTGACCGCGATGTCGAGGCGGGCGCGGTGAGCTTCCGATTCGGCGACCGCACCCAGATCAACGGGATTGCCCGCGACAAGGCCGTCGCGGCCATCCGGGCCTGGGTTGAGCAGCGTCGCAATGACTGTCCCACAGCGGAATTGGTGACGATCGACGGTGACTGACGAGCAGCAGGCGATGGTCGATACCGGGATCGGGGAACCCGACCGGCTGCAACGGCTGTGGACGCCACACCGGATGAGCTACATCACCGAGACTCCACGGTCACGGGATCCGGGCCACCGCAATCGCCCGTTTACTGAGATCCCCGCGATGGCCGATGAGGACGGGCTCGTGCTGGCGCGGGGTGCGCTGGTGTACGCGGTTCTCAACCTTTACCCGTATAACCCGGGACACCTCATGGTGGTGCCCTACCGGCAGGTGTCCGAACTCGAGGACCTCACCGATGCCGAGAGTGCGGAGTTGATGGCGTTCACCCAGCAGGCGATTCGGGTGATCAAGGCGGTGTCGAGTCCAGATGCCTTCAACGTAGGTCTGAACCTGGGTAAATCCGCCGGCGGCTCACTGGCCGACCACCTGCACATGCACGTGGTTCCGCGCTGGTCGGGCGACGCGAACTTCATCACCGTCGTGGGTGAGACCAAAGTCATTCCGCAGTTGCTGCGCGACACCCGCGCGCTGCTCGCCGCAGAATGGGCTGCCCACTCATGAGTGATTTCTACCTATTGACCCGTGCTGCCTACGCCAAGCTCAGCGCACCGCTGGCCCGGGGCGCTCTGCGGGTGGGGCTGACACCGGACTCGGTGACCATCATCGGGACCGCGGGTTCGGTGCTGGCGGCTTTGGTCCTGTTTCCCGCCGGGCATCTGTTCGCGGGCTGGTTGGTGATCTGGTTCTTCGTGTTGGCCGACATGCTCGACGGCGCGATGGCGCGCGAGCGCGGCGGGGGAACCCGGTTCGGCGCGGTGCTCGACGCCGCCTGCGACCGGATCAGCGACGGAGCCATTTTCTGTGGGCTGCTGTGGTGGGCGGCGTTCGGGCTGGGGAGTTCGGCACTGATGGTGGCCACGCTGATCTGCCTGGTGACCTCCCAGGTCATCTCCTATATCAAGGCCCGCGCTGAAGCCAGCGGGCTCGAGGGCGGCGGCGGGCTCATCGAGCGGCCCGAGCGGTTGATCATCGTGCTGCTGGGTGCGGGCCTGTCGGACCTGCCGTTCTTCCCGATCCCGATGGCCCTTCCGGTGGCCATGTGGGTGCTGGCGGTGGCCAGTCTGGTGACCGTGGGACAGCGTGTGCACACGGTGCGATCGTCGCCGGGGGCGACCGACCCGGTCACGCCGCCAGGCGCCGGACCGGGTAGCGCCGGACCCGGAAGCGGTGCCCCATGAGGAGGTCTGTCGGGGAGAGCCTCACCGATTGGGGCTACGCCGCGGGCTGGGGGCTGGTGCGTGGAATGCCCGATCCGCTGGCCCGCGGTATCGCGGTGGCGGGGGCCCGCTACGCGGCGCGCGACGGCGGTCCAGAGCAGCTGCGCAAGAATCTGGCGCGGGTGATCGGCGCGACACCGGCCGATGTGCCCGAGTGGCTGATGCGCGCGTCGCTGGCCTCCTACGCCAGGTACTGGCGGGAGGCATTCCGGCTGCCGACGATGGATCATGTCGCTTTGGCCAGGCGGCTCGATGCGGTCTTCGTGGGGGCCGAGAAGTTCGATGCGGCCCTTCAGGGTGGGCGCGGCGCGGTCATGGCACTGCCGCATAGCGGTAACTGGGACATGGCCGGGGTGTGGCTGGCCCAGCATTACGGCACCTTCACCACCGTGGCCGAACGTCTTAAACCGGAATCGCTTTACCGGCGGTTCATCGAGTACCGGGAAAGCCTCGGCTTCGAGGTGTTACCGCTCACCGGCGGTATCCGTCCGCCGATGGAAGTCCTCGCCGAGCGTTTGCGGGAGAACAGGTTCGTCTGCCTGATGGCCGATCGTGACCTCACCCGGGCCGGCGTTCAAGTCAACCTGTTCGGCGAACCGACCCGACTGCCCGCCGGGCCGGCGAAACTCGCGATCGAGACGGGCTCGCCACTGCACCCGGCGCATATCCACTACGAGGGCGAGGACTGCGTGGTCCGGATCGACGATGCGTTGGACACCACCTCGGGCAACGTCGGGGCAGTAACCCAGGCGCTGGCGGATCGGTTCGCGGTGAACATCGCCGCTCATCCGCAGGACTGGCATATGTTGCAGCCGCTGTGGCTGGCCGACCTCTCCACGGAGCGGCGCGCCTACCTCGAGGGAGGCTGATGCGGATCGGCATGGTGTGCCCCTACTCATTCGACGTCCATGGCGGAGTACAGGCGCACGTGCTGCAACTGGCCGAGGTGATGCGTGCGCGCGGACATCAGGTCAGCGTGCTGGCACCGGCTTCGGCAGATGTGAAACTACCCGACTACGTCGTCTCCGGCGGTCGGGCGGTTCCCATCCCGTACAACGGTTCGGTGGCCCGGCTTCGGTTCGGACCCGCCACGCACCGCCGAGTCAAGAAGTGGCTGCTCGAGGGTGACTTCGACGTACTGCATCTGCACGAACCCAATGCGCCCAGCCTGTCGATGCTGGCGTTGATGATCGCCGAGGGGCCGATCGTCGCCACCTTTCACACCTCCACGACGAAATCCCTGGCGCTCGGCGTCTTTCAGAGTCTGCTGCGGCCGTGGCACGAAAAGATCGTCGGTCGCATCGCGGTCTCCGACCTCGCTCGGCGCTGGCAGATGGAGGCCTTGGGCTCCGACGCCGTGGAGATCCCCAACGGTGTCGATGTGGCCGCTTTCGCCGCCGCCCCGCCGCTACCCGGCTATCCGCGTGCCGGTAAGACGGTGTTATTCCTGGGTCGCTTCGATGAACCCCGCAAGGGGATGGCGGTGCTGCTCGGGGCCCTGCCCGCACTGGTTGACCGGTTTCCGGACGTCGAGGTCCTGATCGTCGGCCGCGGCGACGAGGACGAAGTGCGCTCGGATGCGGGTGAACTCGCCGGGCATCTGAGGTTCCTCGGTCAGATCGGGGACGCCGAGAAGGCCTCGGCGCTGCGCGGCGCGGACGTCTACTGCGCACCCAATACCGGCGGGGAGAGTTTCGGGATCGTGCTCGTGGAGGCGATGGCGGCCGGCACCCCGGTGGTCGCGAGCAACCTGGACGCGTTCCGCAGGGTTCTGCTGGGCGGCGAGGCCGGACGGCTGGTGCCGGTCGAAGATTCCCCAGCGCTGGCCGAGGCTCTCATCGCGTTGTTGGGCGATGACGCCCTGCGAACCCGCTATGTCAACGCCGGCGCCGCCGCGGTACAACGCTACGACTGGCCGGTCGTCGCCGACGAGATCACCATGGTCTACGAGACCGTGGCCGGAACGGGTAACCCGGTCACGGTGGCCGGATGAGGGATATCCGGATGAGGGATATCCG
>CAZGPT010000114.1:0-1300 GCA_964527015.1 uncultured Mycobacterium sp. | reverse complement strand
CCGGATGAGGGATATCCGGATGAGGGATATCCGAGTGAGGGGTACCTAGTGGCCCCGCAGTTGTACTGGACCCTCACCGGCCTGCTCGTCGCGGTCCTGCTGTTCATCGCGGTCTGGGCCTTTCAAACCGCGAATCGACTCGACCGCCTGCATGTCCGCTGCGATCTGTCCTGGCAGGCCCTGGATGCCGCCCTGGCCCGTCGCTCGGTTGTCGCCCGGGCCGTGGCCGCCGACGCCTACCAGGGAAGTGCCGACGGCCCGCGGTTGGCCGCCCTGGCCGGTACCGCCGAGCGCTCACCACGTTCCAGCCGGGAAGCGTGTGAGAACGAGTTGTCCGCGGCGCTGGAATCGGTGGATCCGTCGACGATACCGGTGGCGCTGGTCGCCGAACTGGCCGATGCGGAAGCGCGGGTGCTACTGGCCCGCCGCTTCCACAACGATGCGGTACGAGACACCCTTGCGCTGCGCGAACGTCGCTCCGTTCGCCTGCTGAAGCTCGGCGGAAGAGCCTCGCCGCCAACGTATTTCGAGTTCGCAGAGGCTGCGCAGCGTTGAACAGGGCGCGGCGTTGAACAGGGCGCGGCGTTGAACAGGGCGCGGCGTTGACCAACAAACGCATCTCCGCCCGCGTCGTGCTCCTCGATGACGACGGCGCGGTTCTGCTGTTCTGCGGGTCGGACCCGGCGATCACCGACGGATCCGCTGCCCGGTGGTGGTTCACCGTCGGCGGTCAGGTTCAGCCGGGGGAGCCGCTGGCCTTGGCCGCCGTCCGCGAACTCGCTGAGGAGACCGGGCTGCTGGTGGGTCCCGAGCGGGTGCTGGGGCCGGTGTGGCGCCGGGAGGCGGTAATCCACTTCAACGGCGAGGCGATGGCCAGCGAGGAGTTCTACTTCATCCACCGCACCCGCCGGTTCGAACCATCGCCGGATGCACGCACACCTCTGGAGCTGCGTTATATCCACGGCCACCGTTGGTGTGACCCGGCCGCGATCGAGGCGCTGGCGTCGTCCGGACAGCGGGTCTATCCGCTGCAACTGCCGGAGTTGCTGCCTGAGGCCTACCGGCTGACCGCTGCGGTACCTGCCCAGCTCCCGGGTTTACACGTCATCCGCTGACCAGCCGGTCAATGTGCGCCCCGACGGCACATTAGACTGGGCGGGCATCGACGAATGGAGCGCACAGTGGAAACCGGAGCTTCAGCCAACGGTTCTGCCAGTCACGCAGAGACCGGGACGGCGCGGGTCAAACGTGGGATGGCCGAGATGCTCAAGGGCGGCGTCATCATGGACGTCGTCACCCC
>CAZGPT010000113.1:2715-10425 GCA_964527015.1 uncultured Mycobacterium sp. | reverse complement strand
CGTTCGATATCGGCCCGGCCATCGGCCCGCACCCGCACCGGCGCACCGGCGATGTCACCGGTCAGCGTCGCGGCTGCGGCGCCGGGATCGTCAATCGAGGCCAGCGTGCGCGCCCCCTCGGGGGTCAGAACCGCTAGAAACGCCTTCTGCGGTTCACCCTCCCGGTCGAACGGGACGGTCCACGACTCCACCGAGCCGGTGCCCTCCCAGTCGACGAGCGCGGTTCGGGTGGGCTCCCGGTCCACTTCGTCCTGGACGTCCTCCCAGCGAAAGGCATGCACGGGCGGGGTGGTGCTGTAGACGCCGAAACTATGTTTGGTGAGATACCCGCCGTTGGCGGTGACAAGCCCACGTGCACCGGGGTTTTCCCGCAACCGCTCGACCATGGTCGCGATGGAGTGCATGACGTAGTTGTTCCACGGCCCCCCGGCGAAGGTCAGTCCGCCGGTGACGGTGAGAGTCCGGCCGGCGGGCAGGCCCAATTCCTGCACCGCCACCTGGACCGCCGAGGGGAAGCAGGAGTAGAGGTCGACCAGGTCAAGGTCCTCGACACCCACCCCGGCGAGTTCCAGTGCCCGCCGGCCCGCGATACGGATGGCCGGACTGCGATGCAATGCCTGCCGTTCCCCGATCAGGTAGGTGTCGTGCGCGTCGGTGCCCGCATGCGGGAAAACCCATCTTTCCCTGGGGATCTGGAGACTTTCGGCCTTCGCGGCCGAGCAGAGGATGAGCGCTGCGGCCTGGTCCACCATGTTGTTGGAGTTCATCAGCTTCGGGTAGGGCCAGCTGATCATCCGGTTGCCTGGCGAGGGCTGCGCTATCTGCTCGGCGGACATCGGTTCGCGGACCCACGCATGAGGGTTGCCGGCCGCGACGGCACTGAATCCCGCCCACAGGGTCCCGAGACGGCGCTGATGATCGTCGATCGATTCACCGGCGGCGATCCGCAACGACTGCTCGAAGAGCGGGTAGACGAACGACGGCCGATCCAGCCCGATGCGCTCCTCCCCCGGTCCGACCATCGGGACGTCGCTCCCCGCGCCGGGGGGAATCGGTACCGATTCGTCCTGCCGGGTCCAGTTGGGCCGGATCCCGTTGGCGCGCATTCGCATCCGGGTGCGCCAGGTCTCCCCACCGGCCAGCAGAACGACATCATTGCTGCCCTGCTGAATGTCCAAGCAGGCCTGGTTCACCATCGACTGCGGGGTGTTGCCGCCAATACCGCTGTACTGGGTAGTGGCCTGGGTGGCACCGATCCGCCCGGCCAGCAGCAGGCCGGGGTCCCGGTACCGCCACGACAGCAGGTTGACCACGCGCACGGAGTCCACAGCCGAGAGAACTCGGGGATCGCCGGCCTCCCGCACCGCCGACGCCATCAGGTCGACCGGTTCAGTACCAGGCGCCTCATCGCGTTGGTTGACCTGGCCGACACCGACGATCACCGGTGTGAGCGGGTCAAGGCTCATCGTCGGCCCCTTTCGTTGACAGGCGTCAACTTAGCACCGCGGCGGCGGCATCCGAACTAACCCGCCGGCGGCCCGGTCCGGTAGATCGACTTCAGTTCGAAGAACTCATCGAGACCCTCCGGGCCGAGCTCCCGACCGATACCGCTGGCCTTGACCCCGCCGAACGGCGCGTTGATATCGAGTTGATAGTCGTTGATTCCCACTGTTCCGGTACGGAGTCCGCGGGCGACCTGGGTGGCCCGCACACCGTCGGACGACCAGACGGTACCGGCCAGGCCGAACTCGCTGTCGTTGGCTAGGGCAACGGCGTGGTCGTCGGTATCGTAGGGGATGACCGCCAGGACCGGCCCGAAGATCTCTTCCTGAGCGATCCGGTCGGAATTATCGACATCGGCGAAGACCGTAGGCGAGACGAACCAGCCGCGCGGCTGATCGCGTGGGACTCCTCCTCCGACAACGAGTTTCGCGGAGCTGTTCTTGCCCGACTCGATATAGCCGAGCACCCGATCGCGCTGACGCGAGCTGACCACCGGACCGATATCGGTGGCGGCGTCCAGTGGATTGCCGACGACCATGGCACCCACCAGTTCGGCCAGCGCATCGACTATCTCGTCGTATCGGGATCGGGGTGCCAGGATGCGCGAGCCAAGAAAACAGGTCTGGCCGTTATTGATGAAGGAGACGTTGCGCAGGCCGTTGATCGTGGTAGCGAGGTCGGCGTCATCGAGGATGATCGCCGCCGACTTACCGCCGAGTTCCAGCGTCACCGGTCGCAGCAGCCGCCCGCATACTTCGCCGATGACACGTCCGACCGACGTCGATCCGGTGAAGCTCACTTTGTCGACGCCTGGGTGCGATACGAGGTGCACGCCTGCTTGGGCCGCGCCCGAGACGATGTTGAACACACCGGCGGGAATGCCGGCCTGCTCGGCCGCCTCAGCGAAAACCATTGCATCCAATGCTGTTTCGGGGGACGCCTTGAGGACGACGGTGCAGCCGGCAGCCAGGGCAGGGGCGAACTTGAAGGCCGCCAAGGCCTGTGGATAGTTCCACGGCACGATCGCGGCGACGACTCCGACCGGCTCCCGGCGGACAACGGTGTGGCCGGTGGCGCTGGGGCGCACCTCTTCGAGGGGGGTCCGGGTGATGAGCTTGGCGTAATAACCGAGCAGCGCCGCGGGGAACAGCCCATTGGCGCCACCAGACAGTGCGATCGGCATACCGTTCTCGCGGGATACCAATTCGCTGGTACTGCCTGCCCGTTGGTGCAGCGCACCGGCGAACGCCTTGAGGGTAGCTGCACGGTGGTCCGGCGAGGCACCGCGCCACTCCGGGAGTGCCGCCCGCGCCGCTGCGACCGCGGCGTCGATATCGCCCTCGGTGGCGCTGGCACCATCACCCAGAAGTTCACCGGTGGCGGCTTCCAGCACCGGCTCGGCTTTATCGGCGACGCGGAACTCGCCGTCGATGAAGAGTTGCGGTGGGTGGTGGGCGGTCATGTCGACACTCCTCGTCGCTGTGCTGGTTCGGGGCCATTCTCAGACGGAACGAACAGCACACCCCGGGCGATCAGGCGCTCCACGTCCCCGGCCTCCATCCCGAGCACCTCGCGGCAGATCAGCCGGGTGTCGGCGCCCGGTAGCGGCGCAGGCCGCTGCCCGGCGGGCGGGATGTTCCGGTAGGGGGCGGGGCCGGCCTCGCTGGGCAGCGTCACCTCGAAACCCGGATGTGCCATCTCCACGAGGACGCCCCGGAAGCGCAGTTGCGGATCATGCAATACGTCGTCGGCCCGGTTCATCGGGCCGGCGGCAATGCCGGCGGCCTGCAACCGGCCTGCCGCCTCGCCGGGGGTGCGGTCCCGGGCCCACTGCTGCAGTGTCGAGATCAGTTCGGGCCCGTCAATGGCGCCGATCGCCGCCGCCGCGGCGCGCCGGTGGCTGTGCGCGGTGAGCGATACCACGCACCATTCGTCGTCGCCGGCGCACGGCAGCACCAAGTGAACCGGCTGGTCCTCGACAACGTCGGCATGCTGCGCCTCCGCGGCCAGCATGACGTAGCGTGTGTCGAGTTGGTTGACGACCGCCTCCGCCTGCGAAACGTGGATGCGGGCCCCGGATCCGGTGCGGCGGACCCGGATCAATGCGGCCAGCGCACCGATCGCACTGATCCGTCCGACGACATGGTCGGGAAAGATCGTCGTCGCATCGTAGAACGGATGGCGGGCGGCATCGGTCGGCTGCTGTTCCGACGTCCACAACCGGGTCACCCCGGTCGTGGCCCTTACCAACGGGCCGTAACCCATTCGTCCACTCCACGGGCCCGTGTCGCCGAACGCGCTGCTCTCTGCCAGCACCAGACGAGGGTTGATCTCATGGAGCCGTTGGTAGGGGAAACCGAGAGCCGGAAGGGTGCCCGGCTTGAAGTTGGCGAAGACCGCATCGGAGGCTCCGACCAGGCGTTCGAACAGTGCGGCACCCTCGGGTGTGCGAAGTTCGAGCCCCAGGCCGAGGTTGTTGCGGTGCGCACGGGCAAACGACTCGCTGATCACCTGGCCGGCGCGCTTCTGGCGTAGGCCGTCCGGGTAAGCCGTGCTTTCGATTTTGACGATCTCGGCGCCGAGGTCGCCGAACAGCCGGCTCAATTCGCCGCCGGCCACGATGATGCCTAGGTCAAGGACCCGCACACCGTCCAGCGGCCGAGTGCCGACCGGGTCGGTGGCCTCGGGGTCGTAACGCGGCTGGAGCCAGCATGGCTCGCTGCTGCCCGCCGTGGGTGCGGGGGTGCGGAAGCCGGCGCGCTGGCCGTCGACCACCCAGTAGCCCACCGGGACGCGGACGTTGACACCGGGTGCGAGCTCGGCCTCGGCCAGTGCTCCCACCGAGCCGAGATGCTCGGATTCCAGCGCCGCCGACGGCGTCAGCACGGCCGCAATCGGGACCCCGTGGGACTGCCCCTCGGCAACCAGCTGGTCCATCGTCTGCTCCGCGAACAGCCCCGCGATCAAACTGCCGAGTTCGCCGAAGGCCTGCACCCGAGCGGCAATGGTGTCGAAGTGCGGGTCGGAGAACTCGGCCGGGTCCCCCAGCCACGCTCGCAAACCGTGCCACTGTCGAGGCGACAACACACAGATCCGAACATAGCCGTCGCGACAGGCGAAAATCGGGTAGAGATCCTGATTTTTCGGCCGGCCACGCCACCGCTCGCCCTTGTTTCGAGCGGTCGCCGCCTGGCCCTGAGTTCCGAACGGCGCATCAAGCGCGAGTACGACGGCGTCGAATCGGGCGAAGTCGATGAAGTCACCCACGCCGCAGCGCAGTCGGTTGAAGTACGCCACCAGTACCGCCCACGCGGCCTGCACTGCGGCGGTGGCCGAGGCGATGCCGTCCGGCGGCAGCACCGGGGTGCCCGTCATCGGTCCGGATCGCGACAGCGCGGTCGACATGGCATAGAGCACCGGATCGGTGGCGCGCCAGCCGGCCCGCGGTCCGCGTAAGCCGAAATCGGTCACCTCCATCGTCACCAGTTGCGGGAACCGGCCAGCAAGTTCCTCGCACGTGGCCCCATACCCGGCCGCACGGCCCGCGCCGTCGACGACGATATCCGCCCCGCCCGCCAATTCCAGAAACCGGCCGCGGTCCGTCGCGTCCGCAGGATCGAGAACCACCGCGCGCTTATTCGCATTGTGCAGCGCGAACGGAATGCTGACCCCGCCCAGCGTCGGCGGCGTCATCCGGGCGGGGCTACCGCCGGGGGGTTCGATCTTGAGCACATCGGCGCCCAGATCAGCGAGCAGTCGGGTGACGGTATCGGTTTCACCTCCGCCGAGGTCGCCACCGAGGTCGCCGCCGAGGTCGCCGCCGAGGTCTAGGACTCGCACCGAGTCCAGCAGGGGCTCGCCGCGGTCGATTCCGTTCAACCGGGATCCTCCTACCTCGTCTGGCCCTGGTTTGGCGCGAGCTTAACGTCGGGTGCGATGAACCGGGTCAATGACCCGCAATCCGTGATCGTGCCCTCACCGAACCGCGATGGTGACACCTGACACTGTGCCGCTCCGGTGCTGTTGGCGCGCGTATCATCGACGAAATGTGTGATCAGAGCGCCGCGGTCGCGCATCCCCACCCTCTGCTGGCTCAATTGGCCGCGTTGCATCATCTGCGTGTCTACGTCGACATCGGTGTTGTCGTGGTGGTGCTGGCGATCACCAACCTGGTAGCGCACTTCACCGTTACATGGGTCGGGGTCATGATGGTCCCGGTCGCGGCCCTCGGCCTGCTACTACTGGTACGTGCGCGGGGGCTGGGCTGGACTGAGCTTGGACTTGGACGCGAGCACTGGAGGTCCGGTGCCCGCTACGCCCTGGCCGCGGTAGCGCTCGTCCTCGCGGTCGTGGCGGTTGGCGCGCTGCTCCCGTGGACCCGCCCGATGTTCCTCAACGACCGCTACGCCACCCTCTCCGGGGCGTTACTCGCGTCAATGATCATCATTCCGTTGCAGACCGTGATCCCCGAGGAACTGGCCTTCCGCGGGGTCCTGCACGGCGCCATGGACCGGGCGTGGGGATGGCGAGGAGTCACTGCCGCGGGATCGCTGCTGTTCGGCCTGTGGCATATCGCCAGTTCGTTTGGACTGACGAGCGGCAACGTCGGGTTCACCCAGGTGCTGGGCGGCGGCGTTTTCGGCATGCTGGCCGGCGTGGTTGGCGCGGTGCTGGCCACCGCGGCCGCCGGATTCGTGTTCACCTGGTTGCGCCGCCGCAGCGGAAGCCTGCTGGCACCCATCGCGCTGCATTGGTCGCTGAACGGGTTGGGCGCGCTGGCTGCCGCCCTGGTCTGGCATCTGTCCTGACACCTCGGCCGTACTCCGCCCGGATCGGGGATCGATCCGCGGCCGAAATTGGGGCCAGTCAGGACCGAGTCAGGACTTGGCGCTGATTTTTTCAGTGATCCAGAGCAGTAACACCGAACCCAAAATGGCCGTGAACAGGGTGAACCACCAGCCGCCCGCCGCGGTGTCGACGAGGAAGCTCAGCAGAAAGCCACCGATGAGTGCGCCGGCCACGCCGATCACGATGTTTTTCAGCAGACCTGATCCGCCGCCCTTGACGATCTTGCCGGCGATCCACCCGGCCAGGGCACCGATGATGATGTAGCTGATCCAGCCGACGTTGGTCAGCGTGCTCGAACGGGCCAGAAACTCGGTTGCCGCAATGCTGTTCATCCGGACCTCCTCAGTGGTTCGGCCAGTATGGCCACCGGCCGTGTCCTTGGGTATACCCCGCAACGGTAACGGTGGGCCCGGCCGATAGGACACGATCCGGCTGCGAACCGATCAACCCGCCGGCATCATCTCCGGGACCGGGGTCTCCACCGGGATCGGAATGCCGACCCGATTGCCCGGTGGAGGTAGAACCGCCGGCGCGTTGGGGTCCGGTACCGGCGCCGGAGGCGGTGGAGGCGGCGTGTATGGCCTGATCGACTCGGTCAAGGCCGTGGCGGCAGCGGTATCGATGGGATCCTTGGCGGTTCCCAGCCAGACGACGAACCATCGATCGCCCGACTGGCTGCGTTGTTCGCCCGCAGTTCCGACGACGCCGGCCCATATCTGGCCATTGGGTTTGGCCGTATCGGTGAACTTGACGTCATAGGACGACGCTGAACCCGATAGGTCACCCGCCTGTAGCGGGCTGGTCTGCTGGTTGATCCGGGTGCCGGCGAACGGCATGAAGAACTCGCCCATGTCCGAAGCCAGCCGAACCGCGGCCTTACCGTTATCCGGTTCCGCGCCTGCGAAGAGTTTCAGATCCAGTCGGCCCAGCAGAATGCTGGTGTCGTTTGCTGTCGGCGCAGCCTGCCCCGGCAGCGCTACGGGGCCCGTCTCTTTGAGCAGCAGAGCCTGGCCGTAGCTGAGCCGTGAGGCGTCCGCGACCTCCCAGCCTGCGGGAAGCACATAGCTGAAACCACCGGCGGCGTTCTCCACCCTGCCGGGTTCCGGCCCCGGTGGCGGTGCGTTCGGATCCTCCGGCGCAGGAGGCGCATTCGGATCTGCCGGCGGAGGCGGCGGCGCGTTGGGGTCCTCCGGAGGCGGAGGCGCATTCGGGTCGGCCGGCGGCGGGGCGTCGGCCGGCGCCGGCGGAGGCGGCGGCGCGTTGGGGTCCTCCGGAGGCGGAGGCGCATTCGGGTCGGCCGGCGGCGGGGCGTCGGCCGGCGGCGGCGCGGCGGGGTCGGCCGGGGCGTCGGCAGGCGGT
>CAZGPT010000113.1:0-2615 GCA_964527015.1 uncultured Mycobacterium sp. | reverse complement strand
CGGGGCGTCGGCCGGCGGCGGCGCGGCGGGGTCGGCCGGGGCGTCGGCAGGCGGTGGGGGTGGCGGTGGCTCCGGATCGGCCAGCGCCGCGTTCGGCACAGCGATCGTCACGGTGCTGAGACCCGCGACAACGGTCACAGCCACGGCTTTCCACCGGCCATACCGTCGTGAGGAGAGCGTCATGCCGCAAAACTACCGCGTTACCCCCGGGACGCAAGTGTGCGGTCGGCCGTGTCCGCCTGCCAATTCAGCGCCGGACGACCCCGTCCCGATACGGTCGGGAGGTGACCATTCGGCTGGGCCTGCAAATCCCCAACTTCTCTTACGGCACCCCCGTCGCGGAGTTGTTTCCCACCGTCCTCGCTCAGGCTCAGGAGGCCGAAGCGGCCGGGTTCGATTCGGTGTTCCTGATGGACCACTTCTACCAACTGCCCATGCTGGGTTCTCCGGACCAGCCGATGCTGGAGGCGTACACGGCGCTGGGAGCGCTCGCGACCGCGACGGAAAAGGTCTTGCTCGGCACCCTGGTCACCGGCAATACCTACCGCAACCCGGCCCTGCTGGCCAAGATCATCACCACCCTCGATGTGATCAGCCAGGGCCGCGCGGTGCTGGGCATCGGCACCGGCTGGTTCGAACTCGAGCACACCCAGCTTGGCTTCGAATTCGGAACTTTCACCGAACGGTTCGCCAAACTCGATGAGGCCCTGCAGGTCATCCTGCCGATGATCCGGGGTCGGCGGGTCACCTTCTCGGGCACGTTCTACCGCACCGAGGACGCCGTGGCGGTGCCGCGTTTCCGCGACCGCATCCCGCTGATGATCGGCGGGAGCGGCGAAAAGAAGACCTTTGGCCTGGCTGCCCGTTACTTCGACCACCTCAACATGATCGCGGCGCTACCCGAACTGCCGGGCAAAGTCGCAGCCCTGGCCCGCCGGTGCGAGGAGGTCGATCGCGACCCGGCCACGCTGGAAACCAGCATGCTGCTCACCGTGCTCCCCGACCCCAAGCTGACCGATGACATGTTTCCCGAGGCGATGCGGGGTCGGATCGTGGCCGGGAGCCCGGAGCGGATCGCCGATGTGGTCCGCACCGAAGTGCTAAACGTGGGCATCGACGGGGTGATCGTGAACCTGCCCAGTTACCTACCGGGCTCGATCGCGAATCTCGGTCACAGCCTGCGTGCGGCACTCACCGCATGACCCGACCGGCGCGGACCGCTACCGTAGTATCCGTCGGCGTCCGCACCGTCGGCGTGCACACCTTCCCGACCCGGCTATCTCAGGAGCGAAGATGTCCCATCCTGGCGCAACTCCGTCGGACCGGCACAAGGTCGTCATAGTCGGCTCGGGATTCGGCGGCCTCACGGCGGCGAAGAAGCTCAAGCGGGCCGATGTTGACATCAAGATGATCGCCAAGACCACCCATCATCTTTTCCAGCCGCTGCTCTACCAGGTGGCGACCGGAATCATCTCCGAGGGCGAGATCGCCCCGCTTACGCGGGTGGTCCTTCGTAAGAACAAGAACTGTCAGGTGCTGCTCGGTGAGGTCACCGATGTCGACCTGGAGCGACGGACCATCGACTCGGTCCTGCTCGGTCACACCTACCGCACCCCCTACGACTCCTTGATCGTCGCCGCGGGTGCCGGTCAGTCCTACTTCGGCAACGATCATTTCGCCGAGTGGGCACCGGGGATGAAGACCATCGACGACGCCCTGGAGTTGCGGGGCCGTATCCTGGGTGCCTTCGAGCAGGCCGAGCGGTCCAGCGACCCGGAGCGCCGGGCGAAACTTCTGACGTTCGTCGTGGTCGGCGCCGGCCCGACCGGGGTGGAGATGGCCGGTCAGATCGCCGAGCTGGCCGACCACACCCTCGACGGCTCCTTCCGCCATATCGACCCCACCAAGGCCAGGGTCATCCTGCTTGACGCCGCGCCCGCGGTGCTGCCCCCGATGGGCGAGAAGCTGGGCAAGAAAGCCGCCGCTCGGCTGGAGAAGCTGGGCGTGGAGATTCAGCTCGGCGCGATGGTGACCAACGTCGACCGCAACGGGATCAACGTCAAGTACAAAGACGGGAGTACCCAGCGGATCGAGTGCCAGACCAAGGTCTGGTCGGCCGGGGTGTCGGCCAGCCCGCTGGGCGGCATCATCGCCGCCCAGTCGGGCGCCGAGATCGACCGGGCCGGCCGCGTCAAGGTGCTTCCCGACCTGACCGTCCCGGGACATCCGAACGTCTTCGTGGTCGGCGACATGGCCGCAGTCGACGGGGTTCCCGGACAGGCGCAGGGCGCGATCCAGGGCGCTCAGTACGCCGCCAAGCTGATCAAGGCCGAGCTCAAGGGTGCCGACCCTGCCGCGCGGGAGCCGTTCCAGTATTTCGACAAGGGCTCGATGGCCACCGTGTCGCGCTACTCGGCGGTTGCCAAAGTGGGTCCGGTGGAGTTCGGTGGTTTCATCGCCTGGCTGGCCTGGCTGTTCCTCCACCTGATTTACCTGGTGGGCTTCAAAGCCCGGTTGACCACCGCCCTGTCCTGGATCGGCACCTTCATCGGCAGCCATCGCGGCCAGCTCACCATCACCGAGCAGCAGGCCTACGCCCGCACCCGGATCGAACA
>CAZGPT010000112.1:0-10436 GCA_964527015.1 uncultured Mycobacterium sp. | reverse complement strand
TCGTCGCCAGCGCCAACCCGGAGGACTACACCAACCGCGGCCGGATCATCACCCCCCTCAAAGACCGATTCGGCGCCGAGGTCCGCACCCACTACCCGAGGGATCTCGACGCCGAAGTGGGCGTCATCAGCCAGGAGGCGCACCTCACCGCCGAAGTGCCGTCACATCTGCTGCAGATCATCGCGCGGTTCGCCCGCTATCTTCGCGAGTCACACTCGGTCGACCAGCGTTCCGGGGTGTCGGCGCGGTTCGCTATCGCGGCCGCCGAGACGGTGGCGGCCTCCGCGCGGCACCGTAGTGCCGTGCTCGGCGAGGACGAATCGGTGGCCCGGGTGGTGGACCTCAGCACGGTGATCGACGTGCTTCGCGGCAAACTGGAGTTCGAGTCCGGCGAGGAGGGACGCGAACTAGCGGTGCTCGAGCATCTTCTGCGCCGAGCCACCGCCGACACCGCGCAGAAGGTGCTCGGCGGCATCGACGTCGCACCGCTGGTGGCGGCAGTCGCGGACTCGACGGTGACGACGGGCGAACAGGTGTCGGCCAAAAGCGTACTGGCCGCACTGCCCGATCTCCCGGTGATCGACACCATCGCCGACCGGCTGGCGGCCCGGACCGGGGGAGAGCGGGCGGCCGCGCTGGAGCTGGCCCTGGAGGGGTTGTACCTGGCCAAGAAGATCGACAAGACCACCGGCGACGGTGAAACGGTCTATGGCTGAACGCGTGCGCGGGCACGGGCATGACGCCCGGTACTCGGCCTACACGGGGGGCCCCGATCCGCTGGCGCCGCCGGTGGACCTGCGCGAGGCGCTTGAACAGATCGGCGAGGATGTCATGGCGGGCACCTCGCCGCGTCGTGCCCTGGCCGAACTGCTGCGGCGGGGAACCGGAGACGTCAAGGGTGCCGATCGGTTGGCCGCCGAGGCCAACCGCCGCCGCCGGGAATTGCTGACGCGTAACAATCTTGACGGCACCCTGCAGGAGATCAAGAGACTGCTCGACGAGGCGGTGCTGGCCGAGCGCAAGGAGCTGGCCAGGGCGCTCGATGACGACGCGCGTTTCGCCGAAATGCAGATTGAGTCGCTGTCGCCCTCGCCGGCCAAGGCGGTGCAGGAACTGGGCGACTACAACTGGCGCAGCACCGAGGCCAGACAGAGTTACGAGCAGATCAAGGATCTGCTGGGCCGGGAGATCCTCGATCAGCGTTTCGCCGGGATGAAGCAGGCCCTGGAGAACGCCTCCGATGAGGATCGCCAGGCTGTCAACGAGATGCTCGAGGACCTCAACGATCTGCTGGACAAACATGCCGCCGGTAAGGACACCAGCCAGGACTTCGAGAACTTCATGGCCAAGCACGGCCGGCACTTCCCCGAGAACCCCGGAAACGTCGAGGAGTTGCTCGACTCGCTGGCCAAGCGGGCCGCCGCCGCGCAGCGTTTCCGCAACAGCCTCTCCGATGAGCAGCGCGCGGAGCTGGATGCGTTGGCGCAGCAGGCTTTCGGCTCGCCCCAGCTGATGAACGCCCTGAGCCGTCTGGATGCCCACCTGCAAGCCGCCCGCCCCGGCGAGGACTGGACAGGGTCATCGGAGTTCTCCGGAGACAACCCGCTGGGCATGGGCCAGGGTGCTCAGGCGCTGGCCGATATCGGTGAACTCGAGCAGCTCGCCGAACAGCTGTCGCAGGGCTATGCCGGGGCCACCATGGACGACGTCGATCTGGACGCCCTGGCCCGACAACTCGGTGACGAAGCCGCAGTCGACGCCCGCACTCTTGCCGAGCTGGAGCGTGCGCTGATGAACCAGGGATTCCTGGACCGCGGTGCCGACGGGCAGTGGCGACTGTCCCCGAAAGCCATGCGCCAGCTGGGTCGGGCGGCGCTTAGAGATGTGGCCCAACAGCTCTCCGGCAGGAACGGTGAGCGCGAGACCCGCCGGGCCGGAGCGGCCGGCGAACTCACCGGTGCCACCCGGCGGTGGGCCTTCGGTGACACCGAGCCGTGGAACGTAACCCGAACTGTGGTCAATGCGGTGCTCCGCACCGCGGGCACCAACGCGGTGCTGCGCCGGGCCGGCTCGGATGATGCCGACGGCCGCATCCGGTTCGCCGTCGAGGATGTCGAGATCTCCGAGACCGAGACCCGCACCCAGGCGGCGGTGGCGCTGCTGGTGGATACGTCGTTCTCGATGGTCATGGAGAACCGCTGGCTGCCGATGAAACGTACAGCCCTGGCGCTGAACCACCTGGTGAGCACCAGGTTCCGGTCCGACGCGCTGCAGATCATCGCATTCGGCCGGTATGCCCGTACGGTGAGCGCGGCCGAGCTCGCCGGACTGGACGGCGTCTACGAGCAGGGCACCAACCTGCACCACGCACTGACGCTGGCCGGCCGGCACCTGCGCCGCCACCCCAATGCCCAGCCGGTCGTGCTGATCGTCACCGACGGTGAACCGACGGCGCATCTGGAGGACCTCGCCGGCCGTGGCGCCCAGGTCTTCTTCGACTACCCGCCGCACCCGCGCACCATCGCCCACACCGTGCGCGCCCTCGACGAGGTCGCCCGACTTGGAGTGCAGCTGACCATCTTCCGGCTCGGCAACGATCCGGGCCTCGCGCAGTTCATCGATCAGGTCGCCCGCCGGGTGCAGGGTCGCGTGGTGGTTCCCGATCTCGACGGGCTGGGTGCGGCGGTGGTGGGGGACTATCTGCGGTCGCGGCGCCGCCGGCGGTGAGCCGACCATGAGTGGCCGCGGTGCCGGAGAGCAAACTTCGGATCGCGCCGCATGGTCCGGTCCGGTCCGATCCGGGTCTGACGGTTCGACGGCAGACGACGCCGCCGGCCGCTGGGACTGAGCCCACGGCCCCGGCCGCAGGTCAGGGGTATCGCGGGCATCGATCGAAACCGTAGGCGTGCGGAGGTCCGGTCATTGCTCATCGGGGCGTTATAAAACGGTTACCCAGGTTCGTCTCAAGTGGCGCATTGGGCCATGTTTGCTGAAAGCTAATGCTTCGGGTCATGCCGCGGCTTTTCGCCGTAAGCGAATAATGGTTACTGGCAAAGTCCGCGCGAGTCGGCAAAACCTGAGAAACAAATGAAAATATCCCGAGTGGAACCTGATGAATCTAGCAAACAATGTCTCGCGGGTGCCGAATTGCCCGTTCGCCCGGGGGCCAGGCGCGGCCAGCTGGAAGGGCGGGACGTCTGCCGTGTCAGTGAGATTTGCCGGATGGCAAACCTGTCCGTAAAATCAACAGGGTTATCTCAGGTAGAGCTCAGCAAAGGATTAGCCCACCGGGGCGGTGGGCAGGAACTGAAGGAAACAGGGATCATGGCTACTCGTACCAAGCCCCTCATTTCGGCAGCGGCGCTCGCCAGCGCCGCTGTGGTCGCGATGTCGACCGCGGAGGTCGCGCCAACCGTTTCCGCTCCGACGCCTACCGCGCTGTCGGCGGCTCAGGTGCAGCTGACGACGTTCTCCGACCTGCTGTCGATCACGCCGGAAGACTGGAACAACGTGCTTTTCGGGGGCTGGGGCTTCGCGATCAGCCCGAACCAGCCGTTGGAACTGGACTGGGCCGCCGCGTTCATCAGTCCCTTCACGAACTGCGACTTCAACTGCCAGGTGAACGGACCTTCGGGTCTGGCTTACTTGGCTCTGGACGCGCTGATCAACGGCAACGGCGCCGGGATCGACAACGTGAACGGGATCTTGCAGGACCCCGCCAAGCCCTACCAGCCCGATCCCGACAAGCCCGACTTCAACCCGTACACGACCCCGCCGTGGAGCATCTCGTCGATCAACTATTTCTTCGAGGCCGGGGCCGGGTCGGGTGCGCAGTATCTGGTCACCCAGCCGTTCGGGGATCCTGCGAGCCCGTTGTACGACCCGGCCGTCGCCACTCTGATCGGGCGCGCTTTTCTGGGGCTGGACAACGTATCGGTGACCTTGATCCAGACGCTGGATCTGGTCTCGAAACTGGCGCTCGACAATGTCCCGTTCCTGGGCCCCTACATCTACGGTGCCATTCAGGCCGCCCTGGGTCCGAACACCTCCGATCCGACCTTCGGCGACTGGGGCTACTTTGCCGGCCTGTCGGGTGTGCTGCGGTACGCGATTGACGTGGTGCTGACCGGCGGCAACCCCTTCCCGCCGTACGGCCCGCCGGTCAACGACGCGGCAGCCTCAACGCTGGCGAGCGCAGCGGTGGCGGCACCGGCGGCGGTGTCGCGGGTGGAGTCCGTGTCGGCTGACGCGGTGCCGGCGGCCGGGGAGGCCGAGGGGTCCGCACCGGTCGGGACGGAGGCGGCCGACAGCGATGTCGCTGGTGCCGAAGCGGTGGCCGCCTCGGTGGAGACGGCTCCGGTGGAGGCAGTGGCCGAGGTTGCCCCGGTGGAGGCAGTGGCCGAGGTTGCCCCGGTGGAGACGGTTACCGAAGTTGCTCCGGTGGAACCGGTGGCCGAGGTTGCCCCGGTTGAGGCGGCAACCGGCATCACGCCGGTGGACATCACGCCGGTCGATCCGCCCGCTGAGGCGGCTGACCCCACGACCGGCATTCAGGCAGTCGATGTCGCCGACAGCGCGCCGGCCAGCGCCCCGACCAAGGCTCCGCGCCGCGCGGTTCGTGGCGCAATGGAAAGGGCCGCCAAGTCGATCACTTCCGCGGTCGGTGGGTCGAAGACCGCGAAAGTAAGCGCCCCCGGCGCCGCTGCGGCGGGCAAGAGCTCACCTGACAAGAGCTCATCTGACAAGAGCTCATCTGACAAGAGCTCATCCGGCACGGGCTCGTCCGATACGGGCTCGAAGGCCAGCGCCGACTAGGCGGGAGTCCAACGATGCCGTACCCCTTCCTGACCGGAGGGGGACGACGTCGTTAACCCGCTCAGTTGTCCCGGGGCGCAGGCCGGGCGGCCGTCAATCCAAACCGCTGGCGGTGCGTTTGCGGCGTTTGATACCCACGCCGCCCCACAGGGAGAACCCCTTGATTTTCACCCTCGGCGCGCCCGGGTTGCCCGCACCCTGCGCTTCCCGATCGAAACCACCCATCACGCCATGGCCCTCGATCTCGACGTTGACCTCCGGCGGCAGCAGGATGGTCTGGCCGCCGAGAATCGAGTACGCGTGAATCTCCACGTCAGCCGAAGTGAAGTCGGCGTAGCGAAGATCAACTGTGCCGCCGCCGAACAATGTGAACGTCGTCATCCGGCCCGGTACGTACCAGCGCCCCCTTCGTTCGAAGCCACTGAGGATGGCCAGCAGCATGGTGGACGGCGCCGGCCGACCCTTGCCGCGCCGGTACTCCATCGCCTCGGGGAGGTCATAGGTGAGCCGCGCGAGTTCGTCGTAGCTCTTCGCTGAGTAGGCCTTGGATAGCCTGGCCTCGTACTCATCGAGACTCAGCCGGTCGTGCGAGGCGGCCTCGGACAGCAACTGCGCGACCTGAATGCGGTCGTCGTCGGAGGCCAGCGATGAAGCTTCTCGGGGTGAGGGGTTGTTCATGGTCGAAGACCAGCTTACGACCCCGTGGCGCGTCTCAGGATGCGCGGTGGGTAACCGTAATCCGGGTGTTATACGGCACTGGGTACCGGTTCAACCATGAAGGGCCGATAAAGCCCGATACGGCTGATCCGCGGGGAGGTTAACCGACCCAGCGCGGCGGCCGTTTCTCCAGGAACGCGAGCATGCCCTCGCGGGCCTCATCGGAGACGAACAATCGGGCCGATTCCTCGGCGAGACGCTCGGCGGAGTGGTCGAATCCGGCGAGCACGGCAGCGGTGGTCAGCGCCTTCGACGCTGTCAGCCCTTGCGGGGAGGCCTTCGCCAGATTGGCGGTGATCTCCTGTACCGCAATGTCGATATCGTCCGCGGCCACCGTGATCAGGCCGATCTCGGCGGCATGTCCGGCGCGAAACGTCTCGCCGGTCAGGTAGTACCGGGCCGCCGCGCGCGGGTCCAGCTTGGGCAGCAAGGTTAGCGAGATGATCGCCGGGGCCACCCCGATGCGGGCCTCAGTCAGCGCGAAAGTGCTGTCCGGACCGGCGACTGCGATATCGCAGGCGCCGACCAGACCCATGCCGCCCGCCCGAACGTGGCCGTTGACGGCCGCGATCACCGGCCGCCGGCACTCGACGATCGCCCTGAGCAACGCCGCTAATTCCCGGCTGCGACCGAGAGCGGCTTGTTGCGGATCGCCGCCCGTCGCCTCGGACAGGTCCGCACCCGCGCAGAACGTGTTCCCGGTGTGCGCAAGCACTATCGCGCGGATTTCGGAATCCTCGGCAGCCCGTTGCAGCCCTTCGCGCAACTGGCTCACCAGTGCAGTGGAAAGCGCGTTGCGGTTGTGCTGGGAGTCCAGCGTCAGCCGGGCCACCCGGCCATCGGATTCGTATCCGACCAACTGGTCCATCAGTACGATCTCGGCAGGCCGAGCGAGGTCTGGGCGATGAAGTTGAGCACCATCTCCCGGCTCACCGGGGCGATCCGGCCCAGTCGGGACGCGGTCAGCATCGCAGCGATGCCGTACTCCTGAGAGAGCCCATTGCCGCCGTGGGACTGTACGGCCTGGTCCACTGCACGACTGGAAGCCTCGCCGGCGGCGTACTTGGCCATATTCGCCGCCTCGGCGGCACCCGTGTCGTCTCCCGCGTCGTACAGCGCGGCGGCCTTCTGCATCATCAGCTTGGCCAGCTCCAATTCGATGTGATTCTGTGCGAGCGGATGGGCGATGCCCTGATGCGCGCCGATCGGTGTCTTCCAAACCTGCCGGGTCTTAACGTACTGGCAGGCCTTTTCCAGGGCCAACCGTCCCATCCCGACCGCGCTGGCCGCGCCCATGATCCGCTCCGGATTCAGTCCGGCGAACAACTGGGCGATGGCCGCGTCCTCGGCGCCCACCAAGGCGTCGGCCGGGAGTCGAACCTCGTCAATGAACACCTGGAACTGGCTCTCCGGCATGGTCAGGTCCATCGGAATCCGGGTAAACGTGAATCCGGGGCTGTCGGTGGGCACGACGAACAGCGCGGGCCGCAGACTGCCGGTCTTCGCATCCTCGGTGCGGCCGACCACCAGCACCGCTTGGGATTGGTCCACCCCGGAAATCCACACCTTCTGCCCGGACAGGATCCAGTCGCCACCGTCGCGGCGCGCGGTGGTGGTGATCCGGTGCGAGTTGGAGCCGGCGTCCGGCTCGGTGATGGCGAACGCCATGGTGATGGAACCATCGGCGATTCCGGGCACCCAGCGTGCCCGCTGCTCCTCGGTGCCGAACTGGGAAATGATGGTGCCGTTGATGGCCGGGGACACCACCAGCATCAACAGCGGGCAGCCCCCGGCGGAGAGCTCCTCCATCACCAACGCCAGCTCGTACATACCGGCTCCACCGCCGCCGTACTCCTCGGGCAGGTTCACTCCGATGAAGCCGAGCTGGCCGGCCTCGGTCCACAGTTCGCCGGTATGCCCCCCGGCCCGGGCCCGCTCCAGGTAGTACTCGGGGCCGTAGTTGGCGGCCAGTGCGCCGACGGATTTACGCAGCGCCTGTCGTTCCGGGCTCTCAATGAAGCCGGTGTCGGGCCGGGTGTCGGGCCGGGTGTCGGGCATGCTGCCTCCTGGGCGTCGGTGTTTCTAAGGCTTGTCGGTTTTTCCGGCGGAGTCTTCGCCCGTGGCTTCGACCCGGGCCAGGACAGCACCCACATCGACCTGCTGGCCGATGGTGACCTCCAGTTGGCTGAGCAGGCCGGTGACCGGTGCGGTGATGGTGTGCTCCATCTTCATCGCCTCGAGCCAGATCAACGGCTGCCCGGCGGCGACGTTATCGCCCAGGTCGGCACCAAGGCGGATCACCGCCCCGGGCATCGGCGCCAGCAGCGAGCCTTTCTTGACGACCGAGCCGGGCTCGGGGAACCGCGGTACTGCGACGAGCGCCACTGTGCCGTAGTGGCAGTCGACGAATACCCGTTCGCCGTAACCGGACACCGAGAATGCGGTGGCCACGACGGCTCCCTCGACGTCACAGGCCAGAACGACCTGTTCGGGTTCGGCCGATATCAGCTTGACGTCGATATCGTCGGGCAGGATCAGCCCGGCCCGGGAGAATCGGTAGCGAACCCGGTGCTCGGTTCCGTCACCGGCGCGGAACGTCTTGTGCTGCTCGCCGGAGACGACGTTGCGCCATCCGCTCGGGACGCCGGACATGACAGTCGCAGTCGCACGGTTGCGGGCGGCGTCGGCCAGGGCGGCGGCGATCGCGCAGAGTCGCACCTGTGCCCCGTCCGCCAGGAGGGCGGACAATTTCTCGAGACCATGGGTCTCGAAGAAGGCGGTATCAGTGGCACCGGCCAGGAACGCCGGATGCCGCAGCACGTTGACCAGAAGATCGCGATTCGTTCGCGGACCATGCAGCCGGGTTCGGGTCAGCGCGTCGGCCAGCACCTGCGCCGCGCGCTTCCGGTTCGGCGCGTAGGAGATCACCTTGGCCAGCATCGGGTCGTAGTGGATCGAGACCACCGAGCCGTCGGCGATACCGGAATCCAGGCGAATCCCGGTCTTGGCGAGGGGTCCGAATTGTGTTGCGGCACCGGGTACCTCGAAGCGGTATATCGATCCAGCCTGGGGCTGCCAGTCGCGGGCCGGATCCTCGGCGTAGAGCCGGGCCTCGATCGAGTGACCGACGGTGGGGGGTGGCTCGGGCGGTAGCGGTTCGCCGTCAGCCACTGTCAACTGCAGTTCGACCAGATCAGTGCCGGTGGTGAGTTCGGTGACCGGATGCTCCACCTGCAGGCGGGTGTTCATCTCCAGGAAGAAGAACTCGCCGGCACCGCCGTCTGAGGGGTCGGCCAGGAACTCCACCGTGCCCGCACCGGTGTACCCGATTGCGGTCGCCGCCAGTCTGGCGGCCTCGAACAGACGTTCCCGCATGGCCGGAATTCGTTGTACCAGCGGCGAAGGCGCCTCCTCGATGATCTTCTGGTGGCGGCGCTGAATCGAACACTCCCGTTCGCCCAGCGCCCAGACCGTGCCGTTCGTATCGGCCATGATCTGGACCTCGATATGACGGCCGCCGGGCAGATAACGCTCACAGAACACCGTCGCGTCGCCGAAGGCGGAGTGCGCCTCCCGTCGAGCCCCGCGTACCTGCTCGGCGAGGTGGTTCAGGGAATCCACCACCCGCATCCCCCGTCCGCCACCACCTGCTGACGCCTTGACCAGAACCGGCAAGTGTTCTGAGGTGATGGTGTCGGGGTCGAGTTCGGCGAGCACCGGTACCCCGGCGGCCGCCATCATCTTCTTGGCCGCGATCTTGGAACCCATCGACTCGACCGCCGCCGGCGGTGGGCCGATCCATTTGAGCCCTGCCTCGGTAACCGCGCGCGCGAAACGCGCATTCTCCGAAAGGAATCCGTAACCCGGGTGGACCGCGTCGGCCCCGGAACCGCGGGCAGCGGCGAGCAGTGCTCCGGCATCGAGGTAGCTGTCGATCCGCACCCGGGAATCGGCCTCGGCGGCGTGTACCGAGCCGGCGTCCGAGTCGGTGTAGACCGCAACGGTGCCGATGCCCAGACGTCGGCAGGTGGCGAAGACCCGGCGGGCGATCTCGCCCCGGTTGGCGACCATGACTCTTGTGATCATCGGCTGTACCTTCTGCTCTTCGCGCGAGCGCTCATCGGGACCTTCTGCTCTTCGCGCGAGCGCTCATCGCTCACATCCGGAAGACGCCGAACTTCGACGTCCCCTCGATCGGACCGTTCGCGATGGCTGAGAGGCATATCCCCAGCACCGTACGTGTATCGCGCGGGTCGATCACCCCGTCGTCGTAAAGCCTGCCGGACAGGAACATCGGCAGCGATTCCGCCTCGATCTGGGCTTCCACCGCCGCACGCAACGCGGCGTCGGCGTCCTCGTTGACCTGCTGGCCGCGCGCCTCGGTCGCCGCCCTGCTGACGATCGACAGCACCCCGGCCAGCTGCGCCCCACCCATGACCGCGGACTTGGCGCTGGGCCAAGCGAACAGGAATCGCGGGTCGTAGGCGCGGCCGCACATTCCGTAATGGCCGGCCCCGTAGGAGGAGCCGATCAGCAGCGAGATATGCGGCACGGTGGAGTTGGACACGGCGTTGATCATCATCGCGCCGTGTTTGATCATCCCGGCTTCCTCGTAGGCCTTGCCCACCATGTAGCCGGTCGTGTTGTGCAGGAACAGCAGCGGAGTGTTCGACTGGTTGGCGAGCTGGATGAACTGGGTGGCTTTCTGTGACTCTTCGGAGAACAGCACCCCGCGGGCATTTGCGAGGATGCCGATCGGATGCCCGTACACGTCCGCCCAGCCGGTAACTAGCGATGCGCCGTAGAGCGGTTTGAACTCGTCGAAATCGGAGCCGTCCGCGATCCGTGAGATCACCTCGCGCGGGTCGAACGGCACACGCAGATCGGCGGGAACAATGCCGAGC
>CAZGPT010000111.1:0-10462 GCA_964527015.1 uncultured Mycobacterium sp. | reverse complement strand
CGCGCAGCGTGATGGTGGGCTTCGTCAACGCGCTGGCGGTGCTGATCTTCATGTCCCAACTGCCGCACCTGCTGGGCGTGCCCGGGCTGGTCTATCCGTTCGTCGCGGCCGGCCTGCTGATCATGGTGCTGCTGCCCAAGGTCACCGCCGCGGTGCCGGCCCCACTGGTGGCCATCGTCGTGCTCACGGTCGTGGCCGTGATTTTCGGTGTGGACGTGCCCACCGTCGGTGATCAGGGGGAACTTCCCTCGAGCCTGCCGGGCCTGTTCATTCCCGACGTGCCGTTGACCCTGGGCACGCTGTCGATCATCGCGCCGTACGCGCTGGCCATGGCGCTGGTGGGGCTGCTCGAATCGCTGATGACCGCCAAACTCGTCGACGACATCACCGATACCCATTCCGACAAGACCCGGGAGGGGTGGGGCCAGGGTGTGGCGAATGTGGTGACCGGATTCTTCGGCGGGATGGGCGGTTGCGCGATGATCGGCCAGACCATGATCAACGTCAAAGTCTCCGGCGCGCGCACCCGGATCTCCACGTTCCTGGCCGGGGTGTTCCTGATCACGCTGGTGGTCGGCCTCGGTGATGTCGTCGGACTGATCCCGATGGCGGCGCTCGTCGCGGTGATGATCATGGTGTCGGTCGCCACCGTCGACTGGCACAGCATCGCGCCGGCCACCCTGCGGCGCATGCCGAAGAGTGAAACCCTGGTCATGATGGCCACCGTCCTGGTGACCGTGGCCAGCCACAACCTGGCCGCGGGCGTGATCGTCGGCAGCCTGACCGCGATGGTGCTCTTCGCCCGCCGGGTCTCGCACATGGTGACCGTGGAGAAGATCGAAGAGTACGACGAGGACGGAGACGGCACCGTCGACCACGTCGTCTACCGGGTCAGCGGCGAGTTGTTTTTCGCCTCCAGCAATGACCTCGTCTACCAGTTCGACTACGCCGGTGACCCCGACTTCGTGGTGATCGATCTGTCGGAATCGCATATCTGGGATGCCTCGACCGTCGCGGCTCTGGACGCGGTCGCGACGAAATATCACGCCAAGGGCAAATATGCCGACATCGTCGGGCTCAACCAGGATTCCGCCGACCGTCACGGCCGGTTGTCCGGCCAGTTCGGGGCGCAGCACTGATCATCGCGCTGGGACGGTGCCGTGCCGACGGTATCCGGTCGGGACACCGGTGGATACAATTCCCCGGTCTCCGGCCCACCCCGGGCCGGATCCGGGAGGCCTCCTGATCACGCTGAGTTCCGCCGACTGCGGACCCGACCCCGCCGTGCTGAATGATCCGGGCGGCTTCACCTGGTTCTACGTCGACCTGGTCGACGATCGGGGCCGGGGCGCCACCCTGATCTGGTCCTGGGGTCTGCCGTTCCTGCCGGGCTACGCACGCTCATCCCGCGCCGGCCGACCGCAACTGCCGGTCAACCGCCCCAGCGTCAACCTGGTGGTCTACGAGGGCGGGCGGGAACGGTTCTACCTGCTGTCCGAGCTGGCACCCGATCAGTGCGCCTGGGGCCCGGACAGCCGATCCTGGCGGCTCGGCGATTGCTCATTCAACTGGACCGATACCCCATCGGCGGCGGGGCACGGTCCGACCCGCGAACTGCAGGCCGATCTGGATCTCGCCCTGCCCACCGGCGGCCGGGCCACCGGACGGTTGTGGCTGTCCGGTCCACTGCGCCGCGACCCGCCGGGCGCGCCCGGGCCCGCCGACCCGCCGGGCACCCATGTGTGGGCGCCGATGGTCGCCGCCAGCCGGGGCGGCCTGGAGTTGCAGACCCCCGGGGGTGACCTTCGGGTCGAAGGTCGGGCTTACCACGATCGCAACAGCGCCACCCGGCCGCTGCACGAGCTCGGCATGCGGAGCTGGTTGTGGGGACGCCTCGCGCTGCCGGGCCGGGACCTGATCTTCTACCGGCTGGTCCCGTCGGCGCCCGCCGAGCCCCCGCGCGACCTCGTCGTCGAGATCGCCGCGGACGGCAGCTCCCGGGTCTGCGAGCAGGCGGGGCTCCGGGAGGCGGGCCTGCGCCGCAATCTCTGGGGGCTGCCGTGGCCAAGCAGCGTCACCTTCGCCGACCCGGACGGCCGCCCGGTCGAGGCGCAGGTCAGCGCCGTCCTCGATAACGGGCCGTTTTACCAGCGCTACCTGCTGCGCGGCCGGTGTGGTGGGCAGCAGGGGTACGGGATGGGAGAGAACCTGGTGCCCGGCCGAGTCGATTCGGACCTGCTGCGACCGCTGGTGCGGATGCGGGTCCATCGCGCCGGCGGACCCAACTCCATGTGGCTGCCGCTGTTCTCCGGTGACTGCGATGGTCGGTGGGCCAGAATGCTCGGCCGGTCGGGCGCCGTTCGGGTATGACACCCGAGCTGTCGGTGGGCGCCTTACTCGACGGGTCCGCCCCGATGTGGGCCCGGATCGTGGCCGGCCTGCTGGCCCTGCCCGCGCTGCTGGCCCTCGGGCTAGTGGCGTTCAACGCCGTGTTCTGGACCCGGGGCCGCGCACTGCCGGAAGCCGTCCTGGCCGCACCCGGTGGGGTCAGCGTGTTGATCCCGGCCCGCGATGAAGCGGCCAATATCGAGGCCTGCGTACGAGCGGCTGACAACGCCCGCGGTCCGATCACCGAGATCATCGTCTATGACGACTGCTCCACCGACGGCACCGGCGAGGTGCTCACCAGGCTGCAGGCCGAGCTGCCCCGACTGCGGGTGATCCGCGGTGACGGCCTGCCACCGGGCTGGGTCGGCAAACCGTACGCCCTGCACCGGTTGAGCGCCGCCGCCGGCAGCGAGCTGCTGCTCAACATCGACGCGGACGTCACCCTGCGTCCCGACGGCGTGCTGCGTCTACTCTCGCTGCTCGGCACCGCCGACCGGGTTCCCGGCGGGCTCGGCGCCGCGGTGGTCACCGCTGTGCCCCGCCAACGCACCGGCAGCTTCGCGGAGCGGCTGATGATCCCGCTGCTGCACCTCTCTTATGTCGCGTGGCTGCCGATGCCGCTGATCCACCGCGTCCGCGACCCTCGGGTGCTGGCCGCCAACGGCCAGCTGCTGCTGATCCGGCGTTCAGCGCTGGCCACGGTCGGCGGCTGGAGCCGGGTTCGTACGGCGCTGGTGGACGATATGGCGCTGTGCCGCGCGGTCAAACAGGGCGGTCAGCGGGTGGTCTTCGCCGACGGTGATCAGATGGCGGAGTGCCGGATGTACGGCGATGGCGCCGCGCTCCGGCGCGGCTTCACGAAGAACTTCTACGAAGGTATCGGCGGGCACCCGCTGGCATTGATCGTCGTGCTGATGCTGCACCTGATGATCTTCGTCGCGCCGTTTCTCGTCCTGCCCATCGCCGCGCTGTCCGGTGCCTGGGGGCTGGCCGTCGCCGCCGCGGTCGGGGTGGGAGCCAACCTGGCCCTGCGGCTGATCATGGCACTGCGCTACGGCCACAGTCCGCTCAGTGTGCTGCTGCACCCGGTGGCCGTACTGCTGATGATGGGTGTGCTGCTCGACAGCTTCCGGTGCAGCCGGCGCGGTGATATCCGTTGGCGTGGCCGCTCCTACGCCGCCCGCGCCGAGCGGGAGAGGGTGTGAACGCCGGGCCGGGCCCGCAGGATGCGGCAGACCGCCGGGCTCTCGCTCTGGCCGGGGACACCCGGCGGCCGGGTTTCCTCCCCTTCGCCCGCCGCTACGCCCGGCACCGGGTCTCCCGCGGGCTGGACGGTCTGTGGGTGGCCGGACTGGACCGGGCCCGCGAGGCGATGGCCGACCGGCCGGTGATCTTCGCCTCCAACCACGTCGCCTGGTGGGACACTCTGCTGCTGGTGGTGATCGGTGAGGCACTCGGCGGGACTGGCTGGGCGGTGATGGACGCGACGAACCTGCGCAAGCTGCCGTTCCTCGGCTGGGTGGGCGCGCTGCCGCTGGATCGCAGCCGTCCCGGACGCAGCCGCGAGTGTCTGAACAACGCGGCGGCCCTGCTGGACCGGCCTGGCCGCGGCCTGTGGATCTTCCCCCAGGGCCGCCAACGTCCGGCCCACCTGCGGCCGCTGGACCTCAAGGGCGGTATCGGGATCATGCATGCGCGCAGCCCGGTCGACGTCATCGTCGTCAGCATCGACTACGTGTTCCTGGAGCGTGCCCGGCCGGCGGCGATCGTCGGATTCGGGCCGCCGATCCCGGGTCCGAGCGTTTGCGGGCAGGCCTTGCTGCCGGCGGTCGAGGGCGCCCTGCTGGACGGCCTGGCCGCCATCGATATCGCCGCCACGGCGGCGACTGACGGGCGCCGCGCGCGCACCCACCCCCGGGACCCGTTGCCCGGGTTCGCCGCCCTGGTACCCCCCGGCGGGCTCGGCCGGACCGTCCGCAACCGGAGGTCCCATGCCGACTGAGCGCGCCGGCGAGGTGCTGATCGCGGGGGCCGGGATCGGCGGGCTGGCCGCCGCGCTGGCCCTGGGCGCCCGGGGACTACCGGTGCGGATCATCGAGGCCGGTCCGCGTCCGGGCGGCAAGGCCGGCGTCGTCGAACTGGCTGGAGTGCAGGTCGACACCGGCCCCAGTGTGCTGACCCTGCCTGAAGTCTTCGCCGGACTGTTCGCCCGCGCCGGACTGCGTCTCGACGATGTCATCGGCCTGCGCCGCCTTGACCCGGGCTTCCGCTACCGCTATGCCGACGGCTGCGTGATCGACGTGGCCCACGACCCGGAACAGACGCTGGCCAACATCCGGTCGGCGCTGGGGTCGGCCGCCGAGGCCGAGCTGGCGGCGTTCCTGGCCTACAGCCGGCGGATCTGGGAGGCGGCGGCGCCGAACTTCGTCCTCGGCCCGGCCCCGACCTGGGCAGCGATGATCGGTCTGGCGGTGCGGAAGCCGCGGGCGCTGGCGGCCGTCGATCCGCTGCACACCATGATCGGCGGCATCGATCGTCATATCCGGGAGCCGCACCTGAAGATGCTGCTGCGCCGCTACGCGACCTATAACGGCAGCGACCCCCGACAAGCCCCGGCGACGCTGAATTGTATTGCGCACGTGGAGCTTTCCCTCGGTGGTTACGGCGTGCAGGGCGGGATGTTCGCGCTGGTGTCCGCACTCGTCGAGGCGATCGAGACGCGGGGCGGTGTGATCGAATGTGGAACGTCCGTCGAGCGGGTGCTGGTCGAAGACGGTCGGGCCGTCGGGTTCGAGCTGGTCAGCGGCGGTCGGCGACATGGCCGGGCGGTGGTGGTAAACGCCGACGTGGGCTGGCTCCGCGATGGTGCGCTGCCGAAGGCCCGGCGGCACCTGCCCGGCCCGGCGACACCCTCGATGTCTGCCTGGAACGGTGTACTGCGGGCCGCCCGGCGAGCGGACCGAATGCCGCATGAGGTGCTGTTCCCGGACGATTACGATGCAGAATTCGCCGATATCTTCGACCATGACCGGCCGCCGGTGGCGCCGACGGTCTACCTCTGCGCCCAGGAACGCTGCCATGGCCGGGCGGGCTGGGCCGATGACGAGCCGGTCTTCGTCATGGCCAACGCCCCCGCTCTACCTGCCGCGGGTCCGTCGGAATTTCAGGAGCCCCAGATTTGGTCGACAGTGGAAGCCGCGGTGACACAACGGATCAGAAAGTCCGGCCTTTGGGCGGACGATGATGTGTTTCTCTGGCGCCGCAACCCGACGGAACTGGCCGCCGCCTTTCCCGGTAGCCGTGGGGCCATTTATGGCGCGGCGAGCAACGACCGCTTCGCGGCCTTCAAACGTCCGCCTAATCGGGTGGCCGGCGTGCCCGGGCTCTACCTCGCCTCGGGAAGTGCCCACCCGGGCGGGGGCTTGCCGATGGTCGCCCTGTCCGGTCTGGCCGCTGCCGACTGTGTGGGGGCCGACCTCCAGTGAGGGCCCGCGGGCAGATTCCGATACCTGGTCCGGCCCCGACGGTTACGGCTATGTTTGCAGCTGCGTTGCGACCGTGACATGGAGAAGGGGTCCGATGATGAGTCCGAAACCGACGGTGGCAGTCACCCCGAACACGTGATGAACCACTGGTTGGGGCTGGCCGTCGCGGCGGTGTTCGTCTGGCTGGGTATGGTGCTGGCCATCTCCTTCTTGGAGGCGCCGCTGAAATTCCGTGCCCCCGGGATCACCGTCCAGTTGGGCCTGGGCATCGGGCGCCTGGTGTTCCGCGCGCTGAACGTCTGCGAAGTGGTGCTGGCCGCGGTGGTGCTGGCCGCGGTGGCGCTGGGCCGTGCGCCGGGAGGTGCGACGGCGGCACTTCTGGTGGCCGTTGCCGCACTCGGTGTCCAGGTCGTCGTCGTCCGGCCCGCATTGACCCGCCGATCCGATGCCGTGCTGGCCGACGCCTCGGTCGCCAGGTCCGGCCGGTCACGTGCTCACTTCGGCTATGTGGGGTTCGAAGCGGTCAAAGTGGTGGCACTGTTGACGGGCGGCGTGCTGCTGCTGACCTGATTCGAAACGGAGAGCGACAGAGGTAGAAGGACAGAGGGAGAACATGGACGGGATTTCGCTGACACGTCTCGCTGATGAGCACCTGGAGGTGGCGCGGTCCGCGCCGGCGGGGCGCTCGGCTCACACGGTGCACGGCGGCCATGAACACCTGCTGCGCCAGACGCTGATCGCGCTGACGGCCGGTAATGAACTGGCCGAGCACAACAGCCCCGGGCAGGCGACCCTGCAGGTGCTGCGCGGACGGGTACGGGTGACCGCCGGCCCCGATACCTGGACCGGCGAAGCCGGCGACCTTCTGGTGATCCCGCCCGAACGGCACGGACTGCACGCCGACTCCGACGCGGTGATACTGCTGACGGTGCTGGCCGACAGCCGCAAGGCTCAGGGATAGACGGCCGGTTCCAGGCCGCCACGCGGCCTTGGGCCGCCGAGTCCGAGTAACGCCGGAACCATCTCGCACGTCACCAGGCCGTGGTCGGCGGTGATCTCATCGACCAGATCGAAACTGCGGGCGATGCGCTCCGGGGTGTCGATGATGATCGTCGTCACCGGTACTTGACGGCCCCACTGGAAGAAGCGGTCACCACGCGGTGCCCGTTCGCCCTGAAAGCCCCGGACGCCGCGGAGCACGGTTGCCCCCGTCGCGGCACGTTGTCGTCGCAGTTCCCGGACGATGGCGCGGTGAATGGGCTGTCCGTCGTGCCCGGTGGACTCGCAGCTGTGGATCGTCAGTTTCTGCCACAGCGGCCGGCCCTGGCTGTCGGTGGCAGGCAGCGCCGGTGGCCGCTGAAAAAGCATCCCATCCCGTTTGCAGACCCGGATTCGTTCGGCGACGAGCAGCGGATTGGTCAGCATGGCCCGCAGGTCGGGCAGGACAGCGCGGGCCTGCTCCACGGTGCCGACCGCGATGACCGCCAACGGCACATCGAGATTGCGGCTGAAGAACTGCGCCCGGCGGCGTTGTCCGCCGACGGTCCCGTCCACCCCGAGAAGTGCGGTGGCTCCGTCGAACCGGTGTTCATAAAGCAGGTCGCAGACCGCGGCGAAGGCCGGGGATTTGCCGACCCGCCGGTTGCGGCCAAGCGCGACCGTGAGCCGCACCGACCCGGTATCGGAGCTGAGCGCCTCGACCCCGCTCACCAACCGGGCGCGTTCGATGGTGATCAGTCCGTGCGGCATGAGCGTGGCGACATCACCGGCCAGCGCGCTGATGACGGTTTCGGTGTCGAGGGCGGCGATCGTCAGTGGCGGATCCTCCGACAGGCTCAGCGACTCGTCGGTGCGCAGCACGTGATGCGCACCGAACCCGGTGACCCCCCGCATCATCACGCTGTTGGCGACGCGACGGTCAGCGAACAGATCCAGCATCGCCTCGGCCACGAACCGGGATCCGCTGCGCTGTCGTTCGCCAACGTAGGCGGTGAGCTTGAGGTACCCGGTCACAGCCGGCCCGCGATCCACTGACCGGTGGCGGCGGCCGCCAGTCCCAGCACGATACTGAGGACGATATTGAGGACCGCGGGCAGGAGCCGTCGCTCCTCGGTCATCCGCTGGGTTTCGAGCATCCAGGTCGAAAAGGTCGTGTAGGCGCCCAGCAATGCGGTGCCGGCCAGCAGTGACGCGGCGGGACTCAGAGCCAGTCCGGTGACCAGGCCGAGGAGCAGCGCGCCGCTGATATTGACCACCAACGTGCCCGTCGGGAACGCAATTGAAGACCGTCGCGCAACCGCGCCGTCGACCATGAAACGGGCCACCGCTCCCACGCCTCCGATGACCATCACCCCGGCCCACAACGCGACGTTCATCCGGCGATCCTGACGCGGCGCACCAGCGCGGTGGCCGTGTAGGCCGCAAGCAGGCCGGCGACGATGCTGACCGTGGTGTAGCCGACCGCGAGGACGTAGTGGCGGTGCTCGATCATCCGCAGCGTCTCCACCTGCATGGTGGAGAACGTGGTCAGCCCACCGCAGAGCCCGGTACCCAGCAGGGGGCGGCGGTAGGCCGACAACGGCAGACGTTCCAGCAGTCGGGTGGTGAAATAACCCAGCAGGAACGCGCCGACGATATTGGCGGCGAACGTGGGCCACGGCCAGCGACCCGGATCCGGCGCCACCAGCGATTCCAGTCCGGCCCGGGCGGCGGCGCCCAACGCGCCGCCGGCGAACACCGCGGCGAGTTCCCGTTTGTCGTGGCCGAACACCGGACCAGTATCGCCTCCCGGCGGCACAATGACGGCCATGGTGGCCAATCCCCGCGCCGGTACGCCGGCGCAACCCGAAGACCTCATCGACCTGTCGCACCTCGTGACCGCGTATTACACGGTGGAGCCCGACCCCGACGATGTCGCCCAGCAGGTTGCCTTCGGGACCTCCGGGCACCGCGGGTCGAGTCTGGACGGCGCGTTCAACGAGGGGCACATTCTGGCCACCAGCCAGGCGATCGCCGAGTACCGTGCCGCCGGCGGTATCACCGGCCCACTGTTCCTCGGCCGCGATACCCACGGCCTGTCCGAGCCGGCCTGGACCACCGCCTGCGAGGTGCTCGCGGCCAACGATGTCGCGGTGCTCATCGATTCGGCGGACCGATACACCCCGACGCCGGCGGTCAGCCACGCGATCCTGTCCTATAACCGCGGCCGCAGCACCGGACTGTCCGACGGGATCGTCGTCACCCCGTCGCACAACCCGCCCCGCGATGGCGGCTTCAAGTACAACCCGCCCAGCGGCGGGCCCGCCGACACCGATGCCACCGCGGCGATTGCCAAGCGTGCCAATGAGATTCTGCGCGGCGGGCTGGCCGAAGTGAAGCGGATTCCGGCTGTCCGTGCACTGCGGCGCGCGCAGCGCCATGACTACCTCGACGCCTACGTGTCGGATCTGGACGGTGCCGTCGACATCGGCGCCATTCGCGCCGAGGGAATCCGGATCGGAGCGGACCCGCTCGGCGGGGCGAGTGTGGACTACTGGGCCGCGATAGCCGAACGTCACAACCTGGCGCTCACTGTGGTCAACCCGCTGGTCGACGCCACCTGGCGGTTCATGACCCTGGACACTGACGGCAAAATCCGGATGGACTGCAGTTCGCCGAACGCGATGGCCTCACTGATCAGCACACGAGGCGCTTATCAGATCGCCACCGGTAATGACGCCGACGCCGACCGGCACGGCATCGTCACCCCCGACGGCGGCCTGATGAACCCGAATCACTATCTGGCGGTGGCCATCGACTATCTCTGCAACCATCGGGCGGACTGGCCGGCCGGGGTGGCTGTCGGAAAGACCGTGGTGAGCTCCTCGATCATCGACCGGGTGGTCACCGGCCTGGGCCGAACACTGGTGGAGGTGCCGGTGGGGTTCAAATGGTTCGTCGACGGACTCCTAGGCGGCACAATCGGATTCGGCGGCGAGGAGTCGGCCGGTGCGTCGTTCCTGCGCCGCGACGGATCGGTGTGGACCACCGATAAGGACGGGATCATCCTGGCCCTGCTGGCATCGGAGATGCTGGCCGTCACCGGCAAGACCCCCTCGCAGCGCTACGCGGAACTGACCGCGGAGTTCGGAGCGCCGGTCTATGCGAGGGTGGACGCTCCGGCCGACCGCGAGCAGAAGGCGCGGCTGGCCAAACTGTCGCCCGACCAGGTCAGCGCCACCGAACTGGCCGGGGAGCCGATCACCGCCAAGCTCACCACCGCCCCCGGTAACGGCGCTGCGATCGGCGGTCTGAAGGTGACCACCGCCAACGGCTGGTTCGCCGCGCGCCCGTCGGGAACCGAGGATGTGTACAAGATCTATGCCGAGTCGTTTCTGGGGCCCGATCATCTGGCGCAGGTGCAGGACGCCGCCCGGGAAGTGGTGAATACAGTCATATCGTGAGTAACCCGAAACGCCCAGCAGCGCGTCTAGCTTGGACGATAGGCGTAAAACCGGCCGCAACCCGATAGGGCAGGCCGCGCATGGGAGTGGGTTGCTATTCCTCGTCTGATTCCGACTTGCGGGCCTCGTACGGGTGGTGCTTGGCAT
>CAZGPT010000110.1:0-10512 GCA_964527015.1 uncultured Mycobacterium sp. | reverse complement strand
GCGGTCGGCCGGTCGGCCGCTCGACCGACGAGCGACTCGGCGAGTCGGAGGGGGTGTGCCCGGCATGCGGTAGCCCGTTCTCGTTCCTTCCCCAGCTCAGCCCTGGCGACGTGGTCGCCCACCAGTACGAGATCAAGGGCTGTGTCGCCCACGGTGGTCTGGGCTGGATCTACCTGGCCGTGGACCACAACGTCAACGGGCGCCCCGTCGTCCTCAAGGGCCTGGTGAATGCGGGTGATGCCGAGGCGCAGGCGATCGCGATGGCTGAACGGAAATTCCTCGCCGAGGTGGCCCATCCGTCGATCGTGAAGATCTTCAACTTCGTCGAGCACCCGGACTCGCGTGGCGAGCCGGTCGGCTACATCGTGATGGAGTACGTCGGCGGAAAATCTTTGAAACCGGCCCGTGGGCAGAAGCTGGCTGTTTCCGAGGCGATCGCCTACATGCTGGAAATCCTGCCCGCGCTCGCTTACCTGCACTCAATCGGCCTGTGCTACAACGACCTCAAGCCGGAAAACATCATGGTGACCGAGGAGCAGCTCAAGCTGATCGACCTCGGCGCGGTATCACGAATCGAATCATTCGGGTTCCTCTACGGCACACCGGGGTACCAGGCCCCCGAAATCGTCCGCACCGGCCCTACCGTCGCAACCGACATCTATACGGTTGGGCGGACCCTGGCGGCACTCACGCTGAACCTGCGCACCCGTAAAGGCCGCTACGTCGACGGTCTGCCCGAGGACGATCCGGTGCTCACCAGGTACGACTCCTTCGGGCGGTTGCTGCGCCGGGCCATCGACCCCGATCCGCGTCGGCGTTTCCGCAGCGCGGAGGAGATGTCCTCGCAGCTTCTGGGGGTGCTGCGCGAGGTGGTGGCTGCCGACACCGGGGTATCACGGCCTGGCCTGTCCACTGTGTTCACCCGCACACGCTCGGCATTCGGCGTCGAACTGCTGGTCGCTCACACCGATGTGTACCTCGACGGCCTGGTGCACTCCGAACGGCTGACCGCCCCGGAGATCGTTACCGCCCTTCCGGTTCCGCTGGTCGATCCCACCGATATCGCGGCAACAGTGCTCTCGGCTACCGTGCTCTCACAGCCGGTGCAGACCTTGGACTCGCTAAGAGCGGCCCGGCACGACAGCTTGGATTCCGACGGCGTGGACTTGTCGGAATCGGTCGAGCTACCGCTGATGGAGGTCCGCGCATTGCTGGATCTCGGGGATGTCGCCAAGGCCGAACGCAAACTCGAGGCGTTGGCAGAGCGTGTGGGATGGCGCTGGCGCCTGATCTGGTTCAAAGCAGTGTCGGAGTTGCTCAACAGTGACTATCACTCGGCAGCCAAGCATTTCACCGAAGTGCTGGACACCTTCCCCGGAGAGATCGCCCCCAAACTGGCCCTTGCGGCCACTGCGGAACTGGCTGGCACCTCGGGTGAGCGGCCGTTCTACGAGACGGTGTGGCACACCGACAACAACATCATCTCCTCCAGTTTCGGATTGGCCCGCGCGCAGTCAGCGGAGGGGGATCGCGAGGATGCGGTGACCACTCTCGACGAAGTGCCCGTCGGCTCAAGATATTTCACCACTGCCCGATTGACCAGTGCGGTCACCTTGCTGTCGGGTCGCTCCGCTCATGAACTCACCGAGCACCAGATCCGGGAGGCCGCCCGGCGGGTGGAGGCGCTGCCCAGCACCGAACCGCGGGTGCTGCAGATTCGCGCCCTGGTGCTCGGCACAGCGATGGACTGGATAACGGCCAATGAGGCCAGGCCAGAACCTATTCTGGGGTTCGCATTCACCGATCACGGCCTGCGACTCGGTGTCGAGGCTTCGCTGCGCAGCCTGGCCAGGGTGGCGACCAGCCAGGCCCATCGCTACGCGCTCATCGACCTCGCCAATGAAGTGCGTCCAATGACGACTCTCTGATGCTGTCCCACCGGTCGCGTGCGCTACGCGGTACTCTCCGCGTTCTCGGGGTTCTGCGCCCACAGATCGGGACCGAAGACCTCGTAGTGGATGTGCTCGGGACTAATACCCTTGTCCAGCAGTGTCTTTCGGGTGGCCCGCATGAACGGAAGGGGCCCACACATGAAGACCGTCGCATCTGAGGGCAGTTCGACATCGGACAGGTCCATGAACCCCGACAGCGCCGGGTACAGCGTGGGTGCGGACTCGGCATCCTCCTCATACCAGTTCTGCGCCTTCGCATCTCTCATGGACAGCACCTGCCGCCGAAGATTGCCGTAGAGCGCGTGGCTGGTGTGGGAGATGTCGGCGTGAAAGATCCGTACCTGCCGGTCGGGCTGGCGGCGGGAAAGATCCTCGACGATGGCCGCGATAGGGGTGATCCCAATACCCGCCGAGACGAGAACGAGCGGGCCGTCGGAATCCTCGAGGAACAGATCCCCGCAGGGCTGTGAGACTTCCAGCAGCGTTCCGGGTTCCGCGTTGTCGCCCAACCAGTTCGACACCTGGCCATCCGGGTTCGACCCAGTGCCACGAGCACGCTTGATGGTCACCCGCAGAGAATCCCCGCGCGGTCCCGACGAGATCGTGTATTGCCGAATCTGCCGTTCGCCGCCGGGCAGGTCGACGGCGATGGCGACGTACTGACCGGTGTGATGCTCAGGGGTCTCCCCATCCACCGGGGCAAGGATCAGCGAGAAGATCTCCGGGTTCTCGTCAATCCGTTCGACCACCCGGTAGTGCCGCCACGGGTGTTCCGGATCGGTTCCCCCGCGCGCGTACAGGCCACCCTCCTCCGCGACCAACTGGCAGGCGAACAGCCAGTAGACCTCATCCCAGGCGGCCGCAATCTCGGGAGTCACCGCAGCTCCGAGTACGTCTCCGATGGCCCACATCAGATGGTGGCCGACGATCGGGTATTCGTAGGACTTGATTCCCAGCGACACATGTTTATGGGCGATCCGGCGCATCACCGGACCGAAGTCGGGTGCGTTCGGGTCGATCAGGTGCACGGCGTACGCGACGATGCTCGCCGCCAGCGCACGGGGCTGCTCCCCGATCGCCTGGTTCGCCTTGTTGAACACCCGAAGCAGCTCAGGGTGCGCCGCGAACATGTGCGGATAGAACCTCTCGGTGATCTCGACTGAATGCTCGGCGACCACACCCGCGGTCGCTTTGACCACTGCGGTGGATTCGGGAGATAGCATCAGACTCCTCTGAGGTGGCTGGACCGTCGATCGCCGACTATGCCAGCGATGGCCACCGTCTGGACGGTGAACCTCCAAATCCTCCCGCCGCACTAGGTTTCGAGCACCGTCAGGCAGGCGCGCGCGATCGCCAGTTCCTCGTCGGTAGGGATGACGAGCACTGTCGTCGCGGAGTCCGGAGCCGAGATACGGCGCGCGCCGCGTTCGGCGCCGGTGTTGAGCCGCTCGTCGAGTTCGATACCGAGGCCGCCCAGCCCGGCCACCGCATCGCGGCGCACCGCGGCATCGTTCTCCCCGACCCCCGCGGTGAAAGTCAGAACATCGGTGCGCCCGAGCAAAGCCAGGTAGGCGCCGATGTATTTGCGCAGGCTGTGGATGTAGACCTGGTAGCCGAGTCTGGCATCGGCGTCACCGGCGGCAATGCGTTGGTGCACCACCCGGAAGTCGATCTCCCCGGTGAGGCCCAGCATCCCGGACCGGCGGTTGAGCATCGTCTCGATCTCCGCGACGCTCATGTCGGCGGTCCGCCACAGGTAACCGATGATGCCTGGGTCGATGTCGCCGGACCGGGTTCCCATCACCAGCCCTTCCAGCGGTGTGAGCCCCATCGTGGTGTCGATCGGCCGTCCGGCGGCGATGGCCGAGGCCGACGCCCCGTTGCCCAGGTGCAGCACGATCTGGTTGAGCGCCGTGACCGGCGTCCCGAGGAATTCGCCCACCTGCCCGCTGACGAATTCGTGGGAGGTGCCGTGGAACCCGTAGCGGCGGATCTGCCACCGCTTTGCGACGTCGCGGTCGATGGCATAGGTGGCCGCCGCGGCCGGCAGGTCGTGGAAGAACGCGGTGTCGAAGACGGCGACGTGCGCCACGTCCGGCAGCACCTTGCGGGCGACGTCGATGCCGAGAATCGCCGGCGGGTTGTGCAGCGGTGCTAACGGTGCCAGTTCCCGGAGTTCCGCGATCAGGTGGTCGTCGACGATCGTCGGCCGGTACAGGTGTGGCCCGCCGTGCACCACCCGATGCCCGACGGCAAGCAGACCGGCTTCGGACAGGTCCTGCCCCTCGGCTGCGATCACCTCGAAGGCGGCGCGCAGTGCCGCCTCGTGGTCCGGGACGCTACCTTCGCTGCCGTCTTCCCCGATCTGCTCAACGATGCCGTCGACCAGAGATACACCGGTGTCCGGTACGACCAGCGAATACTTCAGCGATGAGGAGCCGGAATTGAGTACCAGGACGGTACCGGACATCATGGCCGCCTGCTCATGGCTGCCCCTGCGCCTGGATCGCCGTGATGGCGACGGTGTTGACGATGTCCTCGACGAGCGCGCCGCGGGACAGATCGTTGACCGGTTTATTGAGCCCCTGCAGTACCGGACCGATGGCGATCGCCCCTGCACTGCGCTGCACCGCCTTGTAGGTGTTGTTGCCGGTGTTCAGATCGGGGAAAATCAGCACGGTGGCCCGGCCGGCCACCTTTGATTCGGGCATCTTGGCGGCGGCGACGATGGGATCGACCGCGGCGTCGTACTGGATGGGCCCCTCGACCAGCAGGTTCGGTTCCCGGTCACGCACGAGTTCGGTTGCGGCTCTGACCTTGTCGACTCCCGCACCGCTACCGGATGCGCCTGTGGAGTAAGACAGCATGGCCACCCGCGGATAAATACCGAACTGGGCCGCGGTACGGGCCGAACTGATCGCGATATCGGCGAGCTCCGCCGATGTCGGATCGGGAACGATAGCGCAATCGCCGTAGGCGAGCACCCGGTCGGCCAGGCACATCAGGAAGATACTCGAGACCGTCGAGACGCCCGGCTGGGTCTTGATGATCTCGAAAGCCGGGCGAACGGTGTGCGCGGTGGTATGCGCAGCGCCGGAGACCATCCCATCCACGATGCCGTTGTGCACCAGCATCGTCCCGAAATAGGACACATCGTGAATGATCTCGCGGGCCTGCTCGACGGTGATGCCCTTGCGCTTGCGAATCACGGCGTACTGTTCGGCGAACTGTCCGCACAGATCGCTGGTGCGCGGGTCTATCACCGTCGCAGCACTGAGGTCGACACCCAGTTCGGCTGCCCGGGAACGCACTTGGCTGTCCTCGCCGAGGATCGTCAGCGCGGCGATTCCCCTTCGCAGCAGCCGGCCGGCGGCCTGCAGGATCCGGTCATCATCCCCTTCGGGCAGCACGATCCGTTTGCGGTCAGAGCGGGCGCGTTCCATCAATTGGTAGGCGAACATCTGCGGTGTGATGACGCTGGGGATCGGAATCGCCAGCCGCTCGAGCATGTCGGCGATGTCGACGTGGCGGTCTATCAACTGCAGGGCGGTATCGATCTTTCTCTCCGAGTTCGCCGTCACCCGGCCGCGGGCATTGGCGATCACCCTGGCAGTCTCGAATGTCTCCAGTTCGGTGGCGATGATCGGCAGCCGCAGTCCGACCCCGGTGACCAGACGGGAGATCTCCCGGTGCAGCGGCAGACCGCCATTCAGGATGATGGTCGACAGCGTCGGAAACCCCTCGGCGCCATGGGCGCTCGCCACCGCGAGGACGACGTCGGAGCGATCCCCGGGGGTGATGACGGCCGCCCCCTCCCGCAATCGCTCGAGGACGTGCTCGGCCGTCATGCCGGCCGCCATCACGGACATCACCTCCCGGCCCAGCAGCGAGTCATCGCCGTGCACCAGGGTGCCGTCGACTGCGGTCATCAACTCCCCCACCGTCGGTGCCACTAGCAGCGACTCCTCCGGGATCACGTAGACAGGTGCCCCGAGACCCCTGCACGCCTCGGCGACCGCCGCGAGATCTGCTGGACGGCAACGGTTTGCGACGACAGCGGCGGTGTGGGCGTGCTGGGCCGACAATTCGGCCATGGACATCTCGATGGCCTGGGCGATCTCCTCGGGTGTGCGATCGAAGCCACGGACAGACAGCACCACCGGTGCCCCCAGGTTTACGGCGATACGCGCGTTGACACTCAGTTCGGTCGGAGTAGCCACATCGGTGTAGTCCGATCCGATGATCACCATGGCGTCGCAGCACGCGGCCACCGCGTGGTAACGGTCGACGATATCGGCGATCGCACCTGCGGGGTCGTGATGCAAGCGGTTGTAGGTGACCCCCACACACTCCTCGTAGGACAGGCCTGCCGAGCTGTGGGACAGCAGCAGTTCCAGGATGTAGTCACGGTCCTCGCGGCGGGTGATCGGGCGGAAAACCCCGACCCTGGGCACTACCGCCGAAAGCCGGGTCACGATGCCCAACGCGATGGTGGATTTTCCTGTTTCACCCTCGGGGGAGGCGACGTAGATCGAGGTGGGGCCCGGCGGGTTGGAACCTGGAGTCACCACGACAGCATTCCTCAGTAGGGCCGCCGGCTAACCCAGTTTGCGAAGCCGAGGCGCCAGGTCGCGTTCGAACAGCTCGAGGAACCGGCGCTGATCGTGGCCGGGTGCGTGGAACACCAGATGGTTGAGGCCGTACTTGAGGTAGTCGGCCACCTTCTCGACGGCCTCGTCGGGATCGGAGGACACGATCCAGCGGCGGGCCACCTGCTCAATGGGTAGCTCGTCGGCGAGCCGCTCCATCTCCATCGGATCCGACACACTGTGCTTCTGCTCCGGGGTCAGTGACAACGGTGCCCAAAACCGGCAGTTGTTCAGCGCGGCCTCGGGATCGGTGTCATATGAGATCTTGATCTCGATCATCCGGTCGATATCGTCGACGTCGCGGCCTGCCGCGGCAGCCCCCTCCCGCACCGCCGGCATCAGCTTCTCGGTGTAGAGATCCGCGCCCTTGCCGGAGGTGCAGATGAAGCCGTCGCCGGCCCGGCCGGCGTACTTGGCCACCACCGGGCCACCCGCGGCGATGTAGACCGGCACGCCCTCGCGGGGAACGTCGTAGAGGGTGGCGCCCTTGAGGTGGTAGTACTCGCCGTCGAAGTCCGTCCGCTCGCCGCGCCACAGCTCGCGCATCAGCCGCACCGACTCGCGGAGCCGCGCGAACCGCTCCTTGAAGTCCGGCCACTCGCCGGTGAATCCGGTGGCGATCTCGTTAAGCGCCTCCCCGGTGCCCACGCCGAGGAACACCCGGTCGGGGTAGAGGCAGCCCATGGTGGCGAACGCCTGCGCCATGACGGCGGGGTTGTACCGGAAGGTGGGCGTCAGCACGGATGTGCCCAGGGTGATCCGCTTCGTCCGCTCGCCGACCGCCGTCAGCCACGACAGGGCGAACGGCGCGTGTCCGCCCTCATGCCGCCAGGGCTGGAAGTGATCGCTGACCGTCGCGCTGTCCATTCCGTGTTCCTCGGCGAGCACCCCGAGTTCCACCAACTCGCGCGGTCCGAATTGTTCCGCCGACGCCTTGTAGCCCAACCTCAATTCCGCCACGCCCTCAGTTCTACTCCAGGCCCGCCTACACTGCGGACATGACCCCGGTCCTGACCGCCGTCACCGACCATGTCCACCTCGCTCGGACCGCGCTGGTCAACTGGACAATCGTCACCGGAGAGTCCGGTGTCATGCTGATCGACGCCGGTTTCCCGGGCAGTCGTGACGAAGTGCTGACATCACTGCGGACGCTGGGTTTCTCCCCGGGGGATGTCCTGGCGATCCTGCTGACCCACGCCCATATCGACCATCTCGGCTCGGCGACTTGGTTCGCCGCCACTCACGGCACACCGGTGTACTGCGATCCCGACGAGGTGGGCCACGCCAGGCGCGAGTACCTGCAGCAGGTTTCGCCGGCGGCCCTGATGAGTCAGGCCTGGCGGCCCCGCTGGCTGGCCTGGTCGGCCCAGGTGGCGCTCAAGGGTGGCCTGGTGCGGGATGGGGTGCCCACCGCCCGCGCGCTGACCGGCGATATCGCTGCCGGCCTGCCGGGGCAACCGGTACCAATACCCTCACCCGGCCACACCAGCGGACACTGCTCGTACCTGGTGGAAGGCGTGCTGGTGGCTGGTGACGCGCTGATCACCGGCCACCCTCTGGCCCGCCGGCGGGGACCGCAACTGCTGCCGTCGATGTTCAATCACAGTGACGCCGACTGTGCCCGCAGCCTCGAGGTGCTCAGCGCCACCGGCGTCGACCGGATGATCCCCGGCCACGGCGATCTGTGGGTGGGGCCGATCGCCGAGGCCGTCCGCCACGCCACCGCCTAAAGTCGCGGCTCATGGACAACATTCGGGGTAAGACGATCGCCATCACCGGCGCCGCCCGCGGAATCGGTTTCGCGACCGCGCGTGCGCTGCTCGACCGCGGCGCGCACGTCGTGATCGGGGATCGGGACGTCGCGCTCGGGGAATCCGCCGTTGTCGCACTGGGCAATCTCAGACCGGTGTCCAGCCATCCGCTCGATGTCGCCGATCCGGAGTCGTTCGCCGCATTTCTGGACAAGGCGCGCGCCGACGGTGGCGGGCATATCGATGTTCTGATCAACAACGCGGGCGTGATGCCGGTGGGCCCCTTCCTCGACCACACCGATCAGGCGATCCGATCGGCCATCGAGGTCAACTTCTACGGCGTGGTCAACGGTTGCCGGCTCGCGCTGCCGGAGATGGCGCGGCGCCGGGCAGGTCATATCGTCAACATCGCTTCGTTGGCCGGCATGCTCGCGGTGCCCGGTCAGGCCCTCTACGCCGGAACGAAATTCGCCGTCGTCGGGCTGTCCACCGCCCTGGCCGACGAGTTCGCGCCACAGGGTGTGCAGATAAGTTGCGTCATGCCGACCTTCACCAACACCGAGCTGATCTCCGGCACCGACACCGGCGGCATGACCAAGCCGGTGGAACCCGAGGAGATCGCAGCTGCCGTGGTGCGGACCCTGGACAAACCGAAAAGTGCTGTCTCGGTTCCCTATCCGCTTCGCTTCATCGCGGCCGGGACGGCATTCCTTCCGCCGCGCGGCCGTCGGTGGCTCTCCCAGAAGATGGGCACCAGCCGGGTTTTCCTGGATGTCGACACCGGGTCGCGCGCCACCTACGAACAACGCGCACAAACCGCCACCGGTCTCCTCGAAGAACCCCAGTAGCCCTCCATAGCCGTTCCCTTGTCCCCACCCTTTCTCCGCCCTTTCCCACCCTTTCCCGCCCCTTCCCCGCGAGCGTGCGTGTCGGTACGCCGACACGCCGCGTGGGCGTGCATTTTGTGCACCCTCGTCATCCACAGCCACGCACAGCACTGACTTTTCAGCCGTATCGTTCCACGAGAACCTCGCAGCGTGTATCCGGAGCTCGCCGAAATCTTCGAACGCCAGGGCGGTGTGGCGACGACCGCTCAGATCCTGCGGATCATAAGCCGGCGTCATCTACAGATGCTAGTGGATTGCACTGCGGTGGAACGTATCTGGCATGGCGTTCTCAGTCTGGGCAACCCGGATATCGATCGCAGGCTGCGCGGCCTTGACCTTTCCTGCGGTGAGCGGGTGGCGGTCTGCCTGAGTACGGCCGCGCGGGCGCACGGGTTCGACACCGAGGACTCTGCCGTCCTGCACGTCCTCAACCCGGACGGACACCAGCTCCGGCCCGCGCCCGGCCTGGTCATCCACCGTCGCGACGGAGCACCCCTGTCGACGGTGTCAGGTCGGTCGGCGACCGCCGCGGCCTGGACCGCGGTCGAGGTCGCGCGCACCCTGTCCAGGCCCCGAGCCCTGGCCACGCTGGACGCAGCACTGCGCTCCCAACAGTGCGATCGGGTCGCGCTGTCCGACTCGGTGGTTGCCCAATCCGGGCGGCGGGGAATCGTCAAGGTCCGTCCTCTGCTGACGATTGCCGACGGCAGGTCGGAGTCGCCGATGGAGAGCGAGGCCCGGCTGGTGATGATCGACGGCGGCCTGCCCGAACCAGCGCTGCAATACGAGATCGTCGATGCGAGGGGGCGCCTGCGGCGGCTTGATTTCGCCTGGCCGGACCTGAAGGTCGGCGCCGAGTACGACAGTGACCGTTGGCACACCGGGACCGAGGCATTGCGGCGCGATCGGGAGAGGCAGGCCGCCCTACAGGATCTCGGCTGGATCATGGTGCCGATCGTGTTCGACGACGTCAGACGCCGGCCAGTCGAGTTGGTGGAGCGAATCCGGGCCCACCTTGGCCGCGCGTCGGCGGCGTGAACGTGCGCAAAATGCTCGCCGGGGCGGCGTGTCGGCGTACCGACACGCACGCTCGCGGGGAAGAGGGCGGGAGGGTGAGGGGCTCGCGGGCAAGAGGGCGGGCGGGGAAGGGGGCTGACTTTCCGTTAGCTCAGCGCGCGGTCCAGGTCCGCGATCAGATCCTCGGTGCCCTCCAGTCCGACCGAGATGCGCACCACGCCGTCACCCAGGCCGATCGCGGCCCGACCCTCCGGAC
>CAZGPT010000109.1:5047-10616 GCA_964527015.1 uncultured Mycobacterium sp. | reverse complement strand
GGGCGGAGGATCTCGATGTCAACGTCACCCGCGAGAAGAAGCTGACCAATATGCGTTCGTCGACCGCAGATGTGATGGAAACGCTGGCCAGGCCGATGGACCTGGACCTCGAGCAGGCGATGGAGTTCTGCGCCGTCGACGAGTGCGTCGAGGTCACTCCCGAGATCGTCCGGGTGCGCAAGGTCGAGTTGGACGCCACCAGCCGTGCGCGGAGCCGGTCCAGGGCGAAGGCGCAGAAGGCGTGATGGATTGATGGTCAGGTCGATCCGCTCGTCGGAGTGCTGAACGGCATGCTGAACGGCGGGCGCGGGCGGCGAACCGCCGGCGCGTTCTTCTCCGTGGTGCTGGTCGCAGGCTGTTCCGCCGACCCGCCGCCGGCGCCGCAGAGCACCAGGACCACACAGTCGGCGGCTCCCGCCCCGGCTGCACCTCAAATCATCATGGCGATCGATTCCATCGGTGCCGGCTTCAATCCGCACCTGCTGTCCGACCAGTCGCCGGTGAATGCCGCCATCAGCGCGCTGGTGCTGCCCAGTTCCTTCCGGCCGGTACCCGACCCGGACACGTCGACCGGTTCGCGGTGGGAGATGGATCCGGTTCTGCTGGTCTCCGCGGCGGTGACCAGCACCGATCCGTTCACCGTTACCTACAGGATCCGGGCGGAAGCGGCCTGGACCGATAACGCACCCATCGCGGCGGATGATTTCTGGTACCTGTGGCGTCAGATGGTGAGCCAGGTCGGCGTCGTGGACCCGGCGGGCTACGACCTGATCACCGGCGTGCAGTCGGTGGATGGGGGAAAGACGGCGGTCGTGACGTTCGCCCAGCCCTACCCGGCCTGGCGTGAACTGTTCAACAACCTGCTGCCGGCCCATATCATCAAGGACGTGCCCGGCGGGTTCGCCGCCGGGCTGGCCCGGACAATGGCGGTGACGGGCGGGCAGTTCCGGGTGGACACCATCGATCCGCAACGCGACGAGATCCTGCTGGCGCGCAATGACCGGTTCTGGGGTCCGCCCGCCACGCCGGACCAGATCCTGTTCCGTCGCGCGGGTGCACCCGCGGCGCTGGCCGACTCGATCCGCAACGGACACACCCAGGTGGCACAGGTGCATGGGGGAGCGGCCGCCTTCGCCCAGCTGTCGGCCATCCCCGCGGTCCGTACGGCCCGGTTGGTCGCTCCGCGGGTGCTGCAGTTGACTCTCCGGGCCCAGCGACCCCAACTGGCGGACCCACTGGTGCGCAAGGCGCTTCTGGGTCTGCTCGACGTCGATCTGCTGGCCGCGGTCGCGGCGGGCAGCGACAACCCGGTGACTCTGGACCGGTCTCTGGTTCGCACCCCCAGTGATCCGGGATACGTAGCGACCGCACCGGCCCCGATCGGGAGGGAACGCGCGCTGGAGTTGTTCGCCGCGGCCGGATATCGGGCGGATCCGAGGGCCGCTGACATGTCCGGCCTGCCGACGACCGCTGCCGGGGGACCGCTGCGGGGGTCCGACACCGGGGCGGGCAGCAGAGGGCGGGATGAGACGTTATCCCTGGTTATCGGCGCCGCGGCCAACGATCCGAGGTCGGTGGCAGTGGCCAACACCGCGGCTGACCAACTGCGCAGCGCCGGGATCGCCGCGACCGTGCTGGCGCTGGAACCCCCGGTGCTGTACGGGTCTGCCCTGGCTAACAATCGGGTTGATGCGATCGTCGGGTGGTATGCCGCCGGGGGTGATCTTGCGACGTCCTTGGCCTCACGTTTCGGTTGTCCGGCGGTGGAGGCCGCCCCGCTGCCCACGCTGCCGGTCGCGCCGGAGGTGCAGCCGACGACAAGCCCGCAGCCGGAGGCCACCCGGGCCCGCCCGTCGGAGAATGACCCGTTGGTGCGTGCACCATCCAATCTCAGCGGTATCTGCGACCGGACGGTTCAGTCGAAAATTGATGGGGCCCTCACTGGTTCGTTGAACGTCGAGGAGGTTATCGACGACGTCGAAGCGCGACTTTGGGCGATGACGGCGGTGCTGCCGATCATGCAGGACACCACGATCGTGGCGGCCGGGCCCAGCGTGCGCAACGTCAGCCTCACCGGCGCGGTACCGGTGGGGATCGTCGGTGATGCCGGGCGGTGGATCAAGGTAGGCCGTTAGGCTTTGCGGGCAACCGGCGAGACGATCTCGAACGAAGTCAGGAGAAAACCATGTCGGGGGAAGCAGGGCACGGGCCGGCCACCGCGGAGTATCCGCGTGGACGAGGTCAGCTGCCGTCGAGGGATCTGGGTCGGCTGCTGCTCCGGTGCGCCGACCGTCCGGGCCTGGTCGCCGCGATCAGCGCGTTCCTCTCCGGCGCGGGAGCGAACATCGTCTCGCTGGACCAGCACGCCACCAGCCAATCGGGTGGGACCTTCATGCAGCGCACGATCTTTCATCTCCCCGGGCTGGCTGCGGCCCGCGAGACGCTGGAACGAGATTTCGCCGAACAGGTCGCAACCGCCTACGGTATCGACTTTCGGCTGACTGAAGCCAGCAAGCCGAAGCGGGTAGCCATCATGGCGTCCAAAGACGACCACTGTCTGTTGGACCTGTTGTGGCGCAACCGCCGTGGAGAACTCGAGATGTCGGTGGCCATGGTCATCGCCAATCATCCTGACCTCGCCGAACAGGTCCGCCCCTTCGGAGTGCCGTTCTTCCACATCCCCTCCACCAAAGACATTCGTGAACAGTCCGAGCGACGACAGCTCGAGCTACTGCGCGGAAACGTCGATCTGGTGGTGCTGGCGCGCTATATGCAGATCCTCACACCGGTGTTCCTCGACGAGGTCGGCTGCCCGCTGATCAACATCCACCACTCGTTCCTGCCCTCCTTCATCGGTGCGGCGCCGTACCGCAGAGCCCGCGAGCGCGGCGTCAAACTCGTCGGGGCGACGGCGCACTACGTCACCGCTGACCTCGATGAGGGACCGATCATCGAGCAGGACGTCGTGCGTGTCGATCACCGTCACGAGGTCGACGATCTGGTTCGGCTGGGCGCCGACGTCGAGCGGGCGGTGTTGTCCCGCGCGGTGTCCTGGCACTGCGAAGACCGCATCATCCGCTACGGAAATCAGACGATCATCTTCTGAGATCATCTCCTGGGCCATCTTCTGGAGGCGAGGGTCCGGCTCAGCCGGGATTGCGACGCTCCACCAGGTGAACCTAGTCGGTAAGGTGGCGCCGTCAGGCGATGACGGCGATCAAGGAGGCCCGATGGCGGCTGTCCCGCGGCTGTTGTTCGTACACGCCCATCCAGACGACGAGACCATCAACAATGGTGTCACCATTGCCCGCTACGCCGCCCGCGGCGCCGAGGTGACGGTCATCACCTGCACTCTCGGGGAGGAGGGCGAGATCATCGGGCCGCGGTGGGCGCAACTGGGTGCCGATCATGCCGACCAGCTCGGTGGTTATCGCATCGCCGAGCTGACCGCAGCGCTGGGGTATCTCGGATTGTCCGGTCCGCGCTTCCTGGGCGGGGCCGGTCGCTGGCGGGACTCCGGCATGGCCGACGCGCCGGCGCGCCGCAGGACGAGATTCGCCGATGCCGACACCGGTGAGGTGGTTGGTCAGTTGGTGGATGCCCTCGCCGAGATACGCCCGCACGTCGTTGTGACCTACGACCCCGACGGCGGGTACGGTCACCCCGATCATATTCAGGCCCATCGCCTGACCACTGCCGCGATCGCCGAGGCCGCCGACCGCTGGCGGGTACCCAAGTTCTACTGGACGGTCCCGTCCGCCAGTGCTTTCCGAGCCGGTATCGACGGACTCGGTCCGCAGGATGTCCTGCCGGACTGGATATGGTTGCCCGGTGAGACCGCCTTCGGCTTTGCCGACGAGCAGATCACCGCGGTCGTTGACGCGCCCGAGCAGCGCGAGGCGAAGGTCGCGGCCATCGGCGCCCACGCGACCCAGATGATGCTCGGGCCGACCGGACGTTCATTCACGTTGTCCAACAGGATCATTCTCCCGGTGCTTTCCAGCGAGCATTATGTTTTGGTAACGGGCGAGCCGGGTGAGACCGACGCGAAAGGCTGGGAACACGATCTGCTTGCGGGTCTGGATCTGTCCGCGTGACGGGGACCCTCCCGCAGTCGAATGACACCGCTCTGTTGGCATTACTGGCTGTCGACGGTGTTCTGTGCGCTCTCGCCGGAGCCCTTCTGCTGCCGATCCATCTGGGCCCGGTGCCGTTTCCCGTCAGTGCGCTGGTGTGCGGTCTGGTCAACGCCGGGCTGGTGTGGGCCGCGGGCCACTGCACCGAGTCCACCAGGCTCGCCGCAGTACCGCTGTGGGCCTGGCTCGCGACGGTGGCGATGCTGACCATGGGCGGACCCGGCGGCGATATCGTTTTCGGGGGGCCGGGAATACTGGCCTACTCGGTACTCATCTTCTTGGTGCTCGGTGCGCTGCCGGCGGTTCTGGTGCTGCGCCGGATGTTCTGAGCCGGGGCTACCGGGCGCGGTTGGCGGCCCGGGAAGCTCTGGCCGCACTGGACTTGACGGACGTGCCGTCTCCCGCCGATTCTCCGGCGCCGCCCCATGCGGGGACTCCGGCATGGCCCGGTGTTCCCGGGGCCGCGACGGTCCGCGCGATTCCGGAAGAGATCTGCGAGGACCGTGCCGTGCGGCTGTTCGGTCGTCGCGGACCATCAGCCCCGACATCGGCCGGGTTTGCGACCGCCGGGACGGAGGTCAGCGGCGCTACAGCCGGCACCGGGGTGCTCGCCCTCAGCATGCCTACATCGGTTCCCGTCCCGCTGGCGGTGGTCTCGCTGGTGGAGGTCTGGGGAGAGGTGGCGTGCGCCGCGGCCGACCGCTTCGGTACCGCAGCCGAGGAGGCTGGCGGGCCCTTCGCCGAAGCGCCGGGAAGCGGTGGGAACGGCGGGATGGGCGGCACCGGGATGAGCTGGCCGATCCAGGCCAGCCCGTACTCGGCGAAATTGCTCGCCGCTTCTTGGAATCCGTTGTTGATTGCAGGAGGAATCTGGTCGAACTGCCCGAACAGCACATACGACGCGCTGTAGACAGTGGCCTGCACCAGCGGCTCGATGCTGAAGTAGGCGAGGTCGACGCCCGGGGCGATCCACCAGAGCCCAGGCACCACGCTCAGGGCGTAGTCGATGACCTCGAATCCGTAGGCCACCCAGGGTTCGGCCGAATCGTAGGCCTCGGTGATCGGGTTGCTCGCCGTGGGAACGATCTGGGAAGCGGTCGGGGTCACGGCCGCACTCAGCCGGAAGGACGCCACTTCGATGGGAGGGATATGTCCGGCGGGCTGCATCGCGGTCACCGGGAGGGTTACCGCAGCGCTGACCAGCGCCGCGCTCACGCCGGCGGTCAGCAGGGAGCGGCCCGACGGGACGAGGGAAGGGTTCACGGCACTGCCTCACTCTGAGTTGACTGGTGGAAGGTTGACTGGTGAAAGGTTGACCGATGAAAGGTTGCCTGGTGAGAGGAGCCTAACTCCCGACCCGCTGAATCCCGCAGTTCGATGCCGACGGTGAGCGCCGCCGGTCCGGTGCGGCGTCGGTACTCGGGGTCGGTACT
>CAZGPT010000109.1:0-4947 GCA_964527015.1 uncultured Mycobacterium sp. | reverse complement strand
GTCGGTACTCGGGGTCGGTACTACTGTGGTGCTCATGCCGGGTGCCAGGGCTGAACAGCAGGAGACGCGCCGATGACGTCGGCGGCGGCATTGCGCCGGGTACTACGCCGTGCCCGCGACGGCGTGGCCCTCAATGCCGACGAGGCCGCCATCGCGATGACTGCCCGCGGTGAGGGCCTGCGAGATCTCTGCGCCAGTGCGGCGCGCGTCCGCGATGCGGGGCTGACTTCGGCGGGCCGACGGGGGCCGGGCGGGCGGTTGCCGGTCTCGTATTCGCGCAAGGTTTTCATCCCGGTCACCCATCTTTGCCGGGACAGCTGCCACTACTGCACATTCGTCACAGCTCCCGGAAAGCTGCGGGCATCCGGCCGCGGTATGTATCTGGAGATCGACGATATCGTCGAGATCGCCCGCCGCGGTGCCGAACTTGGTTGTCACGAAGCGCTTTTCACCCTCGGTGACCGGCCCGAAGCCCGGTGGACGGAGGCCCGGCAGTGGCTCGATGAACGCGGCTACGACTCAACGCTGGACTACGTCCGGGCGGCGGCGATCCGGGTACTGGAGGAGACCGGACTGCTGCCACATCTCAATCCCGGAGTGATGAGCTGGGCTGAGATGTCCCGGTTGAAGCCGGTGGCGCCGTCTATGGGCATGATGTTGGAGACCACATCGCGCAGACTGTACGAAACCCGCGGCCTGGCCCATTTCGGCAGCCCCGACAAAGAGCCCGCCGTGCGGTTGCGCACCCTGACCGATGCCGGCCGCCTCTCCATTCCGTTCACCACCGGCCTACTGGTCGGCATCGGGGAAACGCTCGCCGAACGGGCTGACACCCTGCATACGATCCGCCGCGTGCACAAAGAGTTCGGGCACATCCAGGAAGTCATCGTGCAGAACTTCCGCGCCAAGGAGCGCACTGTGATGGCGGCGGCACCGGATGCGGACTTCGAGGAGTTCCTGGCCACCGTCGCGGTGACCCGACTGGTCCTCGGTCCCGATATGGTTGTGCAGGCACCGCCGAATCTGGTGTCGCGGAACGAATGTCTGGCCTTACTCGGCGCGGGCGTTGATGACTGGGGCGGGGTTTCCCCGCTGACCCCCGACCATGTCAACCCGGAGCGGCCGTGGCCGGCGCTGGACGATCTTGCCGCGGTCACCGCCGACGCCGGTTTTGACCTGGTTCCCCGACTCACAGTGCAGCCGCGATACGTCCAGGCGCCGGCGGGGTGGATCGACCCGCGGGTTGCCGGTCACGTTGCCGCGCTGGCTGTTTCGGACACCGGGCTGGCGCGTGACATCAAACCGGTCGGCCGGCCCTGGCAGGAACCCGACGAGGCCGCCGAATCGCTGGGCCGCACCGATCTAGGGACAGCGATCGACACCGAAGGCCGTCGGGCCGCAACCCGCAGTGATCTCGGTAGCGCCTTCGGTGACTGGGATGCCATTCGGGAGCAAGTCGGTGAACTGGCCGCGAGAGCACCGCAACGTCTCGACACCGATATCGCGGCGGCGCTGCGCGCGGCGGAACGAAATCCCGGGGCGTGCAGTGACGCGGAGTACCTCGCTCTCGCTAACGCCGAGGGGCTGGCCTTGGAAGCGGTTGCGAATCTTGCGGATTCGATACGGCAGGATGTGGTCGGAGATGAAGTCACCTTTGTCGTGAACCGTAATATCAACTTCACCAATATCTGCTACACGGGCTGCCGGTTCTGCGCCTTCGCGCAACGAAAAGGTGATGCCGATGCCTTCTCGCTGACCAGCAGTGAGGTGGCCGACCGTGCCTGGGAAGCTCATGTCGCCGGTGCGACCGAGGTGTGTATGCAGGGCGGTATCGATCCTGAACTTCCGGTGACCGCATACGGCGAACTTGTGCGGGCGGTGAAGGCAAGGGTGCCCTCGATGCATGTGCACGCCTTCTCGCCGATGGAGATCGCGAACGGGGTCACCAAGAGTGGCGTGAGCATTCGGGACTGGCTGACCGGGCTTCGGGAAGCGGGGCTGGACACCATCCCGGGGACGGCGGCGGAGATTCTCGATGACGAGGTGCGCTGGGTGCTCACCAAGGGGAAACTGCCCACCTCGTTATGGGTTGAAATCGTCACGACAGCACACGAAGTGGGCCTGCGGTCGAGTTCGACCATGATGTACGGCCATGTCGACACTCCCGCGCACTGGGTGGCCCACCTCAACGTGCTGCGCGGGATCCAGGACCAGACGGGCGGGTTCACCGAGTTCGTACCGTTGCCGTTCGTGCACCAGTCCTCGCCGCTGTACCTGGCCGGCGCGGCGCGTCCGGGACCAACTCACCGGGATAATCGAGCGGTGCACGCCCTGGCCCGAATCATGCTGCACGGCCGCATCTCCCATATTCAGACCAGCTGGGTAAAACTCGGGATGCAGCGCACTCAGGTCATGCTGAACGGAGGCGCCAATGACCTCGGTGGAACCCTGATGGAGGAAACCATCTCCCGGATGGCGGGTTCGCAGTACGGGTCGGCTAAGACTGTCGCCGAACTGGTGGCGATCGCCGAGGGCATCGGCCGACCTGCACGGCAGCGCACGACGACCTACGCGCAGCGTGTCGCCTGAGTCTCCACAGCCGCCCCGGCGACGGGGCGGCATGCTGCCACCCATGCTCAGGCGGGTGCCGTTGGTGGCCGCCCTCGCTTTCGCAGTGCTGTCGGTCCTGGCGGTAGTAGCGGTTCCGCGGCCTCCGGGTGTTGAGCGACCCGGTGCCGACATCGTTGATCACTTCAGTGCCCATGCGGGCATGATCCGGCTGCAGGCGTTGCTGATCGCGCTGGCGATGCTGGCGTTGGTGGTGGTGATCGGGTACGCACGCGACCGGCTGGACGGCCCGGCCGGTTACGTCTTCACCGTCGGCGCGGCGGTGCTGATCGCCCAGATCGGGATCTCGGCCTGGTTCAGCGCGGGACTCGCCCTGCACGCGGAGGCACTGGAACCCGCCACGGCGCGTGCCTTCGCCGATATCTCCTCGATGTGGGGTCCGCTGCTGACGGTGTCGGCCATCATGCTTGCCGGCCCGGTCGTGTGGGCCGCCCGCCACGGCCGGTTCCCGCGCTGGCTGGCGGTGATCGCGGCGGTGTTCGTCGTCGAACAGTTCGTCCAGGTGCTGACGATCATCGGCCCGGCGGGCAGTTTCATCGCGCCGGCCGGGCCCATGACCATCTTTCTCGGCGGTGCGTTGTTCGGAGCGTTCTTCCTCGCACTGGGGGTCGCCGCGGCGCTCCCCGAGCCGGAGTCGACGGCCTCCGGCCCCGTCCAATTCACGGCGCCGCGGGAGTAACCCCTAGGATCAGCACGAGCGCGTCCCAGGGCACGCTGTAGCCCTGCTCCGGCTCACACACAACGAAGCGCGTATCGAGGAGAACCTTCGTGACCTACACGATCACCGAAGCCTGCGTCGACATCAAGGACAAGGCCTGCATCGAGGAGTGCCCGGTCGATTGCATCTACGAGGGCGAACGGATGTTGTTCATCCATCCCGACGAGTGCGTTGACTGCGGCGCCTGTGAGCCGGTCTGCCCTGTCGAGGCTATCTACTACGAGGACGACGTTCCCGACGAATCGTCCCAGTACACCCAGATCAACGCCGATTTCTTCGCTGAACTGGGTTCGCCGGGTGGTGCGTCCAAGGTGGGCATGACCGCGAACGATCCGCAGGTGGTCAAGGATCTGCCGCCCAAGGCCGAGGACTGACGGCGCAGATCGGCCGCAGCGGCGGATACCGACCGGTTTCGGCGTCGCTGCCGGTGTTTCCCTGGGACACCCTGGCTGAGGTCGCGGCCACGGCCCGCGCCCATCCTGGTGGCATCGTCGATCTGTCAGTGGGCACCCCGGTCGACCCGGTGGCACCGGTCATCCGCGACGCTCTCTGGGCGGCCGCGGCGGCACCGGGTTACCCAGCGACGGCGGGAACGCCGGAGTTGCGCGCTGCCGCGGCGGCGGCGCTAGCCCGTAGGTACGGCGTGACCGGCCTGTCCGACAGCGCGGTGTTGCCGGTGATGGGCACCAAAGAACTCATCGCCTGGCTGCCGACACTGCTGGGTCTGGGGTCGGGGGACCTCGTGGTGATCCCCGAACTGGCCTACCCGACTTATGAGGTGGGTGCGCGGTTAGCGGGCACCGAGGTGCTGGCCGCCGACTCGTTGACCCAATTGGGTCCGCAGAAACCCGCCGTGATCTACCTCAACTCGCCGGGTAACCCCACCGGGGCGGTACTCGGGGTCGAGCACCTGCGCAAGGTGGTGGAATGGGCACGCCCGCGGGGCACGCTGGTGGTGTCGGATGAGTGCTATCTGGGGCTGGGCTGGGAGCAGCGCCCCGTTTCGGTGCTGCACCCCGAGGTCAGCGATGGTGACCACAACGGCCTGCTCGCCGTGCATTCACTATCGAAGAGTTCATCGCTGGCGGGTTACCGGGCCGGGTTCGTCGCCGGTGATCCGCACCTGGTCACCGAACTGCTTACGGTGCGCAAACATGCCGGGATGATGGTGCCGACGCCGGTGCAGGCGGCGATGGTGGCCGCATTGGATGACGACGCCCATGCGGCCGCACAGCGAGGCCGGTACGAACGCCGACGTGCGGTTCTGCTGCCCGCGCTGCGGTCGGCGGGGTTCACCGTCGAGCACTCCGAGGCTGGTCTATACCTCTGGGCGACCCGTGGTGAGCCGTGCCGGGACACCGTGGCCGCCCTGGCCCGGCGTGGAATCCTGGTGGCGCCGGGCGATTTCTACGGGCCCCGCGGCGCTGAGTACGTCCGGGTGGCTCTGACGGCCACCGATGAGCGCGTTGCGGTCGCGGTGAACCGGCTGTCGGATCCGGTTTAGATCTGGTTTAGCTCGGTTCAGTTGGGGGTCGTTTCGTTCTGTTAGTTCATGTTCCAGGCTTCGCCGTAGGTGGTGACGCTGTCGCCGGTCTGGGAGA
>CAZGPT010000108.1:0-10626 GCA_964527015.1 uncultured Mycobacterium sp. | reverse complement strand
CCATCCAGGCGCTGCCGCGCTATCAGGATCAGGGACGCCCCTTCCTGGCCTTCGTATACGGCATCGCTTCACATAAGGTCGCCGACGCGCATCGCGCCGCCGGCCGCAACCGTTCCGATCCCACCGAGGTGGTGCCGGAGCGGTTAGCCCCTGACGTGGGGCCCGAGCAGATGGCATTGCAATCGGACTCCGCGGCCCGGATGAAGCAACTCATGGCCATCCTGCCCGAGAAGCAGCGGGAGATCCTCAACCTTCGTATCGTCGTGGGGCTGTCCGCCGAGGAAACCGCCGAGGCCGTCGGCAGCACCCCGGGAGCCGTACGGGTGGCCCAGCATCGCGCTCTGGCACGGTTGAAATCCGAGATCGCCGGATCGGGGTACGACTATGCCTGATTTCAAGGGGCCCGATTCCAGGGGGCCTGATTTCAGGGGGCGCGAGGAGCCCTCGATGGAGGACATCCGCCGCGCCGACAGCTTTATCGACGCCCTGGCGGGCGGCCAGCCGGTCGAGCCGCAGGACACCGCCGATGCCGAACTCGCGGCGCTGCTCGGAAGCTGGCGGGACGAGACCCGCTGGCCACCGGAGACCGGCCTGATCACCGAGGCCGATGCGGTGGCCGCGCTGAATGCTGGCCTGAACAGGGGCCGGAGTGAGAGCCGCAGTGGTAAGCGCGGCAGTCCCGGCCGTGAGCGACGCGGCGGGCCCGCGGCCGTGATCCCACGGCGCAGCCACCGCGGGTTGAGCGTTATCGGTGCCGCGGCAGCGGCGGTGCTGTCCATCGGCGGCTTCGGTGCGGTGGTGGCCGGTTCGAACCCCGACGACCCCCTCTACGGGATGCGGACCATGCTCTTCGGCGTCCCCAAAGAAGTCCGCGACGATCAGGTGGCGCTTGCCGCCCGAACCGAGATGCGGCAGGTTCAGCAGTTGATCTCCCAGGGCGACTGGCAGCAGGCGCAGGAGAGACTGGTGGCAGTCAGCAGTCAGGTCGCCAGTATCGGGAACGAGCAGCAGAAACAGGATCTGCTGGAGCAGTTCAACGATCTGTCGGCCAAGGTGGTGGAGCGTAACCCGGAGGCAACGGCGCCCCCCGGGATCACCTATACGGTGCCGCCGGACGCCGCTGAACTGGTGCCCGCGGTTGCTCCGCCCACCAGCACGCCCAGTGCGCCGTCGCCGACCGAACCGACGACACCGTCCAGCCCGGAGGCCGCCACGGCCGAGTCGGCGACCAGCAGTGGTGTACCGACGTCGGGCACCGAGGCTTCGTCAGCTGTAACTTCGCCGTCCGCTGCAACTTCGCCGTCAGCTGCGACCTCTGCTGCACCGTCGACCTCTGCCGCACCGTCGACCTCTGCCGCACCGTCGACCTCTGCCGCACCGTCGACCTCTGCCGCACCGTCGACCTCGGCGACCCAGCAGAGCCAGGTGACGACGACGCCGAACAGCGCGGCTGCCACGACCAGCGCCCCGGCGACCAGTGCCCCGGCGACCAGCGCTGCGGCGACGAGTCCGTCGGCGGCCGCCACCACATCGGCGGGGTCTCGATCGGAGGCCGCTGCCACCACCTCCGCGCCGGCGGCCGCGGCCGAGACCACGGCAGAGGATGAGCCAGCTGCTGGTGACACCACGGCAGCGGAAACCGAGGCGGCGGAAACCGAGGCGGCGGAAACCGAGGTGACGGCGGAGACCGAAACCACCGCGGCCGACGAGCCTGCTGCGGCGGCCGAGACGACCGCGGAGACCGAGACCACGGCTGAGACCACGGCTGAGACCACGGCTGAGACCACGGCTGAGACCGAGGGGGCGGCGGAGGCTGAAGTGACGGCGGAGACCGAGACGACTGCCGTTGAGGCCACCGAGCCGGAACCGCAGACCGCCGTCACCACCACGCAGATGGTGCCGGAGCCGGCTCCAGCGGGCGGCTAGCGCAAACCGTCGTAGTAGTCCGAGGTCGCCTCATTCAGCGACGCATCGGCATAGCCACGGCAGTAATCCCAGGTGACGTAGGTGTCCGATTCGGGGTCGAAAGCCGGTTCGTGCGGGCGAACGGTGCCGTCGACGAGAAGTTGAAGCAGGTTGGCGCGCAACATGTCCCAGTCGTGATAGTGATCTACGTTGCAATCCTCGCAGGTCACTACCAAGCCGCGGATGCCCCGATGGGCCAGGAGCGCCTCGTAGACCGCGAGGTCGGCCAGATCAGCCTCGACCGCGGTGCGCTCCTGCGGATCGAGTGGCTGCCCGGGCTCTAGCTCATCGAGAGCAGATGAAGGATCGCTCGGATCGTCGGCAAACGGATCGGGCGGCAGTCCCGGCGGCAGGTCGTCGCGCACGTCTACACATTACGCCAGCGGCACGGGTATCGCGCCCGGAGGCCACACCGGGAGCCGATAGGATGAGGAACCCTGACCGCCCGCTGATGGAGGCCGCGCCGATGACCCGTATCGAAGGCAGCACCGCTGGGGTGCGGACCGGCGGCGACGACCCCGCCAAGGTCGCAATGTTGGGGCTGACGTTCGATGACGTGCTCCTGCTACCCGCGGCCTCCGACATCATCCCGGCCACCGCGGACACCTCAAGTCAATTGACCCGCAAGGTCCGGCTCAGGGTGCCGCTGGTGAGTTCGGCAATGGACACCGTGACCGAGGCCCGGATGGCCATCGCCATGGCGCGCGCGGGCGGCCTCGGGGTGCTGCACCGCAATCTGGCGATCACCGAACAGGCCAGTCAGGTCGAGATGGTGAAGCGGTCGGAGGCCGGCATGGTCACCGATCCGGTCACCTGCTCGCCGGACAACACCCTGGCCGAGGTGGACGCCATGTGCGCCCGGTTCCACATCTCCGGCCTGCCGGTGGTCGACGGGAACGGGTCGCTGGTGGGCATCATCACCAACCGGGACATGCGCTTCGAAGTCGATATGAGTCAGCAGGTCGCGGAGGTGATGACCAAGATGCCGTTGATCACCGCCCAGGAAGGTGTGACCGCCGACGCCGCGCTCGGGCTGCTGCGCCGCAACAAGATCGAGAAGCTGCCCATCGTTGACGGCCGCGGTCGGCTCACCGGCCTGATCACGGTGAAGGACTTCGTCAAGACCGAGAAACACCCGTACGCCACCAAGGACAGTGATGGACGGCTGCTGGTCGCTGCGGCCGTCGGCGTCGGCGACGATGCCTGGGACCGGGCCATGGCATTGGTCGACGCCGGCGTCGACGTGCTGGTGGTTGACACCGCGCACGCCCACAACCGTCGGGTGCTCGACATGGTCGGCAAGGTCAAGGGCGAGGTGGGCCACAAGGTCGAGGTGGTCGGGGGTAACGTCGCCACCCGCAGTGCGGCCGCCGCGCTGGTCGAGGCCGGCGCCGACGCCGTCAAGGTGGGGGTTGGGCCCGGTTCGATCTGCACCACCCGGGTGGTGGCCGGCGTGGGGGCACCGCAGATCACCGCGATCCTCGAGGCGGTCGCCGCCTGCGCACCGGCCGGGGTGCCGGTGATCGCCGACGGCGGACTGCAGTACTCCGGCGATATCGCCAAGGCGCTCGCCGCCGGCGCCTCCACGGCGATGCTCGGCTCGCTGCTGGCTGGTACCGCCGAGGCGCCGGGCGAACTGATCTTCGTCAACGGCAAGCAGTTCAAGAGTTACCGGGGGATGGGATCGCTGGGCGCCATGCAGGGCCGCGGCGAGGCCGGATCCGTGCAGCGGAGCTTCTCCAAGGACCGGTACTTCCAGGATGACGTGCTCTCCGAGGACAAACTGGTGCCCGAGGGTATCGAGGGGCGGGTACCGTTCCGTGGTCCGCTGTCCACCGTCATCCATCAGCTCACCGGAGGGTTGCGCGCCGCGATGGGCTACACCGGAGCGGCCACCATCGCCCAATTGCAACGGGCGCAGTTCGTGCAGATCACCGCCGCCGGACTCAAAGAGAGCCACCCTCATGACATCGCCATGACCGTGGAAGCGCCGAATTACACCAGCAGATAGAGCGAACGCCGGTGGGGCGCTTGCGCGAAGAGGGGATGAACCGTGCGCGACATGGTTGAGATCGGCATGGGCCGGACCGCCCGGCAGACCTATGAACTCGGCGAGATCAATATCGTTCCGTCCAGGCGGACCCGTTCCTCCCAGGACGTGTCGACCAGCTGGCAGCTGGACGCCTACCGGTTCGACATTCCGGTCGTGGCCCACCCGACCGACGCCCTGGTCTCGCCGGCCTTCGCCATCGAAATGGGTCGGCTCGGTGGACTCGGGGTGCTCAACGGCGAGGGGCTGATCGGCCGGCACCCCGATGTGGAGGACAGGGTCGCCGAGGTGATCGAGGCCGCCGAGCGAGACGCGGATCCGGCCGCCCCGATCCGGCTGTTGCAGCGGTTGCACGCCGAGCGGCTGGACCTCGATCTGCTCGGCGGGGCAGTGGCCCGGGTCCGGGAGGCCGGTGTCACCACCGCGGTGCGGGTAAGCCCCCAGAACGCTCGTGCGCTCACTCCTACGCTGGTGGCGGCCGGTATCGACCTGCTGGTCATTCAGGGCACCATCATCTCGGCCGAGCGGGTGACCCAGGGACGTGAGGGTGCGTCGGCGCCGTTGAACCTCAAGACCTTCATCTCCGAATTGGACGTGCCGGTGGTCGCCGGTGGGGTGGCCGACCATCGCACCGCGCTGCATCTGATGCGGACCGGCGCGGCGGGGGTGATCGTAGGCTACGGCTCCACCTCGGGGGTGACCACCAGTGACGAGGTGCTCGGTATGAGCGTGCCGATGGCCACCGCGATCGCCGATGCGGCCGCCGCGCGCCGGGAGTACCTCGATGAGACCGGCGGCCGCTATGTACATGTGCTCGCCGACGGCGATATCCACACCTCCGGTGAGCTCGCCAAGGCAATCGCCTGTGGCGCCGACGCGGTCCTGCTGGGCACCCCGCTGGCCGCCGCCGCCGAGGCCCTCGGTGGCGGCTGGTTCTGGCCGGCCGCCGCGGCACACCCGTCGCTACCGCGCGGAGCGCTGCTGCGGGTCGCAACCGACGAGCGGCCCTCGCTTGACCGCGTGCTCAACGGCCCCTCCGATGAGCCGTTCGGCTCGCTGAACCTCGTCGGCGGCCTGCGCCGCTCGATGGCTAAAGCGGGCTACTGCGATCTCAAGGAGTTCCAGAAGGTTGGGTTGACCGTCGGGAACTGACCGGTCCGGCTGCCTATATTGGATCCATGGAACCGGATTTTGACGTTGCGATCATCGGCTCGGGATTCGGGGGAAGCGTCAGCGCCCTCCGGCTCACCGAGAAGGGCTATCGGGTCGGCGTCCTGGAGGCCGGCCGTCGGTTCGCCGACCACGAGTTCGCCAAGACCTCCTGGCGGCTGCGGGAGTTCCTCTGGGCCCCACGGCTCGGCTGCTACGGCATCCAGCGCATTCACCCGTTGCGCAATGTGATGATCCTGGCGGGGGCGGGCGTGGGTGGCGGATCGCTGAACTACGCCAACACCCTGTACGTGCCGCCGGACCCGTTCTTCAACGACCGCCAGTGGGCGCACATCACCGACTGGCGCTCGGAGCTGATGCCGCATTACGACCAGGCCCAGCGGATGCTCGGGGTGGTACGCAACCCGACCTTCACCGACGCCGACCGCATCATGAAAGAGGTTGCCGACGATATGGGCGTCGGCGACACGTTCACCCCGACCCCGGTCGGGGTGTTCTTCGGGCCCGACGGCCGCAAGGCCCCCGGCGTCACCGTGCCGGATCCCTATTTCGGCGGTGTCGGACCGGACCGAACCGGATGTACCGAATGCGGTGAATGTATGACGGGTTGTCGGCACGGCGCCAAGAACACCCTGGTGAAGAACTATCTCGGTTTGGCGGAAAAGGCCGGCGCGCAGGTCATTCCGATGACGACCTCGACCGGTTTCCGGCCGGGCCCGGACGGTCTGTGGCAGATCGAGACGGTGCGAACCGGCAGTTGGTTGCGAAAGAATCGCCGCACGTTCACCGCGCGCCACGTCATCCTGGCGGCCGGCACCTACGGAACCCAGAAACTGCTGTTCGCGATGCGCGACTCCGGCACGCTTCCGGGGATCTCCGACCGGCTCGGTGCGCTGACTCGAACCAATTCCGAGTCGATCGTCGGGGCGGGGCGGATGAAAGCGCGGCCCGATCTCGATCTGACCCACGGTGTGGCGATCACCTCGTCGATCCACCCCACCCCCGACACTCATATCGAACCGTGTCGCTACGGCAGGGGGTCCAACGCGATGGGCCTGCTGCAGACCCTGATGACCGACGGCCCCGGACCCGGCGGCTCCGACGTGCCGCGCTGGAAGCAGCTGTTGCACAACGCCGGCCGGGACCCGCGCGGCATGCTGCGGATGCTCGGCCCGCGGCGCTGGAGTGAGCGCACGATGATCTCCCTGGTGATGCAGCACCTCGACAACTCGATCACCACCTTCACCAAGCGGGGCCCGCTCGGCCGGCGGATGACCAGCAAACAGGGCCACGGCGAGCCGAACCCGACCTGGATCCCGGTCGGCAACGAGGTGACCCGTCGCATCGCGAAGAAGATCGACGGCGTGGCCGGGGGTACCTGGGGCGAGCTGTTCAACATCCCGCTGACCGCCCACTTCCTCGGCGGCGCGGCGATCGGCGACAGTGAGCGGACCGGTGTCATCGACCCGTACCAGCGGGTCTACGGCTATCCCACGCTGCACGTCGCCGACGGTGCGGCGATCTCGGCCAACCTGGGGGTCAACCCGTCGCTGTCCATCACCGCGCAGGCTGAACGGGCCACAGCGCTGTGGCCCAACAAGGGCGAGCAGGACCAGCGTCCGCTCCAGGGTCAGCCCTACCGGCGGCTCTCGCCGGTCGAGCCAAAGCACCCGGTGGTGCCCGCGGCGGCGCCGGGCGGGCTGCGCAACCTGCCGATAATCCCGATCAGTTCGACCTGATTTTCACCGGTCTTAGACTGTGCCGGTGGATTCTGCAGCGCGACCGGTTCTGGTGGTCGACTTCGGTGCTCAGTATGCCCAGCTGATCGCCCGGCGGGTCCGAGAGGCCCGGGTGTTTTCCGAGGTGATTCCGCATACCGCCACCATCGGGGAGATCAAGGCTGCCGAACCGCGGGCGATCGTGCTGTCCGGTGGGCCGGCCAGCGTGTACGCCGACGATGCCCCTCAACTCGACCCGGGCGTCTTCGACCTCGGTGTGCCCGTGTTCGGCATCTGCTACGGATTCCAGGCCATGGCGCAGGCTCTCGGCGGCACCGTCGAACGCACCGGTACCAGCGAGTACGGCCGGACTGAACTCAACGCGCTCGGCGGCGAACTTCATGCCGGTCTGCCCGGAGTGCAGCCGGTGTGGATGAGCCACGGGGACGCGGTGACCGCCGCCCCGGCCGGCTTCGCGGTGGTGGGCTCCAGTGCGGGTGCCCCGGTGGCGGCCTTCGAGGACCGCGCCCGCGGGTTCGCCGGGGTGCAGTACCACCCCGAGGTCATCCACACCCCGCACGGGCAGCAGGTGCTCACCCGCTTCCTGCACGATTTCGCCGGTATCGTTCCGTCGTGGACCCCGGCCAATATCGCCGGGAGCCTCATCGAGGGGGTGCGCGAGCAGATTGGTGATGGGCGGGCGATCTGCGGCTTATCCGGGGGAGTGGACTCCGCGGTGGCCGCCGCAGTGGTCCAGCGGGCCATCGGCGAACGCTTGACCTGTGTGTTCGTCGACCACGGCCTGCTGCGCGCCGGTGAGCGCGATCAGGTGCAGCGCGATTTCGTCGCTGCCACCGGGGCCCGGCTGGTGACGGTCGATGCCGAAAGCCGGTTCCTCGAGGCGCTGTCCGGGGTGTCCAATCCGGAGGGGAAGCGCAAGATCATCGGCCGCGAGTTCATCCGCTCATTCGAGGGCGCGGTGCGGGACCTGACCGATGCGCATGCCGATGAACCCGTCGAGTTCCTGGTCCAGGGCACCCTTTATCCGGACGTCGTCGAGTCCGGCGGCGGGGCTGGGACGGCCAATATCAAGAGCCACCACAACGTCGGCGGACTGCCGCCGGATCTGAAGTTCAGTCTCGTCGAACCGTTGCGCCTGTTGTTCAAGGACGAGGTCCGCGCGGTCGGGCGTGAACTCGGCCTACCCGAGGATATCGTTGCGCGCCAACCTTTCCCGGGGCCGGGACTGGGTATCCGCATCGTCGGGGAAGTGACCGCCGAGCGGCTCGACACCCTGCGCCGGGCCGACTTGATCGCCCGCGAGGAACTGACCTCCGCCGGCCTGGACCAGCAGATCTGGCAGTGCCCGGTGGTGCTGCTCGCCGATATCCGCTCGGTCGGCGTTCAGGGCGACGGCCGGACCTATGGTCATCCGATCGTGCTGCGTCCGGTCTCCAGCGAAGACGCCATGACGGCGGACTGGACCAGGGTCCCCTATGACGTGCTGGAGCGTATCTCCACCCGGATCACCAATGAGGTGCCCGAGGTGAACCGGGTGGTGCTGGATGTGACCAGCAAGCCCCCGGGCACCATCGAGTGGGAGTAGGGGCAGGAGCAGTAGGGAACAGGAGCCATGCGCTGGCGCGGAGTGCACCACGTCGAGTTCAACGTCGTGGACTACGAGCAGTCGATCGCGTTCTACGACGCCATGTTCGGGTGGCTCGGCTATCGCAGTTTCTGGACGCTGGACATCGAGTACCGGTCGACCTACTACATGGCACGGCTCCCGTTTCCGCACAGCTATATCGGCATCCAGCCCGCTACGGCCGGCGGGAAACTGCAGCATGCCGATCAGGCCGTCGGCATCAACCACATCGCACTGTGGGCGCGCAGCCGTACGGAAGTCGATCGGTTCCACGACGAGTTCCTGCTTCCCCGTTCGATACCGGTGATCTACCCGCCCAAGGAGTATCCGGAATACACCCCCGGCTATTACGCGGTGTTTTTCGATGATCCGATCAACGGGATTCAGTGGGAACTGGCCCGGCTGCCGACGGTGCCGTCGCCGGCCGCGATGTGGCGCTCGTGGCGGGGACTGCGCGGTTATCGGAGGACACATCCCGAGTGGCGGCATTCGGTCGCCCGCGAGGCGATGCGCACCCTTCCCCGCCGGAACTCTTGACGGATATCACTGGGCGGGTGTTTACTCGCATATCGAACACAAGTTCGAAAATAGTGTGAGTGGGTCGCGGGTGGAGGTAGCCGATGGTGGCGGCGTTTGCCCTGGAGGACCGGCAGCCTGACCGCGCTGAACAGCTGGAACAGTTGCGGCGCCAGATGGCGGAAGTATCGCCGAAGGTAGGTGACCGGTGGCGTTCCGCCGAGCCCGCGGCGGATCTTCTACCTAGTTCCAAATCTTTGCTACCGGTTCCGGATTCGCTGGCTGAAGCGCTTCCGTCGGGGTTGCCGAGGGGGGCGGTGGCGGTAATTTCCGGGGCCCGCTCACTACCGGTGGGCATTGCCGCCGCGGTGAGCGCCGCCGGTGGCCACGTGGCCATCGTCGGGCTGCCGGACTTCGGACTGCTGGCCGCCGCCGAGATGGGTGCGGACCTCAGTCGGCTGGCGGTGATCCCGCAACCCGGCTCCGATCCGGTCGAGGTGGCCGCGGTGCTCATGGATGGGATGGATCTGGTGCTACTCGGCCTGGCCGGGCGCTGTGTGCCGGCCGCCCGGGCCCGGGTGGTGGTCGCCCGCGCCCGGCAGCGGGGCTGCACCCTGCTGGTCGCCGGGGGGGACTGGCGGGGTGCGTCGATGCGAATCGAGGCCCGGGTGCGCGGTTACGAGATCACCGCCGGCACGGCCGGTGTCCCGGTGGCCGGCTGTGGCCGCATCGGCGGGGTGCGACTGTCCGTCCGGACCCGTGGGCGGCCATGACCGCGGCGGACACCACCGCACGGGCGCTGGCGATCTGGTGTATGGACTGGCCGGCCGTCGCCGCCGCGGCGGCGGCCGGTTTGGCGCCCACCGCGCAGATCGCGGTCACCTGCGCCAATCGGGTGGTCGCCTGTTCGGCGGCTGCCCGCGAAGCCGGGGTACGCCGCGGTCTGCGGCGGCGCGAGGCCCAGGCTCGCTGCCCGCAGGTGCAGATCGCCGTCGCCGACCCGGGCCGCGATGCCCGGTTCTTCGAGGGTGTCATCGCGGCGGTGGACGATGTGGTGCCGCGTGCGGAGGTGCTGCGGCCGGGACTACTGGTGCTGCCGGTCCGCGGTGCGGCCCGCTACTTCGGTTCCGAGCAGGCCGTCGCCGAACGGCTGGTCGATGCCGTCGCTGCCGCCGGTGCCGAATGTCAGGCGGGTATTGCCGACCAGTTGGCCACTGCCGTTTTCGCCGCCCGGGCCGGCCGGGTGGTGCCGCCCGGCGGGGACGCCGAGTTCCTCTCCGGTTTGTCGATCCGGCAGTTGTCGGCCGAGCCCAGCTTATCCGCACCCGATCGCAGTTTTCTCTCAGATCTATTGTGGCGCTTAGGGATTCGTACCATCGGCGAGTTCGCCGCATTACCCCGAAATGATGTGGCCTCCCGGTTCGGCGCCGATGCGGTGGCCGCGCACCGGTTCGCCTGCGGCGAGCCGGACCGCGGACCGTGCGGACATGAGCTGCCGCCGGAGTTGGAGGCGGTGCTGCACTGCGACCCGCCGATCGAGCGGGTCGATGCCGCCGCGTTCG
>CAZGPT010000107.1:5316-10711 GCA_964527015.1 uncultured Mycobacterium sp. | reverse complement strand
GCAGGGAGAAGTGGAAGACGATATTGCCGAACTCGCGCAGATAGCCCTTCTCCGCGGAGATCTCGATGACCTCGCCGTCGGTACGAGTGACCCGCCGCCAACCGCGCAACCGCTCCGACACCCGCGTCGCGACACCGTCGGCCGAACCTTCGACAGCCGCTTCGGCATGCTTGGGCAGCCGGCCGAGGTTGCGCGGCGCGGGTACCGGAGTGGCCCGCAGGCTGCGCAGGTGCTCCAGGATGCGCGGGGTCAGGCACCCCACCAGCGAGATGAAGAGCAGGACGTAGATGGCGGTGAACCAGAAGCTGGAGAACACGTCGAACAGTTGCAGCCGGTCCAGCCAGGGCCCAAGGGTCGGGTGCTGGGCGAGGTACTGGTCCACCTTGGACTCGTTGAGGCTGCGCTGGGGCAGCAGGGCACCGGGCACCGCACCCAAGGCGAGCAGGAACAGCAACACCAACGCGGTGCCCATCGAGGTCAGCGACCGCCAACCCCTCAGCAGCAGCGAGGACACCCTCATATCGGCAGCCTCACATCACTGACCAGTGCGTCGCGTACCCAGGAGACGAAGTCGCTCCACAGACCGGTCAGCAGTGCGATGCCGACGCCGACCAGCATGATGCCGCCGAACACCTGGATGGCCCGGGTATGCCGACGCAGCCAACCGAATGCACCGACGGCCCAGCCTGATCCGAGCGCCAACAGGATGAACGGGACGCCCAGTCCGAGGCAGTAGGCGATGACCAGGGCGACCCCGCGCGCCACGCTGGCGCCGTCGGTGGCCGAGGCCACCGCGATCACCCCGGTCAGGGTGGGCCCCAGACAGGGTGTCCAGCCGAGGGCGAACACCGCACCGAGCAGGGGGGCACCGGCCAGTCCGGCGAGCAGCCGTGGCGTGAACCGGACCTGATGTTGCAGCGCCGGGATGAAGCCGACGAACACCAGGCCCATGATGATGGTGATGACACCACCGATGCGTTGCAGCACAACCTGGTTGGTGATCAACGTGGTGGTCATACCGAGCACGGCGACGGTACCGAGCACGAAGACGACGGTGAATCCGGCCACGAACAGCAGCGCCGAACCGACGACCCGCCAGCGCCGCGATGCGGCGCCGGTGTCGTCGACGCCGACCACCGTCGCCAGGTAGGACAGGTAGCCCGGGACCAGGGGCACCACACATGGCGAGGCGAATGACACCAGACCGGCCAGCATGGCCAGGCCCAGGGCCAGGGCCAGCGGACCGGCCGCGGCGGTCTCGGCGAGCCCGGTCATGATGTTTCCGGCGCCGGTTCGGCGGCCAGGCGTTCCACCGTCGGGAGCAGGTCCTCCGCCAAGAGTTCACGGAGGTAGACCGCGGCCACCCGGTGCTCGCGGTCGAGCACGACCGTCGACGGGATCACCGTCGCGGGGTATCTGCCGCCGAAGGCGATCACGGTGCGCATGGCCGGATCGTAGATCGAAGGAAACGTGATGCCGCGGTCGGTGATGAAATCGCGCGGTGCGTCGATATCGTTGTCGCGAACGTCGATTCCCAAGAATGCCACACCCTGGTCGCGGGTGGCGTCGTAGACCTTCTGCAACTCGGTGATCTCGGCACGACACGGCCCGCACCACTGGCCCCAGAAGTTGATCACCACCACCTCGCCGGCGAAGTCCTCGAGGGAAATGCTGCGCGTGGTGTCCATCAGATCCGGCCCGGACAGCGGCCCGGGTCGGCCGCGGGACGACGGTGGATCGTAGGTGATGTCGGTTTTCCCGCCGGGTGCCACGAACTCGAAGGTGCCGCCCTGGGCGACGGCGTCATCGCCGGTGGCACAGCCGGTCAGCACGGACGGGGCCAGACAGGCCGTCAGGATGACGGTGGCCAGCAGTCGCCTCACCGGCCGGCGAGTTCTGCGTATCCCCACCCGACGCACTCCTCGCCGTCGAAGTAGAACGACGTCACCGAGGCCAGATTGCACATCCTTCTGGTCGGGAAGTGGTGCAGCGGTTGGGCGTTCATCGACCGGCGCAGTGTCTCGACAGGCAGCTGATGGCTCACGCATACCGCCTCGTGGCCCGCCGCCCGGAGCCGCGCGCGCCGCATCGCGGCTTGCATCCGCTCAGCGATCTCGTGGTACGGCTCACCCCACGACGGTAACCGGGGGTTGCGCAGGTGCCACCAGTTGCGCGGGTCGCGCAGCGCACCGTCACCCGGTGAGACCCGCTGGCCCTGAAAAACGTTGTGCGACTCGATGAGCGACTCATCGACGTCGACCGCCAGGTCGTGGGCCGCCGCGATCGGGGCGGCCGTCTCCTGGGCCCGCTCCAGCGGTGAGGCCACGACATAGGTGATGTCCCGGGCGGCGAGCCAGGCGGCAACGGCCGCGGCCTGCGCGCGGCCGCGCTCGGAAAGGTGGTAGTCCGGCAGCCGACCGTAGAGGACGCCGTGCGGGTTGTGCACCTCGCCGTGCCGCATGACGTGCACGACGGTCCGGTCGGCCCCGGCCGGACTCTCGGAATCGTTCGGACCGGTCACGACGGGGTCGCCTCCGCGGCGGCGCGGGCCGCCGCGGGCAGGGCCGCGGCAATGCGGTCGAAGGCGTCGTCATCCAGGGCTGCCGAGACGAACCAGGCCTCGAACGCGCTCGGCGGGGCGTAGACACCGGCATCGAGCAACGCGTGGAAGAACGGCGGGAACCGAAAGGTGTCGCTGGCCCGCGCCGAGGCGAAGTCGGTGACCGGTGCCTCGGTGAAGAACACCGAGAGGAAGTTGCCGGCGCGGGCAACGCGGTGCGCCACTCCGGCCTTGGTCAGCGCCTCGGTCAGCAGCCCGTCGAGCCGGTCGGCCGCGGTGTCCAGGGCGGCGTAGACGGCGTCGTCGGCGTGCCGCAGGGTGGCCAGTCCGGCGGCGACCGCGACCGGGTTACCCGACAGGGTGCCGGCTTGGTACACCGGTCCCTGCGGGGCCAGGCGTTCCATCACCTCGGTGCGCCCGCCGAACGCGGCGGCGGGCAGCCCGCCGCTCATCACTTTGCCGAAGGTGAACAGGTCGGCATCGACGGGATCGAGGCCGTACCAGCCGGACCGGCTGATCCGGAAACCGGTCATCACCTCGTCGACGATGAGCAGCGCTCCGCGCGCGGCGGTGATCCTGCGCAGTGCGGCGTTAAAGCCCGGCAGCGGGGCCACCGCGCCCATGTTGCCCGGCGCGGCTTCGGTGATGACCGCGGCGATATCGTCGCCGAACCGGGCGAAGGTTTCCTCCACGGCCGCAATATCGTTGTACGGCAGCACGATCGTGTCGGCGGCGGTGGCGCCGGTGACCCCCGGCGAGGACGGCAGTCCGAGCGTTGCCACGCCGGACCCCGCATCGGCCAGCAACGCGTCAACGTGTCCGTGGTAACAGCCGGCGAACTTGACGACCTTGGGACGGCCGGTGAAACCCCGGGCCAGCCGCACCGCACTCATGGTGGCCTCGGTGCCGGAATTGACCAGCCGGACCCGTTGCACCGGGCCGACCCGTGCGACGATCACGGCCGCCAACTCGGTCTCGCCCGGGGTCGGGGTTCCGAAGGACAGACCGCGGGCCGCCGCCCGCTGTACCGCCTCGACAACCGCGGGGTGGGCGTGGCCGAGGATCATCGGCCCCCACGAGCAGATCAGGTCGATATAGGTGTTGCCGTCGGCGTCGGTGAGCCGGCAGCCCTGCCCGGAGGTCATATAGCGCGGCGTACCGCCGACGGAGTTGAACGCCCGCACCGGCGAGTTCACCCCGCCGGGTATCACGGCGCAGGCCTCGTCGAACAGTCTGGCCGAGACGGTCGAGGGTGCCGCCTGCTCGGTGCTGCTCATGGTGTCCAGTGTTGCAGCCGCGGCCGTGCGCAGTTAGTTAGCGTACCCTTATGTCATCGTTCTGATCGATTTGCCGGGTGAGCCGCCGGGGTGCGATCAGTCGGTCCGCAGTGCAGCCGGCAAACTGGGTAGGAAGTGCCGGGTGGCGAAGGCTCGGATGTCGTCTGGGGTGTCGAGGGGGTCCACGCTCGGCAGCAGCAGCGCCATCATCGCGTAACGCCAGGTGTCGTCGGCGAGTTCCCTGACCGTCTCCTGGCCGATCCGGTCGGCGAACCCGGGCGGGAAGACGGCCCGCAACGCCTGCTCGATGCGGACGACCGCAGCCCCATAGTGGCGGCGGGCCAGGTCAAGAGTCAGCGCGGGTTCCTCGATGATCATCCGGTTGAGCACCCGATGCCGGCGACTGAGCAGGATCGCCGAGGTGAAGGCCTCGACGTAGTAGTTCGCCTGCGGCGGTGCGCCGTTGAGCTCATCGGCGATATCGGCGAACAGCCGGGCATTCTCCCGATCCATCACCGCGGCGATCAGGTCGTCGCGGTTGGCGAATCGCCGGTAGATCGTGGTTCTGCTCACTCCGGCGCGCCGCGCAACATCACCGAGGGCCACCTTGCGGATGCCGTGGTTGTCGAACTCCGCCAGCGCGGCATCGAGGATCGCCGATTCTGCCGCGTCAGGCATACCGGGCGAAACCCTCCCGGGCATACGGGACGTAGCGGTATTTCATCGGCACTCGCTCCCACATCCGGTTTGCCGCCCGGGAGCGGCACACGGCGGCGAACCGCTGATACCACCGCTCCCTGCGGTCATCCCAGGGCAGACCGAGGACGGCGCGGGTGGGCGGCGGCATCCCGCCGGTGGTGAGGAAAGCGGCCAGCGGGTTGAAGATCGGTGCCGCCAGTTTCCACAGCAACGGCGAGACGCCCTTGGGTCGGGGAAAACCCTTGGTGACGTAGCCGATGCCGTACAAGGCACTGCGGTGGGCGACGAGCACATCGTTGATCATGTGATCCCAGTACTGCTCGAATGCGGTGTAATCCGCCGGCATCGGACGATCGCTGACTCCGTAACGCCGGTACCAGGTCTTGGACTCGGCGTACATCTGCTCCTTCTCCGCCCGGGAAAGCCGCCTGACGAAGGTGTCGGTGAAGTAGAGCACCTGATCGAAGAAGGTGGCGTGCGCCCAGAAGTAGGTCTCAGGATCGAGAGCGTGGTAGCGACCGCCACCAAACTCCGCCGGCAGTTCGCCCTTGATGCCGGTGTGGAACTCCCGAACCCGCGGACCGTCGTTGTCGTCCTCACTGCCATAGACGGTCCGGTAGATCGGGGGCAACGAACGCCGGATCCGGGCGGCGGTATCGGCGAAGAACACCGAATGGTCGGTGACGCCCTGACCGAGTTCGGCCAGCATGTTCTGCAGTACGGCGGGCCGTGGGCCGATCAGCGCGATTCGCCGATCGCCGAAGTATCGCCATATCAGCGACTCGGGCCCCAGTGGCAGGGCATCGGGCGCGTGGGTTTGACTGCCGTTCGGGGTCCGGGATAGCTCCGGGGATAGCTC
>CAZGPT010000107.1:0-5216 GCA_964527015.1 uncultured Mycobacterium sp. | reverse complement strand
GGGATAGCTCCGGGGATAGCTCTGCCATATGTGACAGTGTTACAGATTCTGCACTTTGTACCCAGCGGGGCGGCGGTCCGCCCGTCTCGGGCGAGGCCACCGGGTAGCCGGAGTATCCACGTGGGTGCGATTTGCCCACCTCGGAGCGACAAAAGGCAGCCTGATATCGGAGTTGTCGCTCAAAGGTGGGCAAAAATGGGGTGCCCCAGGACCGGGGTCACGTGTGACCGATCGGATCGGAGTCAGCGGAAGCGCTTGAGTCGGAGGCTGTTGCCCACCACCAGGACCGACGATAACGCCATCGCCGCCCCGGCAATCATCGGGTTGAGCAGGCCCAACGCCGCCAGCGGGATCGCCGCCACGTTGTACCCGAAAGCCCAGAACAGGTTCTGCTTGATCGTCCGCAATGTCCGCGACGACAGCCGCAGCGCGGTCGGGACGGTCCGCAGGTCACCCCGCACCAGAGTGATATCACCGGCCTCGATCGCGGCATCGGTTCCGGTGCCCATCGCCATCCCGATATCGGCGGTGGCCAGCGCAACCGAGTCATTGACCCCGTCCCCGACCATCGCGACCCGCCGGCCACGGGCTTGCAGCCGGGTCACGGCATCCGCCTTCTCCGCAGGCAACACCCCGGCGATCACCTCAGTGGCAGCGATACCCACCTCGGCAGCCACCCGGGCCGCGACCGCCTGGTTATCGCCGGTGAGCAGCATCGGGGTGATACCCATGGACTTCAGCTCGGCGATCGCCTCCGCGCTGGCCGGCTTGACTTTGTCCGCCAGGCGGATGACCCCGCGCTCGCGGCCGTCCCAGCTGACCGCAACGCTGGTGTTTCCGTCGCTGTCGGACGCCCGGGCCACCTGGACGGCGACCCCGCCGACCACACCGCGCACCCCGGTGCCGGGTTCGTTGGCGAACTCGGTGACCGGGGCGACGCTCAGCCCGCGCTCTTGGGCCGCGGCCACGATCGCCGCGGCAACCGGATGCTCGGAGGCCGCCTCCACGGCGGCCGCCTTGGCGAGAACCTCGCCGCCGTCGTCGCGGCCCCCGCCGGCACTGTCCTCCAGGCCTACTTCCACCCCCGAGACGCGCATCACACCGGTCGTCACGGTGCCGGTCTTGTCCAGCACGACTGTGTCGATACCGCTGACCGTTTCAAGCACCCGGGGTTCCTTGATCAGCACCCCGAGTTGGGCCCCACGACCGGTGCCGACCAGGATAGCCGTCGGTGTGGCCAGACCCAATGCGCACGGGCAGGCGATGATCAGCACGGCGACGGCCGCGGTGAAGGCCGCAGCGACCGAGTGCCCGGTCAGCAGCCACCCCGCCAGCGTCGCCGCCGCGATAACCAGGACCACCGGCACGAACACCGCCGAAACCCGGTCGGCCAGCCGCTGGATGGAGGCCTTACCACCCTGCGCGTCGGCCACCATGCGGGCCATCCGCGCCAGCTGGGTGTCGGCGCCCACCCGGTCCGCCCGAATCAGAATGCGGCCGTAGGTGTTTACCGCGCCACCGAGAACCTCGTCCCCCGGCCGGACATCGGCCGGCACCGACTCACCGGTCATCGCCGCGGTGTCCAGGGCGGAGAGGCCCTCGACGACCACCCCGTCGGTGGCGACCCGTTCGCCCGGGCGTACGACGACCACGTCGCCCACGGACAGCTCGCCGGCCGGGATCCGGACCTCCTCGCCGTCCCGCAGTACGGCGGCGTCCTTGGCGCCCATGGATAGCAGCGCCCGCAATGCCGAACCGGCGGAACGCTTCGCCTTCGCCTCCGCGTAGCGCCCGAGCAGCAGGAAGACGGTGACCGCGGCAGCCACCTCGAAGTACACATGGTCACCGTTTGCGGTGACCAGCACGACCGCAGACCACAGGTAGGCCGCCAGCGTGCCCAGGGACACCAGGGTGTCCATGGTCGAGGAACCGTGCCTGGCGCTGTTGAGAGCCGCCCTGTGGAACGGATAGCCCCCCCAGGCGACGATAGGCGTGGTCAGCACCAGCACCAGCCACTGCCATTCCGGGAACTGCCAGGCCGGCACCATCGACAGCAGCACCACCGGGACGGCCAGTACCGCCGAACCGATCAGCCGTGGCAGCAACTGGGACTCCGGGATGTCATGGCTCATGTGATCCTCATGACCCGCGGATGGCGCGGGCCGGGAGGGATCAATCACCGAGGCGTGGTAGCCGGTGGACTCCACCGCGTGCACCAGATCCGCGTTCGTGATGTCTGCTGGGTGCTCGACATGGGCCTGCTCCACGGCGAAGTTCACCGAGGCCGCCACGCCGTCGAGTTTGTTCAGGGTTCGCTCGACCTTGGCAGCACAGGAGGCGCAACTCATGCCGGTCAGTCTCAGATCGGTTGTAGCCATCCGGCCATCATACCCCTAGGGGGTATAACCGACAAGGGTTGCCGAGTGGTAGCGGCGGCGCAGACCGGCCACTCCCAGCACCGTCAGCACCCCGGCCGTCGTCGCCAACAACCAGGTAATGACCAGCAACGGCGGGTGGTAGACGATCGAGACGGTGGCGGGCTCGCCGTCTGCGATCGGCGGCACGTCGACCAGGCTCCAAACCCCGGACCAGCACAGCGCCGCACCGGCCCCCGCCATGACCGCCAGCAACAGATACACCAGATGCCGCCGCTGTTTCACCGCGACTCCAGCAGTCGGGTGAGCGCGGCCCGCAGACCCTCGTGGTCCCGGGCCCAGGCCTGGGCGAAGCCGCCATCGGCGAACTTGATCCCGACCGGGGTGCGTCCGCGCGGCACCCCGCTGATCTCCCCCAGTGTTCGGGAGGTCTGCCATTTCTCGAGCGGACCGGTCGCAGTGATCCCCAAAGCGCGACCCTGCCACTTGTCCACGAGGCCCGCGGTTCGCACGGTGTTCTCCGGGTCGGGATAGACGGCCACTATCCGGTCCACGTCCACCACCTCGGTGCCCTCCCGCAGCGTCTTCGCGGTCAGTTCCACACTCGTGTGGGTGCGCGCTGCCTTGATCTGCAATGCCATGAAGCCCCCGACCATGACCAGGAACAGCAGCGGAACGAACGCCCGGAAGCCGAGGCCGGCACGGTACTGAACGAACACCATGGTCAACGCCGCCGCTGGACCGGCCAGCACCCAGTACCAACTGGCGCCGCTCTCGAAGAACAGCGGTTGCGCCGGCTGTTCCACCGGCGTGACGCCCTCATCCACCGGTATTCCGTCCCGGCGCGGTCGGGCGCCCCAGCATCAACGTGCCGACAATGATCGGCAACAGGCTCAGTAAGGCCAGGATGTGGGTACCGGCCAGCACCGATGCCACCGCCACGATGACCACGGTGGCCAGACCCAGCGCCATCGCGGCCCGCCGGAATCGCGGGTCGGGGCCCCGGGAGCGCACCGCCAGCGCGATCAACGCGGCGGCGGCGATGCAGAACAGCACCCCGGCACTGCGGTACAGCAGTGCGTAGTCCCGAACGGCGTCATCGGACACCGCCGGTGGGGCGGCCTGGCGCAGCGCATCGAAACTCATACTGGCCGACAGCAACCCGCCCACCATCAGCATCACGCCACCGGCCACCAGCACCCAGACAGCGATACCGACACCTGCCGGCCGGACATCGTTGGCTGTCATAACCCGGTCAGCCTAGGTCAGCCGGTGAAGAAACGGGTCGAGTCCGGCCGGTGCAGAGCGAAGATCCCGCCGCCGACCAGCACGCATCCGACGATGCCGGTGACGGCGTAGAGAACCGCGGCCACCGCTGGGCGCTGGGTGCCGAACAGGCTCATCATGGTGTAGACGATGGTGGCGATCCCGCCCGCGGTCAGCAGCGTGCGCGCCCAGCGTTGGCCGGACCGCAGCAGCAGCAGGAAGGTCAGAACCACTCCGCCGATGATGACCGTCAGCACCGCGGTGGTGGTGAAGATCAGGAATGAATCCGCAGCCTCGGCGGCCGCGTAGGCGTCGGCCAGTTGGCCGATCATCAACAGCGGCAGGGCCGCCATCCACAGCCAGAAGCCGGTGTCGACATCGGCCGGGCGAGCCGGCGAATTGGTTGGCGGCTGCCCGGTCATGACAGCCACTCCGCCGCGTCGGCGGCCCAGTAGGTCAACACGATATCGGCGCCGGCCCGGCGGATCCCGGTCAACGACTCCAGCGCCGCGGCGCGTCCGTCCACCCAGCCGTTGGCGGCGGCGGCGGTGATCATCGCGTACTCCCCGGAGACCTGATAGGCGGCCACCGGCACCGGCGAGACCTCCGCGGCGGCCGCCACGATGTCGAGGTAGGCCATAGCGGGCTTGATCATGACCATATCGGCACCTTCCTCAACATCCAGGGTTATCTCGCGCAGCGCCTCGCGGGCGTTGCCGCCGTCTTGCTGATAGGTGCGGCGATCACCGAGAAGGCTGGAGGCCACCGCCTCCCGGAACGGACCATAGAACGACGAGGCGAACTTCGCCGCGTAGGCGAGAATCGCCACATCGGCGAACCCGGCCTCGTCGAGGCCGTCCCGGATGGCGGCCACCTGGCCGTCCATCATCCCGCTCGGTCCGACCACCCCCGCGCCCGCCTGCGCCTGCGCCACAGCGAGTTTCACGTACTGGGCATTGGTCGCATCGTTGTCGACCCGGCCGGCCTGGTCCACGATCCCGCAGTGCCCGTGGTCGGTGAACTCGTCCAGACAGGTGTCGGCCATCAGCACGGTGGCATCGCCGAGGTCGGCGGCGAGATCGCCGAGCGCCAGGTTGAGAATGCCCTCGGGGTCCAGACCCGAGGATCCGACTGCGTCCTTGTCCACCTCCCGCGGCACCCCGAAGATCATCAACCCGCCGACGCCGGCCTCGACCGCCGCCGCAGCGGCCGCCCGCAGTGAGTCACGGGTGTGCTGCACCACGCCGGGCATGGACGCGATCGGCCGCGGCTCGCCGATACCGTCGGCGACGAACATCGGCAACACCAGATGCCGCGGTTCCAGCGAGGTCTGCGCCACCAGTCGCCGCAGTGCCGGGGTGGCCCGCAGCCGACGCGGACGCTGCCTGGGAAACGCCATCGCAGGGACCGGGCCTACCGGCGCCGGCTCTTCTTGCGCGGCGGCGGTAAGGCGCCCTCGGCACGCAGCCGGGCGGCATGCTCGGCCAGTGCGTCGACGAGCGGCCCGACCGCCGCGGTCTCCGGCCGGACATCGACCCGCAGCCCGAACTCGGCGGCTGTTTCGGCGGTCTTGGG
>CAZGPT010000106.1:2682-10786 GCA_964527015.1 uncultured Mycobacterium sp. | reverse complement strand
TTCCGCGGTGCGCATTTCCATATATCGAACACTAGTTCGACACACCGACAAGTTTCAGACCTCGATGCCGCCGCCGAAGACCGGTGCTGTGGATCCGATCGGGATCTGACCCCGGATCAGGGCTTTCGGCCCTCGGGCGGCGTGGTCGACACCGTTCACATCCCCTTCCGCCGGAGCGGCCCGGCGGGGCCGCCGCAGGACTTCAACCGGGGGTATCCGTCCTCAGGAAATCCGCGCGGGCCCGGCGACAGGGCTCTTGGAAGGCCTCAGAAGGCCTAACCGCACCAGCCAAGTTCAGGATGGCCCACCCCGGATTGATGCATACCGCCAGATGAACGTAACGCGGCGGGCCTCAATGGTGGACTGATCCGACGCCCGCCAAGCTGATTCACCGAGACTGGTTTTGGCCGTCACCGCCGCCAGTGCGACTATAGAACGTCCACTTCGCCCCATCGAAAGGCTTCGAGGCTCATAACGATGTATGACCAAATCATCGGCTCGGATGCCGGATCCGAGCCAGGGAATGCGGGCTTCCGTATCGATTCGGTCCTGGCCCGCAGCTGGCTGTTGGTCAATGGGGCCCAGTACGACAAGTTCGCCCCGGCATCGCATTCGCGCGCCGATATCGTCGTACTCGACATCGAGGACGCGGTAGCCCCGAACGGCAAACCGGCCGCCCGGGAAAACGTTGTCCGGTGGCTCGCCGACGGAAACCGGGACTGGGTCCGCATCAACGGATTCGGCACTCAATTCTGGGCCGACGATCTCGACGTACTCGCCAAGACTTCGGTAGGCGGCGTGATGCTGGCGATGGTGGAGTCGGTCGATCACGTCACCGAAACCGCCAAACGCCTGCCGGGCGTCCCGATCGTCGCCCTCGTGGAGACCGCACGGGGCTTGGAGCGCATCACCGAGATCGCCGCTGCGAAGGGCACGTTCCGGTTGGCCTTCGGTATCGGCGACTTTCGTCGTGACACCGGTTTCGGCGAGAATCCGACGACGTTGGCCTACGCTCGCTCGCGATTCACCATCGCGGCTAAGGCGGCGCACCTGCCGGGCGCGATCGACGGTCCCACCGTGGGTTCCAGCGCGCTCAAGCTCAGCGAGGCCACCGCAGTCTCGGCGGAGTTCGGCATGACCGGCAAGATCTGCCTGATCCCGGACCAGTGCCCCACGGTCAACGAAGGTCTTTCGCCCTCGCAGGAGGAGATCTCCTGGGCCCAGGAGTTCTTCGCCGAATACGAACGCGATGGCGGTGAAATCCGCAACGGCTCCGATCTGCCGCGTATCGCCCGCGCGACCAAGATCCTCAACCTGGCGCGCTCCTACGGGATCGAGGTTTCACAGTTCGACGATCAGGCCGTGCACGTTACCGCCCCGTCGGACACCTATCACTACTGACGGACACGTATCACTACTGATCAGTAGCGACGGGTAGCGAGGCCCCGACGGCGGTTCAGGCAGCGGCGATGAGGTCTGCGGCCTTCTCGCCGATCACGACGGTGGGGGCATGGGTGTGCCCGCGGATGATGGCCGGCATCACCGACGCGTCGGCCACGCGCAACCCGCGCACGCCACGCACCCGCAACTCAGGGTCGACGACGCTCCGGTCGTCACTGCCCATGCGGCAGGTGCCGACCGGATGATAAAGAGTGTGCGAGCAACTGTCGAGAGCCCGTTCCAGGGTCTCTTCGTCCAGCGTGGTCGCGTGCAACGGACGAACGACGTCGCCGACGACGTCGCGCAGCGCGGGGGAGCGCGCGATGGTGGCGGTAACCCGCAGGCCCTGCATCATCGCCGCGCGGTCGACACCGTCGGGGTCGGATAGGTAGCGCGGGTCGATGACCGGTTTGGCTGCCGGATCAGCCGACCGCAGGGTGACAGTGCCCCGGCTGAGCGGGGTAAGCAGGATCGGCCCGGTGGCGACCGCGTGACCGTACGGTTCGCCGATCCCCTCGTCGAAGAACGGGGCCGGCGCCCAGATCAGTTCGAGATCGGGCAGGTCCAAATCGGCCCGGCTGCGCACGAAACCATATGCCTCCCCGACGTTTGAGGTCAGCATGCCGCGTCGGCGAACCAGAAAGTCAATCAACTGCCGCGGCGTCTCAGCATCGAACAGAGTGTCACCGCGCACGGCGAAACCCATCGGGCAGACCAGGTGATCCATCAGGTTGCGGCCGACCTCCGGTGCATGATGAACGCAGTCGACGCCGAATTCGGAGAGCTCCGACTCGTCCCCGATTCCGGACAGCATCAGCAGTTGGGGAGTGTTGACGGCACCGGCACACAGCACTACCTCGCGGGCCGCCCACACCGTCTGCCGACGCCCGTCGCGGTCGTCGAACTCCACCCCGACCGCCCGGCCGTTACCGATCAAAACTCGTCGCACCGTGGATTCGGTCAGCAGAGTCAGGTTGCGACGGTGCAGTACCGGTTTGAGGTAGGCATCGGCGCAACTCCATCGCGTCCCGCGGCGCTGGGTGACCGCTGTCTGGCAGAACCCGTCGAGTACAGGTTCGGCCGGGTCCATCACCCGGTAGCCGGCCTGTTCGGCGGCACGCAGCCACAACGCGGTGGAGCGGCGCGGACTGCGCTGCTCAGAAATGTGCAGGGCACCGTTCTCGGCGCGATCGAAGTAGGGACGCAGGTGCGCGTAATCCCATTCCGCACCGGCGTGCCGGGCCCATTTATCGTAGTCGGCCGGAAAGCCCGGAATCCACATCATCGCGTTCATCGAGGATGAGCCGCCCACGACTTTGCCTCGCGGCCAATAGATTTCGCGCCCACCGACATCTTTCTGCGGTTCGGTGAGGTAGTCCCAGTCCAGCGGGCCGCGGAATAGCTTAGAGAACGCGGCCGGGATATGGACTAACTTTTCGGAGTCCAGCGGACCGGCCTCCAGGACGACCACGCTGGCAGCGGGGTCCGCGCTGAGCCGGTTGGCGACCACGGATCCGGCCGAGCCGGTGCCAACCACTACGAAATCGCACTGCACCGGCGCAGTATAGGGCCGGTGCTCAGGCGGTGACGTGGCTGTCGGCCACATCGAGTGCTGCGTCAAGGATGGCGAGTCCCTCGGACACCTCCGCGTCGCTGACGTTGCAGGGTGGGCAGATATGGATGCGGTTGTAGTTGGCGAACGGCAGCATTCCCCCCGATTTACAGGCCGCGATCACGGCATTCATCGCCGGACTCGACCCGCCGTAGGGGGCCAGCGGCTCCCGCGTCGCGGGATTGGCGACCAGGTCGAGAGCCCAGAACACCCCGAGGCCTCGAACCTCGCCGACCGAGGGATGTTTTTGGTCCAGCTGCCGCAACCCCGGACCCAGAACCCGCTCACCGATACGAGCCGCGTTGTCGACCATGCCCTCGTCCTCCATCGCGTTGATGGTCGCCACCGCGCACGCAGTGGCCAACGGGTGTCCCGAGTAGGTCAGCCCGCCCGGATAGGGGCGTTCGGCGAAGGTTGCATAGATTGCCTCGTTGATCGCGACGCCACCGAGGACAACGTAGCCGGATGTCACACCTTTGGCGAAGGTGATGAGGTCGGGAACAACGTCGAAATTGTCGATGGCGAACCACTTCCCGGTGCGACCGAAACCTGCCATCACCTCATCGGCGATGAAAACGATGCCGTACCGGTCGCACAGCTCGCGGACTCCGGCCAGGTAGCCGGGCGGGGGCACCATGATGCCGGCGGTACCGGGCACCGGCTCCAGGATGATGGCGGCGATCGTCGACGGACCTTCGAGCTGGATGGTCTGCTCGAGGTGCGCGAGCGCGCGCTCGCATTCCTGTTGGTTGGTTTCGGAGTGGAACGCCGATCGGTACCGGAACGGTCCGAAGAAATGCACCACTCCGCTGTTTCCATGGTCGTTGGACCACCGGCGCGGATCCCCGGTGAGGTTGATCGCGGTGTCGGTGCCACCGTGGTAGGACCGGTATCGGGAGAGCACCTTGTAGCGGCCGGTGTGCAGTCGGGCCATGCGAACGGCGTGTTCGACCGCGTCGGCGCCGGCGTTGGTGAAGAAGACCCGGTTCAGATCGCCGGGGGTGCGTTCGGCGATCAGCCGGGCAGCCTCGGAGCGGGCGGAGTTGACATGGGCGGGTGCGACGGTGCACAGCTTGGCGGCCTGCTCGGCGATGGCCGCAATCACCTTGGGATGCTGGTGGCCGATATTCGTGTTGACCATTTGCGAGGAGAAGTCCAGCAGCCGATTGCCCTCCCCGTCCCACACGTAGGAGCCCTCGGAAGCGAGGATGGTCATCGGGGTGAACTGGCCCTGGGCCACCCAGGAGTGGAAGACGTGCCGGCGGTCCAGTTCGTAGGCGTGCCGGCCCTCGGCGATCGCCGTGTCGATGTCCTGGCCGGAAGGAAGGATCCGCGGCCGCACCGTCTCGGCCCCCCGTCCCGTCTCGGGTTCGGTAACTGTCATGAGCGCTGAGCTTACCGGCCTGACCGGATCATGATTCTCGCGGTGATCCCGGTTCGACCGGTTGAGCCCAAAGCCACTTTTCGGCCACGTTTCGGCGCGTCCACAGCACCGTTGGATCACGGTTCGACAAAGTGCCCTGCGCCGATCCGCCGACCGCTAGTAGCGGGGAATTCGTTGTTGTAGAAGTGGTTGTAGTGACTGATGGGATACGGGCGAGCAGTGCCCGCGTACGCATCGAGAAACACGACATCCGGAAGAAGAACGTCCGAAGCCGGAATACCTGACACACACTAAAGAGATGGAGTGAACATGAAGCGCATGGGTGCGGCCGTGGTCGGCCTGGTGCTGCTGGTTATGGCGACCGTGCTCGGGGCCTCGACGGCCTCGGCGGCCCCGGTGTCCCGGGACCAGGCCGTCAACTACGTTATTGAGCGGGGTCTCGCCCAACGCGGCGTGCCCTACTCCTGGGGCGGTGGCGGTGTCGACGGACCCAGCTTGGGAGAGGGCGAGGGTGCCACGATCGTCGGCTTCGACTCCTCCGGCCTAATCCAGTACGTCTATGCGGGCGTCGGGGCCAAACTGCCGAGGTCCTCAGGAGCCATGTACAACGTCGGGCAGCGGGTCACCCCCGCCCAGGCGAAGCCTGCCGACCTTATTTTCTACGGTCCCGAAGGGTCCCAGAGCGTCACGATGTTCCTGGGTAATAACCAGATGCTGGAGGTGACCGACGCCGGAGTGATCGTCTCGCCGGTAAGGACCGCCGAGATGGCGTCGCATCTGGTGCGCGTCATCGCCTGATGTGGCGCGGGCCCGCGGCCCCGTTGCGCGTAGCCGGTGCAGATCGGCTCCCCGCTTCTGGCCGCGGGCCCAACCGGAGGTCGTTGCTCACAGGTCCAGCTCGATATCCGAGCAGGCGAGGCTGTTGCAGACGGTGATCCGATCCATCGGGCCGTTGTCGGCTTCGAGCTGGGTCCGGCCACTCAGTTTCGGCGACACGCAGGCGCCGCAGAGGCCGCGCCGACATCCCGTCGGCACCCGGATGCCGGCCTGCCCGGCGGCTTCCAGGAGTGTTGTGCCACCGTCGATCTCCATCGTTTTGTCACTGCGCCGGAACCGGATGCTGTACCTGCGGCCGTCCTCGACCGGACGAACAAGCTCCGGCGGGGTAAACGATTCGGTGTGGGTACGGTCGATATCGAGACCCAGCCCGGCCAGGTGCCGTTGCGCCAGATCCACCATCGCCGGCGGAGCGCAGATGTAGGTCTCCCGGTCCGCGATATCGCGAACGTGGCGTTTGAGCAGAATCTCCGACAGCTGCCCCTCGGTGATACCGCGGCGGCGTGACGGCCGGTCGGTGAAGAAGTAGAGGCGGATGCCGGAGCGTTCGGCGAGCTGACGCAACTCGCGTTCGAAGATGATCGACCGGTCGTCGCGGTTGAAGTACAACAGGACCGCATCGGATAACGATGCCCCGCGGGCGATGGTTCGCAGCTGGCTGATGATCGGAGTGATCCCCACCCCGCCGGCGATGAACAGCGATTTGCCCGGAATCGACGCCATGGCCAGCCCACCGGTGCTGGTGGGCGGACCGACCAGCGTCAAGTGCTTCCCGGGGCGCAGAGTGTCGTTGAGATGATTGGAAATCCGCCCTCCGGCAACCCGTTTGATGCAGATCTCCATCCCGTCGGAGCCGTCGCTGTCGTGGACGAGGCTGTACTGACGTACAAGAACGTCCTCGCCGAGCTCGACCCGGACCGAGATGAAGGCACCGGCATCCCAGGTGATGTCATCCCAGCCGCGCGGCTTCTGCAGTCGGATGTGCAAAGCCTGCCCGTCGGCTACCGAGTTGGCTGTCAGCACCTTCGCCGGTGTGTTGTAGAACCGGGGTTTGGTCAGGTACGGCCCTTCCGGCAGCGGCTTGTAGGCCGCGCCGAAAGTCAGTCGGCGTGTCAGCGACACGGGCTGCGCCAGCAGGCGCAGTAGGCCCAGCGGCTTACCGAACTCCCGTTCGCCGAACGGCAGTGACAGGCCGGTGAGAGCTTTGGCGAACAGTTGTACCGACTCGAGCAGCGGTGTCTCGTGATACGGCAGTCCATGGCGGGCTGCGATCTCGCGGACGGCGGGGGCGATCTCGCGCTGCCGGTTGGGCGGTAGGTCCGGGAACATGTGATGTTCGATATGGGTGTCGAGACCCCCGTAGAAGATTCGGAAGTCGGGGCGGTCCTCGAACGGCACCTCCTCATTGAGGATGCGCTCCAGAAAGTTGTCGACGCCCGGGCTGCGGACGAAGTTCCGGGTAGCCCGGAACTGGCGTGCGTAGTACTGGTCCAGCGTCTCATCCGGTCCAGGATCCGGGAACATCTCCAGTTCGCCGGCGTGATGTTCGATGGCGACGAGGAAGAACACCGACATGTAGCCGCCGACCCCGCCGAGGTAGTTGGCCAGCAGTGCCGGGAGGAACCGAGAACCCGCGGCCATCGGTTCGCGCAGGTAGCGTTCCCGAGCATCGGCCAGGGCGATCCGGATGGGGGAGCCCAGCAGGCCCCGACTGAAGAAGCGCCGGCCCTCCACATGCCGGGTGACATTGCCCAGCATGAACGCGGCACTCTGGGGTGCCGTGGCGGCGAGGGCGCCGATGAACGCTGTTTGCGCGATGTGGTGGCCGAACCAGTCCTGGCCCGCCATCGCTCTGGCGATGCTGTAGCCCAGATCGTGATCGCGGCCGGCGATATTGGTGTGCGGGTGATGTCCCTCGTGGTGCATCACCTTCCACTGGCGGATGTCGACGTTGAAATCCCACTCGTAGCGCTCGGAGTGGTACTCACCGCAGTTCGGCAGGTGGTCGTAGCTGCCGTGGATGACGTTGTGGCCGAGCTCGGAGAATTGGAGCAGCCGGTAGAGCGTTTCGAGGATCGCGGCGCGGCCGACTGCTTCGGGGCGGCCGTCGCCGAGAAGTTCGATCCGCCGTGCCCTGATCGCCTGGCCGTACGCGGTGACATTGCGGATGTGGGCGAGGTCGGCGTCGCCGACTTGGGCTTTGGTCCGGCGGTACAGATCCTGCAGTTCCCGGGCGAGGCCCTGGCCCGCATTCGGGCCGATGGTTTCGACGGTTCCGACGGTTCCGGCGAGGCTTCCGGCAGTGGTGATGGCGGTGGTCATGAAACACCACGTTAGGCAGTGTCCTCGGCGTGGGTAATGTTCCTACGGGACATTGATTTGGTATTTTCGGACAGGTGGACACTGGGCCGTGCTGGGCGGTGCCGCGAGGCACCGAAGGTGTTCGCATGATGGTCGCGGCGGGTATCGCCAACGGGATGACCGCTGCGGACTGCCTGGCTGGTAGCGGGGTGACCGAGGCCGATCTCAGCGACGAGAACTCCGAGATCTGGGCTCATCAGGAGTTCGACGTGATTCGCAACCTGATCGCCCGGCTCGGTGATCGGCCGGGCCTCGGCCTCGAAGTGGCGCCGCACTCCACCCTGGGACGTGCCGGGGTGATCGGCCTTCTGATCCTGGCCGGGCCGACCGTCCGGGAGGGGGTGGAGTCGGCGCTTCCGTTCCTGGCCCTGTCCCCGACGCACCTGCGGTTCTCCGTGCAAACTGGCGAGGAAGATGGTGAAGCAGATGGTGAAGCAGACGGTGAAGCAGACGGTGAAGCAGACGGTGAA
>CAZGPT010000106.1:0-2582 GCA_964527015.1 uncultured Mycobacterium sp. | reverse complement strand
TGGTGAAGCAGATGGTGAAGCAGACGGTGAAGCAGACGGTGAAGCAGACGGTGAATATGCCTATCTGATCGCCGACGACAGCGAATTGCCCGCCGATGTTCGCCCGTTCATCGTCGAACGCGACCTCGCCGGATTGGTCGCGGCAATGCGCGGGGTCCACCTCGAGTTCGCTCCACTCTGGCTGGAAACGACTCTCGACGCCGAACGGGCCGCAACGCTGGCTCGGGTTTGGCAACTGCCGGGCGATGATGTTTTCCCGGGTAGGCGCCATAACCGCATTGCGGTCCCGCGCGGGTTTCTCGATCAGCCGGCACCTCTGGCGGACACGAATACCGCGCGCATGCTCAATCGGCAGTGCCGGGAGTTGCTCGACCGCCGGCTGTCCCGGGTAGGCGTCGCGGGGCAGGTTCGCAGCCGGTTGTTGCACCAGCCGGGCGAACTGCCGTCGATGCAGACCGTTGCCGACGAACTGCATATCGATCCGCGGACACTGCGCCGCCGACTGGTCAGCGAAGGCACCTCATTCCGGGCGCTACTCGATGAAGTTCGGCGCGGAATGGCACTTGAGTTGCTCGGGCGCGACATCCCGGTTGAGCAAATCGCTAGGCACCTCGGGTACACCGAGACTGCGAACTTCACCCACGCCTTCAAACGGTGGGAGGGCCTGACCCCCAGCCGGTTTCGCGGCGCACGCTAGGGAATCCCGGCAGAACCCCCGCGGCCACCGCAGCGGAACCGCCCGCGACGTCGTTATATCTACCGACCTCGAACGCCGGCGTGCTACACAGCAGCCGTGCTGTTGATCACCGGCCCGTCGGGCAACGTGGGCCACGAACTGGTCGAGGCGCTGATCGCCCAACCGCCGGGTCGGCCGTGGCGGGTCGCCAGCCGTCATCCCGAACGGTTGCGCGACCAGGTCGGCTCCGCGGCACAGGTGTGCCGGTTCGACTTCTTCGACCGCGGTACCTGGCCTGAGACGCTGCAGGACGTCGACACCCTGTTTCTGCTCTTTCCCCTGCCCGGTAACCGAGCCGCCCGCGAGGCGGTGATTCCCTTCATCGCCGCGGCCGAAGCCGCCGGCTGCCGGCACGTGGTGTACGTCTCGGTATTCGGCGCCGATCGCGCCCGGTTCATTCCGCACTACAAGGTGGAAGCCGCGCTGCGCGCATCGTCGATGAGCTCAACACTGTTGCGGTGCAGCTTTTTCATGCAGAACCTGCACCGCTCAATTTCCTCCCACGGCACCGACATCGTCGAGCGCGGCGAGCTCTTCATCCCGGCGGGCGGGGGCGCCACCAGCTTCATCGACGCCCGCGATGCCGCCGATGTGGCTGCGGTGGCGCTCATCGACCCGGCTGGGCACCGCGACGTCGTCTATCACCTGACCGGCCCGGCCGCGCTGACGATGACGGAGGTGGCCAGCGAGCTGACCGAGGTGCTGGGCTATTCGGTCACCTACACCCGCCCGGGGCTGGTGCGCTTCGCCGCGCGACTGCGCCGTCGCGGGGTGGGTTGGGATGCCATCGGGTTCATGGCGGCGGTATACACGCTGACCCGGTTCGGTAAGAACCAGCCGATCACCGGGGAGGTGCAGCAGTTGCTGGGCCGCCCGCCGCGCACCCTCATGCAGTTTCTGCGTGACAGTGCCTGGCGCTGGCGACAACGAGACTGGACCTGAGAGGCAGCCGAAGAGGTGGCCGGATCGGGGACAGTATCGATCGCGCAGCCGAGGGCGTGAACCCTGGAATTGGGCGCCGGCCACGGCAAGCTGTCCGAGCAGATTCTGCGCAGGCATCCCGGCGCCCGCGTGACGGTCAGCGATCTGGATCCGAAGTCGATGGCCAATATCGCGGCAGGCTCGCTCGGGCGGGATTCCCCTGCCATGTATGTCGATAGCTGGAACGTCTTAGACTCGCGGGTATGAGGCCGGCACTGGGGCGCGAATTCGCCGCGCCCCCGGGTCTGCTCGACATCGAGGACTGCGTGGACCTCAACGGGGGGGTCGCACTACCACCCGGCACCACCCTGATCTCGTTGATCGAACGCAATATCGCCAATGTGGGCGAGACTGTTGCCTACCGCTACCTGGATTTCGGCCGGTCGTCAGACGGTGATGTCATCGAGCTGACCTGGTCGCAGCTGGATGTCCGCCTGCGGGCTATCGGCTCCCGCATTCAGAAGTCCGCCAGTGCGGGGGATCGTGTCGCCGTCCTGGCGCCGCAGGGCCTGGACTATGTCACCGGGTTCTTCGCCGCGGTCAAGTCCGGGACAATTGCGGTGCCGCTGTTCGCCCCGGAACTCCCGGGGCACGCCGAACGCCTTGAAACGGCCCTTCTCGACGCTCGGCCCGCTCTGGTGCTGACCACCACGGCGGCCGAGAAGTCGGTGACGGCGTTTCTGGACCGGCTGCCGGGAGCCGCACCGGAGGTCGCGGTGGTCGACCGGATCAGCGACGCCGCCGCGGCGGATTTCGCTCCCGTCGTGATCGATGAGGTCGATATCTCGCATCTGCAGTACACCTCCGGCGCCACCCGCCCGCCGATCGGCGTGGAGATCACCCACCGTGCGGTCGTGACGAATCT
>CAZGPT010000105.1:0-11007 GCA_964527015.1 uncultured Mycobacterium sp. | reverse complement strand
TGCCCCACGCCGGGGCGGTTAGAACCACTTACACCGAATCAGCGATAGACCCCGGTGACCGCGTCGACAAGTTACGACGCCGAGTCGGACCGTGACGGGATCACCTTCACCGTCCGCTTCGACGAAACGACCGAACTCGTCGGCTATCCGAAGGCGCGACTGTGGGTCGAAGCCGAGGGTTGCGACGATATGGACGTGTTCGTCTTCCTCCAAAAGCTCGATGCCGACGGGCACCACCTGCAGCAGTTCAACGTTCCCAACGACGGGGAAGTCGTGCAGCGCCTGACCCAAGACGGCGCCGCGGTACTCAAGTACAAAGGGTCCAATGGGCGCCTGCGCGTTTCGCTGCGCCACCCCGACGAAGCGACGTCAACCGATGCCATCCCCACTCACAGCTTCGACCGTGTCGAGAAACTCAAGCCCGCCGAAATCGTCCCCATCGATATCGACATGTTCCCCATCGGGTTGGCGTTCAGGCCCGGTGAACAGTTGCGGCTCGTCATCACTGGCGTAAACCTGCTGGGCGGCGTCATGCCAGATCTGTCAACCGGCTCGGCTACACCGCATAACCTCGGCACAGTTACCCCCAACAACCGCGGCCGACACATCATCCATACCGGCAGACCTCTCGAGTCGTACATCCAGATCACCGCAAAGACTACGAGCGCCTAACCGCGCCTAACCCTCCCCTCAGTGCGGTTTTCCCCCCGACCTTGGTTCGGTCCGCGTCAAAGCCAGGAATGCGCCTAACTCCATGAGGCCTGCCGGGCTCGTAGGCAGATAGTCGGTGAGACGCGAGGAGCGAACGATGTAGGCGGCGTACTTCGCCCGGCTGATGGCCACGTTCACCCGGTTGCGGTTGAGCAGGAAGGACATCCCCCGCGGCGCGTCGTCAGAGGAGGATGCGGCCAGCGAAAAAAACACCACCGGGGCTTGCCGACCCTGGAACTTGTCGACAGTTCCGACCTGAATCCCGGACAGTCCGGCCGTCTCTAGGCGCCTGCGGATCATCAGCACCTGCGCGTTGTAGGCCGCGACCACCAGCACGTCACCCGGACCGAGGCTTCGGGTTCCCTCTTCATCGGTCCAGGCCGACCCGAGCACTGCGGCGACCTCGGTGGCGATGCGTTCGGCCTCCTCGGGGCTGGAGGTCGCGTTGCCGTCGTGTGCGACGGCGATCTCGTACACCCCCGGTTCGCGACCGGCGAGGCGCCGGGCCCCGGCCACCTCCTGGACTGAGACGAGCCGCCCGTCGTAGGAAAGGCGTGACACCGTAGCGCACACCTGCGGGTGCATCCTCCACGAGCACGCCAGGAAGTACCCCAATGACGGGTGAAGGGTCGGTAAGCCGTCCACCAGCCAACCCAGCGCCGACTCATCGACCGGTTCAGAATGGGTTCCCTGGCTCACCTGGGGCAGTTGCTGGGGATCGCCGAGCAGCAACAGGTTTCGCGCGCTGGCAGCGATAGCGATGGTGTTGGCAAGGCAGAACTGCCCGGCCTCCTCGATGACCAAAAGGTCGAGGCTGCCTGGCGGCACCCGGGCGGGGTTGGCGAAATCCCATGCCGTGCCACCGATCACGCGACCACCGCTCGCAGCGAGGAAGGCCGGGTATTGCGATCCGGTGATCTGCTGCCACGCCGGCTGGGCCTGCGTGCCGACGGATCCTTTGGCCTTCTTGGCGACCCGATGCGGGTCGACACCCGCCACGAGGATCTCGGCGAACAGGTTCTCCACGACACTGTGCGATTGCGCCACCACACCGACCCGCCAACCGTCGCCGTTGACCAGAGCGGCGATCACCCGGGCGGCGGTGTGGGTCTTCCCGCACCCGGGGGGCCCGTGGACAGCCAGATAGGAGTGGTCCAGGTCTCGCACCGCAGCGGTGATATCGGCGAGGTCGTCCCCGGTCCGCGGTAACGACCGCCCCGACAGCGTGCGGGGCGGGCGCCGGGTGAGGATGTCGAGATAGCCGGATGCGGGCAGCTGCGGCAGCCCGGCCACGATATCGCTCGCTGCCGTATTCAGAGCGGCGGTGAGCGGATCCGTTCGGATCGGCGGCGGCGGGGTGAGCGCGAAGGGAAGTTGGTGGTGTTCCTCACCGGAGGTGCCGCCGCTGGTCTCGGTGACCACGACCTCGGCCGGCTCGGTGGGGTCATCGACACTGTCGATCGTCACGTTGTTGCAGGCCCGGCCATTGGGCTGCTGAGGCAGGGACATCGGCGCCGGCGGCGCGTAAAGAGCGGTCATCGCTCCAGGGTCGAGAGCACCGGAGTCCAATCCCCCGCGCAGCCGCAGCCGGCGCCGAGGTTTCCTCTCTCGGCCCTGAGGCGCGCGCCAGCCCTCCTCGACCTGGGCCCGATCGATGATGAACACCCCTGCGGTGTCTGCCCATTCGTCGACCGGGTATTCCATCCGCTGGAAGTGGCTCCACCAGTACGGCTTGGCCTCCCGCTTGTGATATCCGCGGGCCGCGACGATCATGGCGACCGCCCGCTGTGCCGCCGTGCGGTCGCCCAGGGCGTCGCCGGCGAAACCCAGCAGGGCGCAGGCGATCTCGTCCTCTTCGGTCGTATCCAGGGTCTTCTGCTGTGCGGCCAACGGTTCGCGGTGGGTGACGTTGTGATCGCGGGCGCGAGCGAGCAGCCAGTCGCGCAGTTGGCGAGTCGAATGGCAGTCATAACGGTTGTAGTCCTCGATATCGACCAGCACCGCCATGGCCTCCTCGGTGCGGCCTTCTGCGCGCAATGTGCAGTACCTGTCGTACATAACGATCGAGTCCGCAGCGGTGGTGACGTCGCCGGTGCGCAGCTCCTGACCCATATAGAGCGGTTCGAGGTATTTTAGGCTGTAACTTGAGGTGCCGACCCGAATGCTGTTGCGCACTAGAGGGTAAAGATCGACCAAGACGTTACCGCGGAGCAGGTCGTCCACCTCCTCCTGGCCGACACCGTAATTGCCGGCCAGTTTCAGCAACGCGGTCCGTTCATAAGCCGCGTAGTGGTAGATGTGCAGGTCTGGATGGCGCTCACGTCGCCGACGAACCAGGTCGAGAAAGCTGCGTAGCGCCCGGCGCTCCTCGGTTCGGTCATGGGCCCAGATCGGGGTGAAATCACCGCTCGCGTCGAGCACCCCGAACAGATACTCCAGCCCCCATGATCGGCCATCGGCCGTCCACAACGGGTCGCCTTCGAAGTCGAAGAACAAGTCCCCCGGACTCGGCGGCGGCAATCCGGACAGCGCCGCGGGGTCCACCACCTCGTAGGCGGGCCTGCCGTCGACCGGCGTGCAGGTCTGCAGCCGGGCCTGCAGAGCCATCTTCTCCGACGTCGGGGCCGCCAGCCCGGCGATGGGGCCCAGATGCCCGGCCAGTTGCGCCATGGTGGTGATGCCGGCCTCGGCCAGCCGGGTGCGCTGCGTCGTCCGCAAACCCGCGACCAGCAGCACGTCGTCATCAGCCTCGATCTGGACGCGGCAGTCCGGGCAGCGTAGACACGCCCGCACCGAGTCGTCATCCCACCGGACCGCCGCGCCGCCGGCGTAATGACGATCCAGCAGTTGCTGAAGGCTGCGCCTGCGCGCCCGGTACACCGGGACCAGCTCACCGACCGGGTAGGACATCACCGTGTTGTCGCCCAGCGCGAGTTCCACCTGGTCGAAAATCGGCACTCCCGCCGCACCGAGAACGTCGGCGTAGGCGGCGAGTTGCAGCAGCGCCGTCACCTTCACCGACCGGGCCAGCTTCGTGTCGCGCAACCGGTAGGCGTCCTGCTCGAACACCAGGAAGTCGGCGAATCCGAGGAAGCGGCCGTCGAACATCGCGGCCTGCACGATGGCCGGCGAACGCCGTCCCACCGCTTCCCGGGTGGCCTGCACCGCGGCGATCAACCCGGCACGGGTGTAGGCCGGCCGCCCGATGACCGTGATGCTCTGACCCACCTGGTCCCGGAGTTCATCGAGGTGGCGTTGCTCGTGATCCTCGCCAAGCGCGGCGGTCCTTGCCAGCAGGCTGTCGGCGGCCGCCACCGAGGGACCCCACATCAGGTGGGCGTCGAGGGCGCGCAGCAGTGCGTACTCGCAGTGGGCGGCCGCCGCGAGATCCGAGGGACTGTAAACGATGACCCCGTCGAGCAGGAACATGGTGTCAGGGTAGGGCGCAGCATCGACATGGGGACGCTGCGACCGCGATAGGACTCCCGTCAGGACGCCGGTTCTCGACAGATCGACCTGGACCTGAACTCAGGAGATCAGTTCGCGGATGTCCTCGGCGCTGAGTGCCGAACCGAATGCGTTGCCGTCGTCGATCACGCTGGCGAACAGTTTGGCCTTGCGGGCGTTGAGCGCCAGCACTTTCTCCTCGATGGTGTCGCGGGCGATCAGTCGGTAGGCCATGACGGTGCGGGTCTGTCCGATCCGGTGGGCGCGGTCGACGGCCTGAGCCTCGACCGCCGGGTTCCACCACGGGTCGAGTAGGAAGCAGTAGTCGGCCTCGGTCAGGTTCAACCCGGCCCCGCCCGCTTTGAGGCTGATCAGGAAAACCGGTGCATCGCCGTCCTTGAAACGCTGGATCGCTTTCGGACGGTTGCGGGTTCGGCCGTCGAGGTAGCAGTAGTCGATGCCCTCGGCGTCGAGCCGGTCGCGGATTTGGCCTAGGAAACGGGTGAACTGGCTGAACACCAGCGCGCGGTGGCCGCCGGCGGCAACCTCACGCAGATGTTCGGCCAGGATGTCGATCTTGGCACTCGGAAGCGCAGCATTCGCGGGGTCGACCAAACCCGGATGCAGAGCCAGTTGCCGCAGCACGGTCAGGGACTTCAGGATGGTGAAGCGGTTGCGCTGCATATCGTCGAGCAGACCGAGTACCTTCTGCCGTTCCCGTTGCAAGCGGGTGTCGTAAATCCGGCGATGACGCGGGGCGAGTTCCACGTCGACCACCTGGTCCTGCTTCTCGGGCAGCTCTGGGGCCACCAGTTCCTTCGTGCGGCGCTTGACCAACGGTTTGATGCGGCGCCGGAACAACTCCAAGGTTTCGGCCGCGCCATTCTTCTCGATCGGTTTGGCGTAGAAGTCGGCGAAACTGGTGGCGTCGGGGAACAGCCCGGGCGCCGTGATGGCCAACAGCGACCACAACTCCATCAGGTTGTTCTCCATCGGCGTACCGGTGATGGCGAGTTTGAACGGCGCGCTGAGCTCGCGGGCACAGTGATGGGTTTTGGCCCGACGATTCTTGACGTACTGCGCCTCGTCGAGAATCAACCCGGACCACGGCTGCGCCGCGTGTGCGTCGTGGTCCAGACGGAACAGCGTGTACGACGTGACGACGACGTCGACCTCGGCGGCCAGTCGGCCCAAATCCGTCCCGGAGCGACCCAGGGTGTCGGCCAGCATGGCGACCTTGAGCCCCGGTGCGAACCGCGCGGCCTCGGCGACCCAATTCGACAGCACACTGGCCGGCGCCACCACCAGGAACGGCGGCCCCGAATACCGTTGGCGTGCATGGCAGATCAGCGCCAGGGTCTGCACCGTCTTACCCAGCCCCATATCGTCGGCGAGGATTCCACCCAGGCCGTGGTCATACAGCGTGGCCAGCCACGCGAATCCCTCGTGCTGGTAGGGGCGCAGTTCGGCCCGCAGCCCAGCCGGCACGTCGACCGGGTCGAGGGCCTGTAGACCCCGCAGCCCCGAGACCTGACGCCGCCACTGTTTGGCCTGACGCACCACGGTGGCCACCGATGCCAAATCCTCGAACAATCCCGACTGGTAGCGGGTGATACGGGGTGGACCGTCATCATCGCTAAGCGCCCGGGCTTCCTCGATCAGCGCGCGCAATGTCACCAACTCGGGTTTGTCGAGGGCGATGTAGGCGCCACCGTCGAGAAGCAGGTATTCCTGACCCGCGGTGAGCGCGGCGAGCAGGCGCGGCAGAGGTATTTTCGTCCCCTCGACGCTGACGGTGATGCGCAGGTCGAACCAATCGGCGTCACCGGCAATGGCCGCGGTACTCAGACCGATCTGCAGCGACCCGCCAGCCTCGCGGTAATCGATGGGCTCCCCGGTGATTTCGACGGTGACGTTGTCCATGTCCTGCAGCAGCGGCTGCAGCTCAGTGGCGAAGTGCATGGTGTCGACGCCGCGCAGGACCGCATCGGTCAAGGCTGCCCCGTCGGCACGCAGCCCGAAAGCCTCCAGCGGTGCGGCGATATCGGCGGCCAGGTCGCGTTCGGCGGCGCCATCGCGCACACCGGCGGTCTCCCCTGCGCCGGCTGGGATATCGCGGGCCGGGATGCGGAGGTCCCGATCGCCCAGACGGTATGACCAAAACCAGCTGAGCAGCACCTGGTGCTCGGCGCGGTAGTCCGCCCGCAGCACCGCCTCCGGTCCGGTGATCTCCGGCGGGATGAACGAACCATCTGAGGACGTCACCTCCGCCACCGCCCGCAGCCGCGGGTAGTACTCGAGGGCGAACTGATCCACCGATTCGGCCGGGATCTCAAGCGCCTCGTTGTCCAGGACCAGCCGCTGCAGCGCCGTGTCCGCGGAAGTGTCGAGTTGCGCGAGCCGCAATCCCCCATCAAAACAGGCGTCGGAGCATGCGTCGGAGCATGCGTCGGAGCAGCAGTCGAAGAAGGCAATACCGGAGGCGGGCGCGCCCATGAACGCCGCCGCGGTGACGGGCGCCCCGTCAACCTCGAGCACCGGACGCACCGCGAGGAGATCGGGGGCGCCGGCAGTGACGTCCAGGCGGATACGCGCCGACGGGCCCAACACCACGTCCTCTCCGGTGCCGGCCTGAATCAACCGCACCCCGGACCGTCGGGCCTCGGCCAACACCGGCCACAGCTGGGTGGTGTTCAAACCGGCGAGATCGATGGTCTTGACCAGCCCGTAGGTGCCGTAGGAATACCGCAGATACCCGCTCGATGCGCAGGACTGCGAAAGGGCGAACAGGATCCGCAACGCTTCGATATGTTTGCGCTCATAGCCGCCGTGCGCCAGGCCCGACAAACCTGACCAGCTGACATCTCCGGAGACCCAACCGCCGCGCTTGCCCGGCCGAACGACCCGGGCCTCCAGCGCCGATGTGTTCGCGCCGGGGATCAGCTTCAACTCGACGCCCAGGGGCATGGCGGTTTTCGCGGCGGTGCCCGCTCCGCTCCACCGGGCGGGCTCGGGCAGGAGCGCCTCCAGCGACTGCCGCCAGGTGGCATCCGGTCGGCCCTGACTGCCGGTGCCGGCCATCACCACCAGGGCGGCGACGTGTTTGCAGTCCACCCGCATGGGGCAGGTGCACTGCCCACCTTCGACGGCCCAGGTGCCGGCCGACACCCCGACCAGGTTCACGATGGCGGTGTAGGGGCGGGGGTGATTACCGCGGACCGTTCCGAACAGGGTGCCGGACTCCGGGCTCCACTGGCACTGCAGAACCGCGCCGTTGCGGGCGTAGTCGGTGCCGCGGCGAAACGTATCCCGTCCCAACCGGGCTTCGGCATGATCGAGTGAGATCGCTGGCTGCGTCGAACCCTGCATGCGGTGAACGGTAGGCCGACGCACCGACAGCGTTGCGCACGCCGGCGGCGTGCCGGGCGAAAGTGCGACAGATGAGTCTGGTGTGGCGGGTGCTCGACGCGGCGGCACTTCTGGCCAGGGTCGCGGTGGCGGCCTATCGTCGAAACCTGGCTGGAAATGACGGTACGCGGTACCGGAAGAGAGGGGAATCGATCATGATCGAAGAACTGCAGGATGTGCCCGCCGGAGTCGCCGGTATCCGAATTTCAGGTCGGGTCACCGCCGAGGATTTCCAGGAGTTCAAACCCACCCTGGACCGCATGCTGGATTCCGAGGAAATCCGCTTCGTCGAGGTCATCGGGCCGGATTACGAGGGCTTCGGCCCGGGCGGACTGCTGGCCGACATCAAACAGGGGTTCAACACCCTGACGCACATTCGCGCGTTCAAACGCACCGCCGTGGTCACCGACAAGGAGTGGGTGGCCCACGCCCTGCACGCGACGGCCTGGATGATCCCCGGCGAGGTGGCCCTGTTCGGTCTGGACGAGCTCGAGGCCGCCAAGCAGTGGGCGGCCGGCTGACCCTAAGCCGGCGTATCCGGGCCTGCGGCTCGCCAGGGTCCGGATTCCCTTGACGAAAACTCGCCGAGGCGCACAGGATCAGCGTGGCCGAGCACGGTGGCATAGTGCGAGGGAAACAGCGAAGGAGCGTCGACCGTGGCCGTTAGTCACTTCGAAGTCGCCGAAACAGGTATCGCTGAGCTTCGCGATGCTCTCGACGACGGCAGGGTGACCAGCGTGCAGCTGGTCGAGTCCTATCTGGACCGCGTCGCGGCCTATGACCGCACCGGCCCGAACCTCAATGCCATCGTCGTGCGCAACGCCGCGGCTCTGGCCGAGGCCTCTGCCTCCGACCGGCGCCGGGCCCGGGGCGAGGCTCTGGGTGCACTCGAAGGCATTCCGTACACCGCCAAGGACAGCTTCCTGGCGACCGGCCTCACCGCGGCCGCCGGTTCGCATGCCTTCGAGCATCTGCGGGCCCAGCGCGACGCCTTCGCGATCGACCGACTGCGCCGCGCCGGGGCCATCCTCCTCGGCCTGACGAACATGCCACCGATGGCCAACGGCGGAATGCAGCGCGGCTTGTACGGCCGTGCCGAAAGTCCCTACAACGCAGAATTTTTGACCTCCGCCTTCGGGTCGGGATCCTCTAACGGATCCGGTACCGCGACCGCGGCGAGCTTCGCCGCCTTCGGCCTCGGGGAGGAAACCTGGTCCAGCGGGCGGGCGCCGGCCACCAATAACGCACTGTGCGCCTACACTCCGTCGCGTGGCGTGATCTCGGTCCGGGGGAACTGGCCGCTGGTACCCACCATGGATGTCGTTGTTCCCCATACCCGCACGATGGCCGATATGTTCGAAGTCCTCGAGGTCATCGTTGCCGACGACGACGATCCGCGCGGCGACCTGTGGCGGATGCAACCCTGGGTCAAGATTCCGCGCGCATCCTCGGTGCGGCCCCGAAGCTATCGATCGCTGCAACCGGTCGACGCCGAGGCCGGCCGGGCTGCTCTGGCCGGCAAGCGTTTCGGAGTACCACGCATGTACATCAACGCCGATCAGGAAGCCGGCATCGGGGAGGATCTCGGCATCGGCGGCCCGACCGGCCAGCGCATCGAAACCCGCCAGTCGGTGATCGACCTCTTCCGCGCCGCGAGCACCGATCTCATCGCAGCGGGGGCCGAAGTCGTCCTGGTCGACTTCCCGGTGGTCTCCAACTATGAGCACGACCGTGCCGGCACGCCGTCGATCCACACCCGGGGCCTGGTGAGCCCGGAGTTCCTCGACCGCGAGATCCTGGACCTGTCCGCGTGGGCCTGGGACGACTTCCTGCGCGCTAACGCCGACCCGGAACTGAACAACCTGGCCGCGGTCGACGGCAGCCTCGTCTGGGTGAATGCCCCTGGGGCACTGCCGGACCGGGTGGCCGGGTTCGGCGAGGGCAGCGACGATATCAATGGCTATCCGGCCTTCATTCGCGAGCACCCCATCAAGTCCTTTCTCGACATTCCGCACCTGGAGGAAGGACTTCGCGGTCTGGAGCGCACCCGACGGGTCGACCTCGAGGAGTGGATGCACCGTCGCGGACTCGACGCGGTGATCTTCCCCACCGTCGCCGACGTCGGCCCCGCCGATATGGACGTCAACCCCGCATCGGCGGACCTCGGCTGGCGCAACGGCGTGTGGGTCGCCAACGGCAATCTCGTTCCGCGCCATCTGGGCATTCCGACCGTGACGGTTCCCATGGGCACCATGGCCGATATCGGCATGCCCGTCGGGCTGACCTTCGCCGGGCGCGCCTACAGCGACACCGCTTTGCTGGCCGTCGCCGCCGCCTTCGAGGCCACCGGCACCCGACGCACCCCACCGCCCCGCACCCCGCCGCTATGAGGAAAGCAGAGATGAACGACATATTGCCGACCGGCTACCGGATGCCGGCGGAATCAGCTCCGCAGGAACGGGTCTGGATGGCGTTCCCCAGCCCCGGCTACTCGCTAGGCGACACCGAACAGGCCCGGCACGAGGCGCGATCAACCTGGGCGGCGGTCGCCCACGCGGTGGCCGACTTCGAACCCGTCACCGTTGTGGTCAGTCCCACCGAGCGCGACACGGCCGCCCGCTACCTCTCCGCGGGAATCGACATCATTGAGGCACCCCTCAACGACGCCTGGATGCGCGATATCGGACCGACCTTCGTGCACGCCTCCGATGGTTCCGTCACCGCCGTGGACTGGGTGTTCAACGGCTGGGGCGGCCAGGACTGGGCCCGGTGGGACCGCGACGCCGAGATCGGGCGGGTCGTCGCTGAGGCGGCGGGAACTCCGGTCCTGAGTTCGAACCTCGTCAACGAGGGTGGCGGCATCCAGGTCGATGGCGAGGGCACCGTACTGCTGACCGACACCGTGCAACTCGACCCGGGCCGCAACCCCGGGATGACCCGGCACGACGTGGAGGCTGAACTGGCCCGCACCATCGGGGCCACCCACGCCGTGTGGCTGCCCTGCGGGCTGACCCGGGACTCCCAGCGGTTCGGCACCCGCGGCCACGTCGACATCGTCGCCGCGATCACCTCGCCGGGGCGGCTGCTTCTACACACCCAGCGCGACCGATCCCATCCCGATTCCGCGGTGTGCGCGCGAATTCGGGCGTCCCTCGAAGGCACCCACGACGCGGCCGGCCGCTCCTGGGAGATCACCGAGATGCCGGCTCCCGCAACGCTGACCGACGCCGAGGGATATGTCGACTTCAGCTATATCAACCATCTGGTGGTCAACGGTGGGGTGATTGCCTGCGGATTCGACGACGCCCATGACCGCGATGCCGTCGCGATCCTCACCGAGCAGTACCCGGGCCGGAAGGTCGTCACGGTCGACGCCCGCCCTCTGTTCGAGCGTGGCGGCGGAATCCACTGCATCACCCAGCAGCAGCCGCTGGCCCGTGG
>CAZGPT010000104.1:0-11297 GCA_964527015.1 uncultured Mycobacterium sp. | reverse complement strand
TGATCAGCCGGTACACCGCGTAGACCGCGAACCAGGTGATGACGATGACCGCGATGACGAGCAGAATCTCGAAGAAGAGCACCACGGGAGAAGCCTATCGCGATCTCGCCGCTATGCGACCTTGATGTCGATCTGATGCAGGCCCGCGCCGGCGGGGGCGACGGTGACCGCTCCGTTGCCGACCGCTGACAGCACCTGAACCGTCCAGGTGCCGGGGGCGGCGAAGAACCGGAAGTCGCCGGCGGCCGTAGCGAACAGTTCGGCGGTGAACTCCTGGGCGGCGTCGAGCAGACTTACCGACGCGCCGCCGACGGTGCGGCCGGAGTCGTCGACGACACGTCCGGTGATCACCGTCTCCTTCTCCAGGTCGACGCCGGCGGGCAGCATCGAACGGCGATCGGTAGTCGCGCTGCCGGACGCGTCCGCCGGGTGGACGGGATTGAGAAACAATGTCATGACCGAAGACTCCTGAATGTTGTTGGCAGGGCTGAGGGGGCAGACCTCTGGGGTTCTGCGAGAGGTGGCGCCGAACGCGAAACGGGCGCGGCTACTCAGCAGCTACGACAACAACAGCAACAACCCGCGGTGCGGCACAGATCTACTGCACGGCGCCGGGTGAGCGTCTGCTCAAGGCGGGCTGTCACGGCTCAGATGATACCCAACAAACGGGTCATCAGGTCAATTAGGTGCTCCCGCACGGCCATCAGGTCTGCCGGATGCCGGGCAGGTTGGGTTCGGCGGCGTGCGCGGTCGTCAGTTCTGGTTGAAACCATCCAGGCGCACGGTGACGTCCTCGGTGAGGCCCTCGATGATGATGTCCGACCCGCGCGCACCCTCGGCGGTGGGCTTCAGCCCGAACGGCAGTCTCTGCCCGGGCATGGTTGCTCCGAACGCCCCGAGAACCGCGGCCCGCTTTTCGGGGGGCACGACCTGATCTGCGGTGTTCGGCCCGGTCGCGATGCCGGTCGGGGTGAACACCAGGGTTGTCTGCTCCGGACCCGCGATGGACAGGTCCACCGTCACGCTGACGCGTTTGTCGAAGCCCGCGCTGGTGGGAGTGCCGGTGAACACCAGTCCGGTACTTCCCGAGATGCCCGACTCGGTTGTACCCCCGGTGGCATCGTTGGTGTCCTCCGCCGGAGCCCCGAGGTTGAGGTCTTTGACACCGATGAATCCCCCCACGTGCCGGGAGTCGATGATGATCCGGCTTTCCAGCTTGCCCAACGGCAGCTCGGCGTCGGATCTGATCAGCCAGGAGGCCTGGGTCAGGTCGATATCGTGCATGGTGGCCTCGAGCGTGACTTTGCCCACCACCGGATGCTCGACGCCGCCGGCCTTGATCTCCAATTCGCTGTAACGGTGACGCATGGCCTGCGGGAGGAACGGGAAGCCCAGGATCGCCACCCACGGATCGAATCGCAGATCCGCCGCGGCCCGGACGTTGCGTGCCAGCCGGTACTCCGCGTAGATGGCGGCCCCGGTGTCGGCGCCGACCGTCCCCAGGGCGACCACCAACGCAGCGGAACCCACCGCCGTGAACAGCTTTCGCACCCGGCTATTCTGGCCCACTGCGTCGCGCGGGCGTCCGGATCGGCGAAACAGCAGGTCGCACGCTAGAGTGTCAGCAAATTGGGAGAGTTCGTTGGACCTGTTGCTACTTACTGCAGACCCTGACCCGGAGTCGGTTCTGCCCTCGCTGACACTGCTCGCTCACACCGTGCGCGCGGCGCCGACCGAGGTGGCGTCACTGCTGGAGGCCGGGTCGGCCGATATCGCCATCGTCGATGCGCGCATCGATCTGGCGGCGGCGCGCGGACTGTGCCGGTTGTTGGGCACCACCGGCGCCCCGGTGCCGGTCGTGGCCGTGGTCAATGAGGGCGGCCTCGTCGCGGTGAACATCGACTGGGGTATCGACGAGATCCTTCTGCCGGGGACCGGTCCGGCTGAAATCGATGCCCGCTTGCGACTGCTCGCCGGCAGGCGCGGTGGGCTGGCCGTTCAGGAAAGCGCCGGCAAGGTCAGCCTCGGCGAATTGATGATCGATGAGGGGACTTACACGGCGCGGCTGCGCGGCCGCCCGCTGGATCTGACCTACAAGGAGTTCGAGCTGCTCAAGTACCTGGCCCAGCACGCGGGCCGGGTATTCACCAGAGCCCAGCTGCTGCAGGAGGTCTGGGGGTACGACTTCTTCGGCGGTACCCGCACCGTCGATGTGCACGTCCGACGCCTGCGGGCCAAGCTGGGCCCCGAGCATGAGGCGCTGATCGGAACCGTCCGCAACGTCGGCTATAAGGCGGTGCGGCCGGCCCGCGGCCGGCCCGGTAATCCCGGCGACCAGTCGGCCGACGAAGAGGAAGCCGGCGAGGAGGCCCCCGACGGGGAATCAGACGAGGAAGCGCCCGACGGGGTCGACTCCGGTTCGGTGTCGGCATCGCTACCCGGTCTGTGACGGCGCCGCACTGGCGCCCCGCGCTGTTGCCGGCGGAGCAGCACGCGGTCCGGGAGTTGGTCGCGGCGGCGCACCGGGCCGACGGGGTCGAACCGGTGGGCGAACAGGTTCTGCGGGAACTCGCCGGCGACCGCGCCGAGCATCTGCTCGTCGCGGATCCGGGTGGCAACCTGGCCGGCTACCTCAGCCTCGCCTCGGGGACCGCGGAGCTGGCGGTGCACCCCGAATCGCGTCGGCGCGGTGTCGGGACGCTCCTGGTGCGGACGGCCCTCGCGCACGACGGCGAACAGGTGCGGTTCTGGGCACACGGAACGCTGCCGTCCGCCAAGTCCCTGGCCGCCGCGCTCGACCTGCACGCAGTCCGGGAACTGGTCCAGATGCGTCGGACATTATGCGACGTTCCCGAACCCGCTGTTCTTCCCGGTATCACGGTGCGCGGCTATGTGAGCGGCTATGGCGGTCCGGATGACCCGGATGATCTAGCCGAGTTGCTGCGAGTGAATAACGCCGCCTTCTCCTGGCACCCGGAGCAGGGGGGCTGGACGTCCTCCGAGTTCAATGACCGGGCACGCGAATCATGGTTCGACCCGGCCGGGCTACTTCTCGCAGTCGATGACGCCACCGGCTCGCTGCTTGGCTTCCATTGGACCAAGGTGCATGCCGACGGCACCGGCGAGGTGTACGTGCTCGGAGTCGACCCCGCTGCGCGGGGCAGGGGCCTGGGCCGCATGCTCACCCTGGCGGGCCTGCGCCATCTGGCGCGCCGGCTCGGGCACCTGGAAGGGCCTGCCGTCATGCTTTACGTTGAATCCGACAACACCGCTGCGATCAGGACTTATGTGGCGCTGGGCTTCGCTGTGGCGGCGGTGGACACCGCATACGCGTCACGTTGACGGAAAGTTGTTCACCTTCCGTTAACCGGCCATCCCCGATTTGGCCACTCCTCCCGCATACGTTTCGGCTGCGAAACAGCACCACATCGGAAGTAGGAAATCAGTGACCAGTTTCGGCAAGGCGCTCGTCGTGACGGCCTCGGCGGCCGCGATTGCCGCGCTCACCGGGTGCGGCAGCGATGACAACGCGCCCTCCTCGGGCTCTGAGGCGGTGGGGACGGTCGACTGCGGCGGGACGAAGTCATTGAAGGGCAGTGGTGCCACCGCCCAGGCCAACGCCATGACCCGGTTCGTCACTGCCTACGAGGCGGCCTGCCCCGGTTTCACCCTGAACTACACCTCGAGTGGATCGGGCGCGGGGGTGTCAGAATTCGTCGGTGGCCAAACCGATATCGGCGGTTCCGATTCGGCGCTGAACGCCGATAAGGGCGAGGTCGAAAAGGCGAAGGCGCGCTGCGACGGCAATGACGCCTGGAATCTGCCGATGGTGTTCGGGCCGATCGCCATCACCCATAACGCGCCGGGCGTCGAGCGCCTGGTCCTGGACGGACCGACGGCCGCCAAGATCTTCAACGGCAGCGTCAAGACATGGGACGCTCCGGAACTCGCCGCGCTGAACCCGGACACCACACTTCCGGCCGATCCCATCGTGGTGATTTTCCGCAGTGACGAATCGGGAACCACCGACAACTTCCAGCGCTATCTCGATGCCGCGTCGGGCGGCGCGTGGGGCAAGGGCGCCGGCAAGACATTCAACGGGGGGGTCGGCGAGGGTGCCAAGGGTAACGAGGGCACCTCGGCCGCGATCAACTCCACACCCGGGTCCATCACCTACAACGAATGGTCCTTCGCCAAGGCCCAGGGCCTGCCGGTCGCGGAGATCATCACCTCCGCGGGGCCCGATCCCGTGCAACTCAGCGTCGAATCGGCCGGAAAGTCCATCGACGACGTCGAGATCAAGGGCGTGGGCAATGATCTGGTGCTCGACACCTCGTCGTTCTACCTGCCCACCGATGCCGGCGCCTACCCGATCATGCTCGCCACCTACTCGCTGGTCTGCTCGCAGTACCCCGACAGCGAGGTCGCGCCCGCAGTCCGGGCGTTCCTGACGGTGGCCCTGGGCAAGGGCCAGGAGGGCCTGACCGACAACGGCTACATTCCGGTGCCCGAGGCGTTCAAGGGCAAGCTCGTGACCGCGATCGACGCGATCTCCTGAGCGTGACCGGACCGCGCCGTGACGATCAAGCCTGAACCGGCCGCCGTGAGTTCGCCGTCGAGGTTCAAACGGCCGGGGCATACTGCCCCTGTGAAGCCCCCACCGGCGCCGACGAGCGGCCTTCGCTCCGGTGGGCGGTGGGGTGACCGCGTCTTCGGTTCGGTCGCCACCGCGGCCGGCGCGACGATCATCGCGGCGATTGCGCTGATGGCGCTGTTCCTGATCATCAGGGCGGTGCCGTCGTTGCAGGCCAACAAGGCCAACTTCATCACCAGTTCGGAGTTCAGCACCACCGACGAGACCAACCTGCGGTTCGGGATCGCCGAACTGTTCCAGGTCACCGTGCTCAGCTCGGTCTTCGCGTTGATGATCGCGGTCCCGATCGCGATCGGTATCGCGGCGTTCCTGACCAACTACGCACCGGCGCGGTTGGCGAAGCCGTTCGCCATCCTCGTCGACCTGCTGGCCGCCGTGCCGTCGATCGTGTTCGGTCTGTGGGGGATCTTCGTGCTGGCCCCGTGGCTGGAACCCACGGCGCGGTTCCTCAACGGCCACCTCGGCTGGTTGTTCCTGTTCGCCGACGGTAACGTCTCGCTGGCGGGCGGCGGAACAGTCTTCACCGCGGGTGTGGTGCTGGCGGTGATGATCCTGCCCATCATCACCTCGGTCACCCGGGAGGTGTTCGCCCTGACACCGCGCGGCCATGTGGAGGCGGCTCAGGCCCTCGGCGCCACCAAGTGGGAGGTGGTGCGGATGACGGTCTTCCCCTACGGCCGCAGCGGCATGATCGCCGGGTCCATGCTCGGCCTCGGACGCGCGCTCGGGGAGACCGTCGCGGTGCTGATCATCCTGCGAGCGGCCGCGGCGCCCGGGCACTGGTCGGTATTCGACGGCGGATACACCTTCGCCTCCAAGATCGCTTCGGCGGCAGCGGAATTCAGCGCCAAGCTTCCGACCGGCGCCTATATCGCAGCCGGTTTGGTGCTGTTCATCCTGACCTTTATCGTCAATGCGCTCGCTCGTGTCGCCGCCGGCGGGAGGGTGAGCGGAGGATGAACGGCCAAGCCCTCGAGGCGCCCGTCAAACGGCCGACGTTCCACCCGGTCAGCACCAGGCGGAAGATCAAAAACACGGTGGCGGCGGTGCTGTTCGCGGCGTCGTTCGTCATCGCCATGGTGCCGCTGTTCTGGGTCCTCTACACCGTGCTCGAACGAGGGGTTCGTGCGGTCGTCAACCCGCTGTGGTGGAGCAGGTCGCTGTCTGGTGTGCTGCCCGACCAGATGGCCGGCGGCGTCTATCACGCGATCTACGGAACCATCGTGCAGGCCGCGATCGCCGCGGCCATCTCGGTTCCGCTGGGTGTCATGGCGGCGATCTATCTGGTCGAGTACGGTACCGGCCGGCTGGCCAAGGTCACCACCTTCATGGTGGACATCCTCGCCGGTGTCCCGTCGATCGTCGCGGCGCTGTTCATCTTCGCACTGTGGATCTCGACGCTCGGCTTCCCGCAGAGCGCGTTCGCGGTGTCGCTGGCCCTGGTGCTGCTGATGCTGCCGGTGGTGGTGCGCAACACCGAGGAGATGCTGAAACTCGTACCCGACGAACTGCGGGAGGCCTCCTACGCACTGGGTGTTCCGAAGTGGAAGACCATCGTGCGTATCGTCGTGCCCACCGCACTGCCCGGCATGATCAGCGGTGTCCTGCTCGCACTCGCCAGGGTCATGGGCGAGACCGCACCGGTTCTGGTGCTCGTCGGCTACGCCCGGTCGATCAACTATGACGCCCTCGACGGCAACATGGCGTCTTTGCCGCTGCTCATCTACACCGAACTGATCAACCCGGAGGCCGCCGGGCGACTCCGGGTCTGGGGCGCTGCGCTCACACTCATCCTGTTGGTGGCCGCGCTGTACGTGGCCGCCGCGTTTATCAACCGATACCTCACCCGGAACCGGGTCTAGCACCCAAGGAGCGAACCGTGGCCAAGCGGTTGGATCTCAAGGACGTCAATATCTACTATGGCGCGTTCCACGCCGTCGCCGATGTCTCGGTGGCCGTCCCGCCGCGCAGTGTGACCGCCTTCATCGGACCCTCGGGCTGCGGCAAGTCGACGGTGCTGCGGACCCTGAACCGGATGCACGAGGTGATTCCGGGGGGCCGTGTGGAGGGGTCGGTCCTGCTCGATGGGGAGGATATCTACGGGTCGGGGGTCGATCCGGTCAGCGTGCGCAAGACCATCGGGATGGTGTTCCAGCGACCCAATCCCTTCCCGACCATGTCGATCCGGGACAACGTGATCGCCGGTCTGCGACTGCAGGGTGTACGCAGTCGCGATCTGCTCGATCAGACGGCCGAACGCTCGCTGCGGGCGGCCAACCTGTGGAACGAGGTCAAGGACCGCCTCGACAAGCCCGGCGGGGGGTTGTCGGGAGGGCAGCAGCAGCGGCTGTGCATCGCCCGGGCCATCGCCGTTCAGCCCGATGTGCTGCTGATGGATGAACCGTGCTCGGCGCTCGACCCGATATCGACGCTGGCCATCGAGGATCTCATCGCGGAACTCAAACGCGATTACACCATCGTCATCGTCACTCATAATATGCAGCAGGCTGCGCGGGTGAGCGACCAGACCGCCTTCTTCAACCTGGAAGCCACCGGCAAGCCCGGACGGCTCGTCGAGGTCGATGACACCGAAAAGATCTTCAGCAATCCCGCGCAGAAGGCGACAGAGGACTACATCTCCGGCCGATTCGGCTGAGACCGGTCCTATCCCGGCCTGGGGTCGACCCAGAGCCGAAGCCGAACCGGATCAGTAGGTCGCGATCTCCTCCTCATCGGGCAACTGGCCGGTCACCTGGAAGATCACCCGGCGCGAGATCTCCACCGCGTGGTCGGCGAAGCGCTCATAAAACCGTCCCAGCAGGGTCACATCTACCGCGGCGGCAACGCCGTGGCGCCAATCCCGGTCCATCATCACGGTGAACAGGTGGCGATGCAGATCGTCCATCGCATCGTCCTCTTCGCGGATGTGACGGGCCTTCTCCGGATCACGCGAGACCAGGACCTCCCGCGCGCTGTCGGCCATGTCCACCGCCACCCGCCCCATCTCGGCGAAATAGCCGTTGACCTCTTCGGGAAGCGCATGCTGCGGATGACGGCGGCGGGCGATCTTGGCGACGTGCAGCGCGAGCGCGCCCATCCGCTCGACATCGGCGACGATCTGGATGGAGCCGACGATGGCCCGTAGATCACCGGCTACCGGCGCCTGCAGGGCAAGCAAGACGAATGCGGCCTCTTCGGCGCGAGCGCTGGTAGCCGAAATCTTCTCGTGGTCGCCGATCACCTGTTCGGCGAGCACCAGGTCGGCCTGCAACAAAGCCTGGGTGGCACGCTCCATGGCCACACCGGCCATTCGGCACATCTCGGCCAGCTGGTTGTTCAGAGCATCGAGCTGGTCATGGTACGCGGTGCGCATCCCGCCAGCTTACTGTCCGGCCGGCGACAACCATGCTGCGCGGGATTGAACGGTCGGTGAACCCCGGCTAATCGCAGCTGATATCCGCTCCGTTGATCACCGTCAGATCTGACGGCAGTTCGGCGGGGGTACTGCTCCCGGAATGCGTGACGCTGACGCTCAGGGGTGTGTCGTTGGCCGGCGGATAGGTCACGGCGGTGAAATCGTCGCCGAGAACCACCTCGACCAGTTCACCGAGCCCGTCGATGCGCTCGATCCGGGCGCCCGGCAGAGTGGCCGCGACGGTGGCGGCAGCCTGCTCGTTGCCCATCGAGTAGTACACGGTGGTGGTCGGCACCGCGCTCCAAGAGGAGTAATAGTCCGGTTCGCGAACATCGAACCTGAACAGCTCGAACTCCTCGGTCGCGGCCGTCGCCAGCCCGGTCCGCTCCGTCGGGTTCGCTACCTGGACGGTCACGTCCCGGGGGTCTGCCGCCACGGCCCGGACTTCTTCGATAGTCGTGGTCGGCCTACTGGACGGCTGGGTGGCACTCTCGGCCGCGACGTCGGACAACTCCAGATAATCCTCCCCGGCACCTGTCGTTTCGGCAGTCGTTTCACCGGCTCCGGTCGCCACGGTGAGCGGACTCAACGTCTCGTTGAGGTCGTTCTCGCCCGGGAGCAGTTCATCGTCGATGATCGCGTCGAAGAGCGCCCGGACGCCCTCGGTACTGGGGACCTCGTTGCCTTCCCAGTCGGTGACGCCGGTCGTCGGCACGGTCACGAAGGTGATCCGGCCGGCATTGATGCCCTGCAGCGACTGCCCCAACCGAACCAGATCGCGGGTCTGGACGTTATCGACGTAACTGTCGTCGATGAACGTGTTGACAACCTGGTTGAGACGACTGAGATCGAACAGGGTGTCGGAGGAGATCATCGAGCGCAACAGTGAGGACAGGAACAACTGCTGGCGTTTGATGCGGCCGTAATCGCCGTTGTACTCAGTCATGACGGATCTGGCGCGCACATAGTTCAGGGCCGTGTGGCCGTCGAGATTCTGACGGCCGGCGGTGGCCAGCACGACCCCCAACTCGGCATCCTCGAGTGGGGTGGTGCTGCACACCTCGACCCCCCCGACGGCGTCGACCATTTTCTCGAAACCGACGAAGTCCACCGCCATGAACCGGTTGATGGCCAGTCCGGACATCTTCTGGATCACCTTCACCAGGCACTTCGGCCCGCCGAGGGCGTAGGCGGAGTTCAGTTTTGTGGTGGTCGGGCGCTCGTTATCGCTCCACTCGCCATTGACCTTGTCGTAGACGGGCCCATAGTTGCCGGTTTCGGGATCCCATGCCTGGCAGTTCATCGGCGTGATGGCGAGATCGCGGGGGAAGGAGACCGCGACGACGCGTTTCCGGTTCGCCGGGATGTTCACCAACATGATGGTGTCGGCGCGGGCACCTTCGACAAGACTGCTGTCACCCGCACCGACCTCGGCGTTCGCGCCGATACGGCTGTCCACCCCCACGATGAGGAAGTTCTCGTCCCCGGTCTGGGCGCTCGGATCACGGATATCGGTGGATTCGGGGTCGAGTGCCGCGATCGTGTTGAGCAGTCTGTTCTTGGCGGATTGCCACTGCCAGGCGGCACCGGTGAGTGCCAGTGCGCATACCGCGATGAGGGCGGCCGTCGCCCGGCCGGCCAACAGGGCCGGGCGGTGCGGACGAGTGCCCGGACCGGGGGCGCGGGGAGCCTTGGACGGCACCGCCACTGGGTCACGGTGAGCGGCCAACGGATGACGGGTCCGGGCCAGGGCCGCCAGGTCGGGGATCTCGTCTGGAATCGCGCCGGCCGGCAGAGGGGCGGTCGCATCCGAGTCGGCGTCGATGGCGTCAACGGCGTCGGCACTTCGCCGGTTGACCGGATTTATCCGATGGTCGCCGGTGATTTTCGCGATCAGGTCGGCGACCGGGACACCCTCGGAGTGATTACCCGGACGTCGGCGGGAGGCGGGCATGGGTGCGCTCTGGGCCCGGTCGGCGGCATCGCGCTGACCAGGCGTGGTGCCCTCGCCCTCACCCTCGCCCATGGTCCAAGAAGCCTCCGAGTCGAATCAACACCGCGATCGTGCCGCCGTGGCGCGCTACTGCGGTGCCGGACGCCGGGGTATCCGGTCCGGACCGTCGGTCAGATCTGGGGTGCGAGCGTACCGAGCCAACCTGAGAGTTTACTGGGACCCGGTAACAGCACTTCAGCCGCCGGAATTGACCATATCGGCACCTGAGGGCACCGTGCAGTCCTCAGGATCGTCCAGCCAGCCCTCCGGCAGCGTGACCGCCGCCGCCGAGCCCTGACGTCCCCGAGCGCCGTGGCCCGCGGCGGGGAATGCGACGTCTCGGTCGAGTTGCCCCAGCAGGCGATCCAGTTCTTCGAGCGTGCGGACCAATGCCAGCCCGCGCCGCAGATCGGCGCCGGCTGGGAAGCCGTGCAGATACCAGGCGATGTGTTTGCGGATATCGCGCATGCCCTTGTCCTCGCCGAAGTGGGCGGCCAGCAGGGTGCCGTGGCGGCGGACGATATCGGTGACTTCGCCCAGGGTGGGGGGGGTGGGCAGCGGGGCGCCGCTGAACGCGGCGGAGAGCTCGGCGAACAGCCACGGCCGTCCCAGGCAGCCGCGGCCGATGACGACACCGTCACAGCCGGTCCCCGCCATCATGGCCGTTGCGTCATTGGCCTCGAAGATATCCCCGTTGCCGAGTACCGGGATCGTGTTCACGGCTTGTTTGAGTTCGCCGATCCGGCTCCAGTCGGCGGTTCCGGAGTAGCGCTGAGCCGCGGTGCGGGCATGCAGGGCGACGGCGGCCGCGCCCTCCTGCTCGGCGATCCGCCCGGCGTCGAGGTGGGTGCGGTGGGCGTCGTCGATACCGACGCGGAACTTCACCGTCACCGGGACCGGCGACCCTTCGGTGGCGCGGACCGCCGCGGCGACGATCCGGCCGAAGAGTCGGCGTTTGTAGGGCAGCGCCGCCCCGCCGCCGCGGCGGGTCACCTTGGGCACCGGGCATCCGAAGTTCATATCGATGTGGTCGGCGAGGCCCTCCTCGACGATCATCTTCGCGGCCTCGTATGTGGTCGCCGGATCGACGGTGTAAAGCTGCAGCGATCGCGGCGACTCATCCGGCCCGAAGGCCGTCATATGCATGGTCACCGGGTGGCGTTCGACCAGCGCCCGGGCAGTGACCATCTCGCAGACGTAGAGACCGCTGACCGTGCCGGCCCGGGCCAGTTCGA
>CAZGPT010000103.1:0-11334 GCA_964527015.1 uncultured Mycobacterium sp. | reverse complement strand
CGGAGAGGCCCTCGGAGAGGCCCTCGGAGAGGCCGATGTCCTCGTTCCAGATTGCCGGGTGCTCGGCGATGAAACTCGCCATCATGGCGGCGCACCGTTCGTCATCGAGAAGCGTCACCCGCACGCCGAGATCCGCGAGCCAGTCATGGGCCCCGGTGAACGTCCGGGCCTCCCCGATGACGATCGCGCCGATGTTGAACTGGCGTACCAGCCCGCTGCAGTACCAGCACGGCGACAGCGTGGTGACCATGGTCATCGAGCGGTAGTCGGCTTGACGTCCGGCTGCACGAAACGCGTCGGTCTCGGCGTGAACCGATGGATCACCCAATTGCACCCGCCGGTTGCGGCCCTCGCCGAGCAGGGTTCCATCACCGCCGAACAACACCGCCCCGATCGGAATACCGCCCTCGGACAGTCCTATTCGGGCTTGACGGTAAGCGACGTCCAGCATCTGCTCGGCCATCGGGGCACCGCCCACTACATGCCCTTCGCGCGACGGCCGAGCTCGCGGACCACCTCGCGCTGCGCATCGCGGCGGGCGATGTCCTGGCGTTTGTCGTGGGCCTGTTTACCGCGGGCCAACGCCAGTTCAACCTTCACCTTGCCGTCGGTGAAGTACATCGACAGCGGAACCAAGGTCAGGTTGCCGTCCCGAATCCGGCCCACCAACGTGTCGATCTGCCGGCGGTGCAGCAACAGTTTGCGGTTCCGCCGCGGAGCGTGGTTGGTCCAAGTGCCGTGGTGGTACTCGGCGATGTGCAGGTTGCGCAGCCAGATCTCGCCGTCGTCGACGGTCGCGAACGCGTCGGCCAGCGATGCCTGGCCCTCCCGAAGGCTTTTGACCTCGGTTCCGGTCAGCACGACACCGGCCTCGAACACCTCGAGCACCGCGTAGTTGTGCCGGGCTTTGCGGTTGGTGGCGACGATCTTCTTGCCGCCCTTGACGTCGCCCGCCTTCTTCGCAGCAGCCGCTTTCCGCTCCACCGATGACTTGGCCACACTACTTCCGAACGTACAGCCGCAGGGTGACGTAGGCGGTAGCGGCGGCCATCAGCACACCCGACCCCAACATGATCGGCGCGATATAGAGGATGTCGGCGTAGTCGATCCGGGCTATCAAGTTAGCTCGATAGAACTGGTCGAGCGCCTTCTCCAGGAACAGCGCGCGCACCCCGATCAGCCCGACGACCGCCAGCACAACGCCAACCGTGGCCGCCAGGACCGCCTCGAGCAGGAAAGGCAACTGGGTGTACCAGCGGGTGGCGCCGACCATGCGCATGATCCCGATCTCGGTGCGCCGCGTATAGGCGGCGACCTGAACCATATTGGCGATCAACAGGATTGCACTGATGGCCTGTACCACCGCGATCGCGAACGCGGCCCGGGACAGCCCGTCGAGCACCGCGAACAGCCGATCGATCAGATCCTTCTGGTTGAGCACGTTGAGCACACCGGGCTGACCCTGCATCGCGGTGTCGAATTCCTTGTGCTGCTCCGGGTCGTTGAGCTTGACGATGAACGACGCCGGGAACGAGTCCCGGCTGGCGACGTCCTTGTATTCGGGGAACTTGGCCACGGCGTCGTAGTAGGCGTCGTCCTTGTTGAGGTAGCGCACCGACTTCACGTCGTCACGGGCCTCGATCGCCGCCCGCAGCCCGACACAGGGCTCGGCGTCGCAGGTGGGGTCGGCCACCGAGACGTCGTTGTTGAGGAAGACCTGGCTCTCGACCCGGTCGAGGTAGATATCGCGGGACTGGTCGGCCAGCCGCACCACCAACATGCCGCCACCGAACAGGCCGATGGAGATCGCGGTGGTCAGGATCATCGCGATCGTCATGGTGACGTTGCGACGAAGACCCGTGGCGACCTCGTTGATGAGGAACCCGGCGCGCATCTAGCGGTCCATCCCGTAGACACCGCGCTGTTCGTCGCGAACCAACCGGCCCAGCGACAGTTCCACCACCCGCTGGCGCATCGCATCGACGATGTGATGGTCATGGGTGGCCATCAGCACCGTCGTGCCGGTGCGATTGATCCGGTCCAGCAGGTCCATGATCTCCCGGCTGGTCTCCGGATCGAGGTTGCCGGTCGGCTCATCGGCCAGCAGCACCAGCGGCCGGTTCACGAAGGCCCGCGCGATCGCGACCCGCTGCTGTTCACCGCCGGACAATTCCCCCGGCATCCGGTTGGCCTTGCCGGACAACCCGACCATGTCCAACACTTCGGGTACCACCTTCTTGATGACATCGTTCTGCTTGCCGATCACTTCCAGCGCGAACGCCACGTTCTCGAACACAGTCTTCTGCTGCAGCAGTCGGAAATCCTGGAACACACAGCCGATGATCTGCCGCAGCTTGGGAACCTGACGGCCCGAGAGTTTGTTGACGTGAAACTTCGAGATCTGCATTTCTCCGGAGGTGGGCGTGTCCTCAGCCGTGAGCAGGCGCATGAATGTGGACTTGCCCGACCCGGACGGTCCGATCAGGAAGACGAACTCACCCTTGTCCACCTTCAAGGTGACGTTGTCCAGCGCGGGGCGTGCGGACGACTTGTACTGCTTGGTGACATGGTCGAGGGTGATCATCACGGCTCGTCAGTGTAGTCCCAGACCGTCGGCGCCTAGGGCGTCGGAGCCGTCGGAGTCGTCGGGGCCGGACCGCCGGTCGGCACTCCGGATGCGCCCGGAGCCACCGGCGTCGCCGGGGCACTCGGCGCTGTCGTGGTAGCCGCACCGGGCGTGGCAGACGTGCTATCCGGCTCCCCGGACGTGGTGGGCGCGGACTCCTCACCGCTGGTCGGTGTCGTCGGTGTCGTCGGTGTCGTGGTCGGGGTGGTCGGGGGCTGCACGTCGGTACGCGGAACCCAGGTGTAAGCCGGATCGGGGATGAAACCGGGCGGCACCACATCGGTGGCGGGGATCTGCGCAGGCGGGCCGGGCTCGGGCTGGTAGGTCTCGAACATCCACCAACTCAGCAGGAAGACGACGATCAGCGCGACCGTGGAGGTCCGGACGCGACCCCCGAACAGGTAACCGGGCCAGCTGCGGCCATCCCGCGGACTGCCGGCGCTCATCGCTGCCCCGGTGGCTGGGTACCGGACTCCGGGCTGCCGCCGACCGCCGACGGGGCGAGCCCGCCGACGATCGGGGTACTGTCACCGGATTTGAGGACGCCGACCCTGGTCAACGCGGCCACGACCAGCAGCCGCAATCGCCGTCCCACCTCGAACTGCTTACCGGGCAGGGTGCGCGCCACCAACCGCAGATTCACCGTGTCCCGTTCGATGCTTTCCACTCCCATCAATTGCGGTTTGTCCAGCAATAGCTCGCACAGCCCGGGATCCTCCACGGCGACTTCGCACACCTCGTGCAGCACCTCGTTTACCACGCTCAGGTCAGCGGAACTGGGCACCGGGATGTCGATCACGGCCCGGGCCCAGTCCTTGGACAGGTTGAGTGCTTTCATCACGTTGCCGTTAGGGATGGTGAACATCTCGCCTTCCGAGGTGCGCAGCTTTGTGACCCGCAGTGTCACCTCCTCGACGGTGCCCATCGCATCATTGCTGGGACCGAGGGTGAGCTGGACCAGATCACCGAAGCCGTACTGCTTCTCGGTGATGATGAAGAACCCGCTTAGCAGGTCCTGGACCAGCCGCTGAGCGCCGAAGCCCAGCGCGGCGCCCAACACCGCTGCCGGCGCCACCAGGGAGCCGATCGGAATCTCCAGGATGCCGGTGGCCTGTACCGCCACCACCACACCCAGCATGGCGATCGCTATATAGGAGATGACCGAGGCGACGGCCTGGCGGTGTTTGGCGCTCTCCGAGCGCACCAACGCGTCGCTCTCCTCGAAGTTCGCGTCGATACGCCAGTTGATGCGCCGCACCGTCCAGCTGATCAGCCGGGCGATCAGCAGCCCGCCGATCAGCAGCATCGTCAGCCGCAGGCCACGGGTCAGAATGAATTCGCCGATCTGGCCATGCCAGAAGTCGTGCCACTCCTGGGCCATCGGGAATGCTCGGAAGTCAGTCGTCATCTCGCCGGTTGCGCCACCGGATTCCAGCTTCGAGGAATCCGTCGATGTCCCCATCCAGGACGGCGGCAGGACTGCCGACCTCATAGTCGGTCCTCAGGTCCTTGACCATTTGGTAGGGGTGCAGAACATAAGAGCGCATTTGATTGCCCCACGAGCTGCCGCCATCCCCTTTGAGGGCGTCGAGCTCGGCGCGTTCTTCCTGCCGTTTGCGCTCCAAGAGTTTCGCCTGGAGCACTCGCATCGCAGACACCTTGTTCTGCAACTGCGACTTTTCGTTCTGGCAGGTCACCACGATACCGGTCGGGACGTGGGTGAGTCGAACCGCGGAATCGGTGGTGTTGACCGACTGGCCGCCCGGCCCGCTGGACCGGTAGACGTCGACCCGCAGGTCGCCCTCCGGGACGTCGATATGGTCGGTGGTCTCGGTCACCGGCAACACCTCGACCTCGGCGAATGAGGTCTGGCGACGACCCTGGTTGTCGAACGGACTGATCCGCACCAACCGGTGGGTGCCCTGCTCCACCGAGAGCGTGCCGTAGGCGTAGGGCGCGTGCACGGCGAAGGTGGCGCTCTTGATGCCGGCCTCCTCGGCATAGGAGGTGTCGAACACCTCCACGCCGTAGTCGTGCTGCTCGGCCCAGCGGACATACATCCGCATCAGCATCTCGGCCCAGTCGGCGGCGTCAACTCCGCCGGCTCCGGAACGAATGCTGACCAGCGCCTCCCGCTCGTCGTACTCACCCGAAAGCAGGGTGCGGACCTCCATGGCCTCGACATCGACCTGAAGCGACCGCAGCTCGGCATCGGCTTCCGCCAAGCCGTCGGCGGCGTCCTGTCCCTCCGCCTCGGCGGCCATCTCGTAGAGCACCGGAAGGTCTTCCACGCGCTGGCGCAGGCCCTCGACGCGGCGCAGTTCGCCCTGGGCGTGCGAGAGCTCACTGGTGACCCGCTGGGCCCGGCTCTGGTCGTCCCACAGGTTCGGATCGGACGCCTCGTGCTCGAGCTTCTCGATCCGCCCGCGGAGGGCATCGACGTCGAGCACCCGCTCCACCGTGGTCAGGGTGGCGTTAAGGGCGGCGATATCAGACTGTCGATCCAGGTCCACGCAAGCTCACGTTACCGGCCCGACGGGGCGGTGATTACCATCCCAGCATGCGCCCTTTCTACGTCGCCATCGTCGGCGCCGGCCCCTCCGGATATTTCGCAGCTGCCTCCCTATTGCGGTTCGCCGACGAGTCTGTCGGCAAGGGCGGCGCGGATGTGCACGTGGACATGCTTGAGATGCTTCCCACACCGTGGGGTTTGGTGCGTTCGGGTGTCGCGCCGGATCACCCCAAGATCAAGTCGGTCAGCCGGACCTTCGAGAAGACGGCGGCTGATCCCCGGTTCCGGTTCTTCGGCAATATCGCCGTCGGGCGCGACGTCGACACCGATGAGTTGGCCCAGCGCTACGACGCGGTGGTCTACGCAGTCGGAACCCAGTCCGACCGAGCGCTGGGCATCCCCGGCGAGGAGTTGCCCGGCAGTGTCGCCGCGGTCGATTTCGTCGGGTGGTACAACGCCCACCCGCACTTTGCCGAAATGACGCCGGACATCTCCAACGGCCGGGCGGTGGTGGTCGGCAACGGCAACGTGGCCATCGATGTGGCGCGCATCCTGGTCACCGATCCCGACGTGCTGGCCCAGACCGATATCGCCAACCACGCTCTCGAGGCCCTGCACGACCGCGGTGTGGCCGAGGTGGTGATCGCCGGGCGCCGCGGGCCGCTTCAGGGCGCGTTCACCACGCTGGAGCTTCGCGAACTCGGCGAGCTGGAAGGCGTCGACGTCATCGTCGATCCGGCCGACCTTGAGGGGATCAGTGACGAGGAGGCCGCGGCGGCCGGCAAGACCACCGCCGCCAATATCAAGGTTTTGCGTGACTATGCGACCCGCTCTCCGCGAGAGGGCATGCGGCGCATCGTATTCCGCTTCTGCACCTCTCCGGTCGAGATCACCGGCACCGAACGGGTGGAAAACATCGTGCTGGGCCGAAACGAGCTCGCCACCGACGACGACGGCCGCACCGTGGCCGTCGACACCGGCGAGCGGGAGACGGTGCCCGCCCAACTGGTAGTGCGCGCCGTCGGCTACCGCGGCGTGGCCATTCCCGGTCTGCCGTTCGACGAGCGCGCGGGAACCATCCCGCATACCGCCGGTCGGATCACCGGACGGACCAACGACTACGTAGTGGGGTGGATCAAACGTGGCCCGTCCGGCGTCATCGGCACCAACAAGAGGGACTCCCAGGACACCGTCGACACCCTGCTCGCCGACCTGACCCCCGCGGAGATCGCCGACGTCGGTCAGGACGTCGGTCAGGACGTCGGTCAGGACGTCGGTCAGGACTACGCCGATGAGCTGGCCCGATGGCTGGTCCAGCAGCAGCCCGCGGTGGTCACCGACGACCACTGGCAGCTCATCGACACCCACGAGCGTTCAACGGGTGAACCGCACGGGCGTCCACGGGTCAAGCTCGCGCGGGTGGCCGAACTGCTGCATATCGCGCACGGCTAGACCACGGCGATCAGCCCCGAGAGGTTGTCGCCGCTCACCGTCAACTGCGATTGCAACAACGTCGTTCTGGAGGCCTACGAGCTGGATCCGAACTTCATCGTGTGCCACTGCGAGCTGTGTCAGTTGGTCCATGCCAGACGGGGGTTCGGAGCGCACTGCAATGGAATCAAGATCGTTCAAGGCGCCGAGTTCATCACGATTTACGAATCCCACCGAGTGCCGATGGCTTCCTGGCACTTCTGCTCCCGGTGCGGCACCAAACTGTACTTCGCCTTCGACGACGATGTGTGGCGCAGCCCACACGACAAATATGTGCTCTCGGTGGGGCCCTGCACGGAAACGAAGCATCGAAGGAAGTCGCGAAGAAGCTACGCATGACGCGAGAGGCCTTCTATGACCTGAAGCCGCCGTACTGCGAGTTCCGGGAGCAGACGGACCGGCTCTCGACCGAACAGACCGCCGAGTACTACAAGACGATGAGTCAGGCGGATGCCGCAAACCCGATCGAGAACGAATCCTGGGATTCGGTGTACCGCGACATGAGGTAGTCGCTTCTCACTCGACGCCGTGCCCAACAAAAGTCATGATGCGAAAAATCATGGTGCACAACAAAAGTCATGGTGCGCCACCCCTCTAGACCGGTTGCGGCGGCACCGGCGGGGCAGGCGGCGGCGCGAAGAACCACTTGTCCGGGTTCTTCGGCGAGTAGACGACCGGCATCAGCTGGCCCATTGTCGGCCAGCTGTCGGTGTCGACGGCCATCCGCTGATACACCACATGTTCGTTGACGGTGGGACCGTTGATCACCCCGCTGATCGTGACGAACTGCTCCCCGGTGGCGGCGGGGCGAGGGCTGACGCCGGTGACCAACAGGGTCCCTTCCGCCATCTCGCCACGCGCTGTTGCAGCGCCGGGCCCCCTCTTGGCCATCAGACGAGGCCCCAGAACTAGGGCCAGCGCGCCGACGATGAGCAACAGTACCGCGAACTCGATCATCAGCCCATGGTAGGACTGCAGCCGTGAGCGACTACAGGACCGACCTCGCGCTGGCCCTTGAGCTGGCCGATAGGGCCGACGCCGTCACCGTGGCCCGTTTCGGAGCCTTGGACCTGCAGGTCGACCAGAAGCCTGACCTGACCCCGGTGAGCGATGCCGATCTGGCGGTGGAGACCGCGTTGCGTGAGGTGCTCGGCCGCCGCCGGCCCGAGGACCCGATCTACGGCGAGGAGCATGGCGGCCAACCGATGCCGCAGGGCCGCCAGTGGGTGATCGATCCGATCGACGGCACCAAGAACTTCGTCCGCGGAGTGCCGGTGTGGGCCAGCCTGATTGCGCTGCTCGAGGATGGCGTCCCAGTGGTCGGCGTGGTCAGCGCGCCCGCGCTGAATCGACGCTGGTGGGCCGGACAAGGACTCGGAGCCCACGCCGTCGCCGGTGATGTCCCGGCCCGTCGGCTGACGGTGTCGGCGGTGGCGGATCTCGGGTCGGCCAGCCTGTCGTTCTCCAGCCTGTCCGGCTGGACCGAACGCGGCTTGCGCGAACGATTCCTGACACTGACCGACGCGGTGTGGCGCGTGCGGGCTTATGGCGATTTCTTCTCGTATTGCCTGCTGGCCGAGGGAGCGGTCGACATCGCCACCGAACCGGAGGTCAAGCTCTGGGATCTGGCGCCGTTGGACCTGCTGGTCCGCGAGGCCGGCGGCGGGTTCACCGACCTCGCCGGCGAGCCCGGGCCGCATGGCGGCAGCGCTGTGGCGACCAATGGCCTATTGCACCCGCAGGTGCTGAGGGCTCTGTCCGGTATGTGAGATCGGTTACATGGACCTGGCTATCTTACTCGGCAGTAAGATACGTTCCAAGGATCCTGCTCCGCACCCACTCCGAGGCGCCACATGACCAACACCCTTCCCCCCCGCGGCGACCGCTCCCGGGACAGCTCAGTCGGGCGGCGTCGGCGCAAACGCAACGCGACCGATATCGGGCTGGCTCTTCTCACTCCGTTGGTCGGCCAGGAGTTCCTGGACCGGCACGGCCTCCGCGCGCCCCTCAACCGGGGTTTGCAGTACGGAGTCAAACAGGTCTTTTCCGCTGCCGCTGCGACCACCCGGCAGTTCGCCAGGATCCAGAGTCCTACCGGATCGGCGGTCCGGCTCCCGTCGCCCGAGCGCGGGGACTACTTCGATCTCACCCCCGACGACGACCAGAAAATGATCGTCGAGACGGTGAAGGAGTTCGCCGAGGAGCACCTGCGGCCGGCGGCACGCGATGCCGACGCCGCCGCCGCCCACCCCGCCGATCTGATCGCCACGGCGGCCGAGCTCGGCATCACCGCGATCAAGGTGCCCGAGGATTTCGACGGCATCGCCGAACACCGGACCGCCGTGACCAACGCGCTGGTGGCCGAGGCGCTGGCCTACGGAGACATCGGCCTGGCGCTGCCGATCCTCGCTCCCGGCGGAGCGGCGTCCGCTCTCACTCACTGGGGCGGTGCCGATCAGCAGGCCACCTACCTGCCCGCGTTCGCCGGCGACAATGTCCCGCAGGCCTGCCTGGCGATCACCGAACCCCACCCGCTGTTCGACCCCACCACGCTCAGGACCACCGCGGTGCGCACCCCCGGCGGCTACCGCCTCGACGGGGTCAAGTCGCTGGTACCCGCGGCCGCCGATGCCGAATTGCTCATCGTCGCCGCGCAGCTCAACGGCCGGCCAGCGCTGTTCATCGTCGAGTCCGACACCGCCGGCCTGACCGTCCGCCCGGACCGCAGCATGGGGCTGCGGGCCGCCGCGCTCGGCCAGGTCGAACTCGACAACGTGTCGGTACCGCTGACCGCGCGCCTCGGCGAGATGACAGCCACCGATGCCGACTACGCCCGCGACTATTCCGAGGCGATCGGGCTGGCCCGGCTCGGCTGGGCCGCGCTGGCGGTGGGCACTTCGCACGCCGTTCTGGATTACGTCATCCCCTACGTTAAGGAACGCGAGGCGTTCGGCGAGCCCGTCGCCCGGCGGCAGGCGGTGGCTTTCATGTGCGCCGATATCGCGATTGAACTCGACGGGCTGCGGCTGATCACCTGGCGCGGCGCCGCCCGCGCCGACCAGGGTCTGCCCTTCGCCCGCGAAGCCGCACTGGCCAGGAAGTTCGGCACCGACAAGGCCATGCGCATCGGCCTGGACGGTGTGCAACTGCTCGGCGGGCACGGCTACACCAAGGAGCACCCGGTGGAGCGCTGGTACCGCGATCTGCGGGCCATCGGCGTCGCCGAGGGCGTCGTCGTCCTGTAGACCAACTTCGAACCGACGAAAGAATCATCATGGCAATCAATCTCGAGATGCCGCGCAAATTGGAGGCGGTCATCGATATGGCCCATACCGGCGCGGCGGAAGTGTTGCGGCCGATCTCCCGCAAGTATGACCTCGACGAGCATGCCTACCCGGTAGAACTCGACACGGTGGCGAGCCTTTTCGAGGGTATCTCAGCGGCCAACACCATCTCCTTCGCCGGCGCTGACGCCTTCCGCGACAGCAACGACGGGCCCAAGGGAAATGTCAACGGCGGCAATATGTCCGCCCTGCTGAATGCCCTGGAGATCGCCTGGGGCGATATCGCCCTGCTGTTGTCGGTGCCGCGTCAGGGACTGGGGAACGCGGCTATTTCGGGGGTCGCCACCGATGAGCAGCTGGCCCGGCTGGGCAAGGGCATCTGGGCGGCCATGGCCATCACCGAGCCGTCGTTCGGGTCGGACTCGGCCGCGGTGTCGACAACGGCAGTCCTCGACGGTGACGAGTACGTCATCAATGGCGAGAAGATCTACGTCACCGCCGGATCCCGCGCCAGCCACATCGTGGTGTGGGCCACGCTGGACAAGACCAAGGGCCGGGCGGCCATCAAGTCGTTCATCGTGCCGCGCGAGCATCCCGGGGTCACCGTCGAGCGACTCGAGCACAAACTCGGCATCAAGGCCTCCGACACCGCCGCGATCCGATTCGACAACGCACGTATTCCGCGGGAGAACCTGCTCGGCAGCCCCGAGATCCAGATGGAGAAGGGCTTCGCGGGGGTGATGGAGACCTTCGACAACACCAGGCCCATCGTCGCGGCGATGGCGATCGGAGTGGCCCGGGCCGCGCTGGAGGAACTGCGCACCATCCTCACCGGGGCGGGTGTGGAAATCTCCTATGACAAGCCGGCTCACGCCCAGAGTGCGCCGGCTGCAGAGTTCCTGCGCATGGAAGCCGACTGGGAGGCGGCCTACCTGTTGACGGTGCGCTCGGCCTGGCAGGCCGATAACGCGATCCCCAACTCCAAAGAAGCCTCGATGGGCAAGGCCAAGGCGGCCAGAGTGGCCAGCGACATCACCCTCAAAGCCGTCGAGATGGCCGGCACCACAGGCTATTCCGAGCAGATGCTGTTGGAGAAGTGGGCTCGCGACTCCAAGATCCTGGATATTTTCGAAGGTACCCAGCAGATCCAACTGCTGGTAGTTGCCCGTCGCCTCCTGGGCCTGAGCTCAGCCGAGCTGAAGTAGCCCGTCACGCACGAAAGCGGGCCGCCGGCTGTTGCCGACGGCCCGCTTTACCCGTTCGGGCCAGCTGGTCAGGCCCGCCCGTTCGGGTCAGGTCTGAGGAACTGCGCCCAGAACCCGCTGCAGGTCAGGCTTCATCGCCTGCAGCTCGCGGCCCCAGTAGGCCCAGTTGTGCGTGCCGTTGTCCGGGAAGTTGAACACACCGTTCTTGCCGCCCGC
>CAZGPT010000102.1:0-11390 GCA_964527015.1 uncultured Mycobacterium sp. | reverse complement strand
AGGATGGCGAGCGCGAACAGCACAATGCCCAGGACAAACATCATGAGTCGAACCTCATCGCTGTGCAGTGACCTCCCGGGCCGTGTGGTCCACCGTGTGTCCCAAGGTGTGTTCCATGATGTGGCGGGCGTGACGACGGGCCCACCGCTGAGCGTCGAGAATTTCTTCCACGGTAGCCGGTTCGGCGGCCCACTGGTCGGCGGCGTGCAACACGTCGGCAATTGTTTGGACGATCGCCGGGAAGCGGATCCGCCCGGCCAGGAAGGCCGCGGCCGCCTCTTCGTTGGCGGCGTTGTACACCGCGGGCAGGCATCCACCGGCCTGGCCGGCCACCCTGGCCAGGTCAACGGCGGGGAACACCGCGGTGTCCAGTGGCTCGAACTCCCAGGTCGATGCGGCGCTGAAATCACAGGCCGCCGCCGATCCCGGAACACGCTGCGGCCAGCCGAGGGCCAGCGCGATAGGCAGCCGCATATCCGGCGGGCTGGCCTGAGCGATGGTGGAGCCGTCGACGAAGGTCACCATGGAGTGCACGATCGACTGCGGGTGCACCACGACCTCGATCCGCTCGTACGGCACGCCGAACAGCAGATGGGTCTCGATGAGCTCTAAGCCCTTGTTGACCAGCGACGCCGAGTTGAGTGTGTTCATCGGTCCCATGCTCCAGGTCGGATGGGCGCCGGCCTGCTCGGGTGTCACCGACACCAGGTCCGCCGCGGACCAGCCGCGGAACGGACCACCCGAGGCGGTCAGCACCAGCGTGGCCACCTCGTCGGCGCTACCGGACCGCAGACATTGGGCCAGTGCGGAATGCTCGGAGTCCACCGGCACGATCTGGCCCGGCCGGGCCGCCTTGAGCACGAGTGGGCCACCTGCTACCAGGGATTCCTTGTTGGCCAGCGCCAACCGGACGCCGCTAGCGAGGGCCGCCAGCGTGGGCTCCAGCCCCAGGGCGCCGACGAGAGCATTGAGCACCACGTCGGCCTCGGTCTCGCGGACCAGTCGGGTCACCGCGTCGGGGCCGCTGAACGGAACCTCACCGATCTTATCGGCCGCGACCGGATCGGCGACCGCCATATTGGCGACGCCGGTCTCGGCGCGCTGACGCGCCAGAAGGCCGGGATCGGCGCCCCCGGCGGCCAACCCGACGACCTCGAAGCGGTCCGGGTTGGCGGCGATGACGTCCAGCGCCTGGGTACCGATCGACCCGGTGCTGCCCAGGATCAGCACGCGAAGACGATCGGACGGACTCACCCAGCCATTGTGCCAGTACGTGGCGCCGGCGCACGGCGCCGACGCGTGCGCCCCACGCGAACCAAGAGACCCACAACCAACACCCAGTTGTGTGATCGTCATCACATTCCCCTATCCATGAACCCCCACGCGCCGAATGCTGTTTGCGGTGGCCGACTATGCTGGCTGCCTTCTGTAGGGAAAAAAAGGAGAATGTATGACTTTCCACCGTTCGGTTGTCACCGCTGCCGGGGTGGCCGCGGTCGCGGCCCTCGCTCTTTCGGGCTGCTCGTCGGACACCAAGGAGGACGCGGCTAGCACAGCCACCGAGACCACGACGTCCGCGACAACGACTTCGGCAATGGCCGCACCGGCCGGCGAACTCGTCGGAGCGGGCTGCGCCGCCTACGCGGAGGCCAACCCCACCGGCCCCGGGTCAGTCGAGGGTCTCGCCATGGACCCCGTTGCCACCGCGGCTTCCAACAGCCCGGTGCTGACCACGCTGGCCGGCGCCCTGTCGGGTCAGCTGAACCCTGACGTCAACCTGGTGGAGACCCTGAACAACGGTGAGTACACCGTGTTCGCCCCCACCGACGATGCGTTCGCCAAGCTGGACACGGCCACCATCGACTCGCTCAAGACCGATTCCGAGCTGCTGACGTCAATCCTGACCTATCACGTGGTCTCGGGTCAGGCCGATCCCGCCGCGGTGATCGGCGAGCACACCACTCTGCAGGGTGGCCCGGTCACCGTCACCGGAGCCGGTGACGAGATCATGGTCAACGATGCCGGCCTGGTCTGCGGTGGCATCAAGACGGCCAACGCCACGCTGTACCTCATCGACACCGTGCTGATGCCGCCCGCGGCACCGGCTGCGACGGACTCCATGGAGACCACCGAGGCCACAGCAACCCCGACGCCCTGATTCGGAAGCGTCTCGAAGTAGATAGAGACGCGGAATCGTCACTGCCGCAAAGCGGTCGGGCGATTCCGCGTCTCTTTTTTGCTTCCCCTCGCCCGGCCCCTCACCCCCCCCCCCCCCTCGCCCAGCCCCTCACCCCGCCCCGCCCCTCGCCCGGCCCGACGTGACCAAGAACACCCATCCAACGGCGCGTCGGCGCCGAATGCTCAGTGACACCGCGGCACACCGCCGCTCCTACTGAGGCACCTGAAGATGGGACGACCATGACGAATCCGAAGAATCACCCGAGGAAGCACCCGAAGAGACATCTGCCGAAGTCGATCAAAGCCCTACCGGCGGCCGCTCTCGCGGCCGCGGCCACAAGCCTCGCGCTGATCACGGCAACTACCGCGGCCGCCGACGCCGGCCTGGTGGGTCCGGGTTGCGCCGCCTATGCCGAACAGGTTCCCGACGGCCCCGGCTCGGTGGCCGGCATGGCCGCCTCGCCACTGACCGTGGCCGCCTCCAACAGTCCGCTGCTGACCACGCTCGCAGCGGCTGTATCCGGCGGACTCAATCCATCGGTCAACCTGGTCGAGACCCTCGACGGCGGACAGTTCACCGTGTTCGCGCCTACAAATGACGCGTTCGCCAAGATCGACGCCGCCACCCTCGACAAGCTCAAGACGGACTCCGCACTGCTGACATCGATCCTGACCTATCACGTCGTTCCGGGTCAGGCCGATCCCGATCAGGTGGTCGGCACCCATACCACCGTCGAAGGCGCCGACCTCACTGTCAGCGGGGGTGGCGACCACCTCATGGTCAATGCCGCCAACGTGGTCTGCGGCGGTATCCAGACCACCAACGCGACGGTGTACCTCATCGACTCCGTGCTGCTACCTCCCGCCGCCTGATCGGGATTGCCGCGTCGATTCGGCGCAGCGCAGCACCTTCATTGCAGGCCGTGGCGGCGTGCCCCTCCTTCACGCCGCCACGGCCTGCTCGCCGGCTGATCGCCACCCCGCACCGCCGGGAGTTCGACTCCCCGGCACCATAGAGAGATGACCAAGGCCATGACCGCCACAGCACCCACCGCGGTGCTGTGGTTCCGTCGCGATCTGAGACTGCGTGATCTGCCGCCACTGCTGGAGGCCGCCGATGCCGGATCCGGTGTGCTGGCCTGTTTCGTCCTCGACCCGCGTCTGGAGGCCAGTGCCGGCCCCCGCCGGCTGCAGTTTCTCGGTGATTCGCTACGGGGGATCCATGACGCCCTCGACGGCCGGCTGCTGATCGCCCGGGGCCGGCCCGAAGATCTCATGCCGCAGATCTGCGCGGCCGTCGAGGCCGGCTCCGTCCATGTCTCCGCCGACTTCAGCCCGTACGGCGCTCGTCGCGACGCCGCCGTCGGCGCCGCGCTGGGCGCCAGGGGCGTCGACCTGGTCGCGACCGGCTCGCCGTATCTGATCTCCCCGGGACGGGTCACCAAGGACGATGGCACGCCGTACAAGGTGTTCACTCCGTTCTTCCGGCGGTGGCGCGAGATCGGCCGGCGCGGCCCCGCCCAATCCGATCCGACGTCCGTCTCCTGGATCGATCCGGCCGGCGTGCCGGGTTTGCCCGCCCCGGTCGCGGGCCCGGATCCCGGCGTGGTTTTGGATCTGCCGGCGGGCGAAGCGGCCGCCCTGCGCCGCTGGTCGGAGTTTCTCGCGGAGGGACTCGGCGACTACGCCACCGATCGGGACCGGCCGGACAAGCCCGGTACCAGCCGGATGTCCGCCCACCTCAAGTTCGGCACCATCCACCCGCGGACCATGGCGGCCGATTTGGGTCAGCACGATTCCGGTCCCGGCGCCTATCTGCGCGAACTGGCCTTCCGGGACTTCTACGCCGCGGTGTTGCACCAGTGGCCGGCCAGCGCCTGGCATAACTGGAACTCCACCTTCGACACCATCGAGATGGACACCGGGCCGTCGGCGCAGGCCGCCTTCGAGACATGGAAGCGGGGCCGTACCGGATATCCGATTGTGGACGCCGGGATGCGGCAATTGGCCGCGACCGGTTTCATGCACAACCGGGTGCGGATGATCGTGGCCTCTTTCCTGGTGAAGGATCTGCACTTGCCGTGGCAGTGGGGTGCACGCTGGTTCATGGAGCAGTTGGTCGACGCCGACCTGGCCAGCAATCAGCACGGCTGGCAGTGGTGCGCGGGAACCGGAACCGATGCCGCGCCCTACTTCCGGGTGTTCAACCCGACTGCCCAGGGCGAGAAGTTCGATCCGACCGGCGACTATGTTCGCCGTTGGGTGCCGGAACTCGCCGGGACCGCCGAGGTGCATCGGTTGAAGTCCGGGCGTCCGGCCGACTACCCCGAGCCGATGGTGGACCATGGCGCCGAGCGAACCGAAGCGCTGCGACGGTACGCTCTGATCCGCTGAGCGCAGGATCCACACCGATCTCACCAGCCGTGTGCCAGAATATTGGCAGTCGAACGCAAGGAGCCGCAATGGTCAACACCGAGGTAGAGCGATACTCGGACGTCGATCCCGCACAGGTGCCTTCGGCCGCTTGGGGCTGGAGCAAGATCACCTACCGCACCTGGTACGCGCTCGGGATCTTCATCATCGTGTTCCTGCTGGGCATGCTGCACGGCAACCACGTCGGCCGTGTCGAGGACTGGTTCCTGATCGCCTTCGCCGCGATCGTCGCCGGCGTCATGGTGCGGGACATCATCATGCGCCGACGGGGCATGCTGCGCTGACCGCCACCGGCATTCAGCCGGTCTCTACTTCTCCGCCGCCAGCTGACCGCAGGCGGCAGCGATATCACGACCTCGGGTATCCCGCACCGTGCACGACACCCCTCGCGCCCGCACCCGGCGGACGAACTCCCGCTCGACCCCCTTCGGGCTGGCATCCCACTGGCTGCCCGGCGTGGGGTTGAGCGGGATCAGGTTCACATGCACCAGTGGGCCCAAGGCCCGGTGCAACTTGGTGCCCAGCAGGTCGGCCCGCCAGGGCTGATCGTTGACATCGCGGATCAACGCGTACTCGATCGACACCCGGCGGCCGGTGACGTCGGCGTAGTAGCGGGCGGCGTCAAGGGCCTCGTCGACCGGCCAGCGGTTGTTCACCGGGACCAGGGTGTCGCGCAACTCGTCGTCGGGCGTGTGCAGCGATAACGCCAGGGTGACGCCGAGATGCTCGTCGGCGAGTCGCCGGATGGCCGGGGCCAGCCCGACGGTGGACACCGTGACCGATCGGGCCGAGATCCCGAAACCGTCCGGGACCGGGGCCGTGATGCGCCGGACGGCGGCCAGTACCCGGGCATAGTTGGCCAGCGGCTCCCCCATCCCCATGAAAACGACATTCGATAACCGGTCGCCGCGCGGACCGCTGTGACCCGTATCTCGCAGCACGACCGCGGCGGCGCGGACCTGCTCGAGGATTTCGGCCGTACTCAGGTTTCGGGTCAGTCCGCCCTGTCCGGTGGCGCAGAACGGGCAGGCCATCCCGCAGCCTGCCTGGGAGGAGATGCAGACCGTGTTCCGGTTCGGGTACCGCATCAGCACCGATTCGAAAGTGGTGCCGTCATTCCCGCGCCACAACGTCTTTCGGGTGTCTCCGCTGTCGCACTCGACCTCGCGCACCACCGTGAGCAGAGACGGGAACAAAGTGTCGGCCACCGTGTCGCGGACCCGCGCCGGCAAGTCCGTCATCTTCCCGGGGTCGGCGATTAACCGTCCGTAATAGTGGGCGGCGAGCTGTTTTGCCCGGAAGGCGGGAAGTCCGAGATCGGCGACCGCCGCCGCGCGCCCGTCGGCATCGAGGTCAGCGAAGTGCCGGGGTGGCAGGCCCCGGCGGGGCGCGTCGAAGACCAGTTCCTGCTTCACGTTTCCAGTCTCCTGCCTTCGCTGAGATCCCGGGTCACGCGAGCAGACTGAGCACGATCCAGGTGGCCGCGGCCGAGGGCAGCGCGCCATCGATACGGTCCATCAGCCCACCGTGGCCGGGCAGCAGCGTTCCCATATCCTTGATCCCCAGGTCACGTTTGACCTGGGACTCCACCAAATCACCCAGGGTCGCCGTGATGACCAGCATGATCCCCAGCGGCACCCCGACCCACCATGGCTTGTGCATCAGGAATACCACCGCGAGTACCGCGGCGGTGGTACCGCAGAGCAGCGACCCGGCCAGGCCCTCCCAGGACTTCTTGGGGCTGATTGCCGGCACCATCCGGTGCTTGCCGAACAGCACCCCGGCGGTGTAGCCGCCGATATCGGAGAACACCACGGCCAGCATGAAGGCGAACACCCGGGCCCAGCCGTCGTCCGGGTAGACCAGCAGCGCACCGAATGCGGCGAACAGCGGTATCCAGGTCGCCAGGAAAACGGTGACGGAGACATCTCGCAGGTAGTTGACCGGCTGGCTCTGCAATCCCTGGCTCAGCAGTCGCCAGATCAGGCAGACCAGCACCGTCGCCCCGTACCCCCCCAACGCGCCGGCCACGCCGAACGGCCAGGTCAACCAGATCATCGCCTGACCGCCGAGCAGCAGCGGGATAAGCGGAATCGAGTAGCCTGCTTCGCGCAGCCGCTTGACCACCTCGTGGGTCGCGATCGCCATCGCCACCGACAGGATCGCCACCCACCCGCGCGGAGCGAAGATCAGGGTGGCGATCAACATGCCGCCGAGCAGCAGGCTGACCGCGATCGCGGCGGGCAGGTCGCGCCCGGCCTTCGAGGAGGTCGCCGGTTGGGGTGGGGCGTTATCTGCCACGGTGTCTGTCTGCCTGAGGTCCTCAGACCTCGAGCAGCTCGCCTTCTTTGTGCTTGACGAGCTCTTCGATCTGGTGGATGTACTGGGCGGTGGACTTGTCAAGCTCCTTCTCCGCCCGGGTCACCTCGTCCTCACCGGCCTCGCCGTCCTTCTTGATGCGGTGCAGTTCCTCCATGGCGCGCCGACGGATATTGCGCACCGACACCTTGGCATCCTCGCCCTTGGACTTGGCCTGTTTGACCAGGTCGCGACGGCGTTCCTCGGTGAGCTGCGGGATGGAGACCCGGATGATCGTGCCGTCGTTGGTCGGGTTCACCCCGAGGTCGGAGTTGCGGATGGCTTCCTCGATCGGACGCAGCTGCGACGCCTCGTAGGGCTTGATCACCACCATCCGGGCTTCGGGCACGTTGATCCCCGACAGCTGTGTGATGGGAGTGGGTGTGCCGTAGTAGTCGATGACGATCCGGGAGAACATGCCGGGGTTCGCGCGCCCGGTCCGGACCGACGATAGATCGTCGCGCGCCACGGCCACGGCCTTCTCCATCTTCTCCTCAGCGTCGAAGAGTGCCTCATCGATCACGCGCCGTCCTCCTCATCGCTTCATCTCCGGAACAGCATGGCCGCCCCCGGCCGCCGAAATCATGGCCTTCTCCATTCTCATGTGGTGACCAGCGTCCCGATCCTCTCACCGGCGACCGCTCGAGCGATATTCCCATTGGTCAGCAGATTGAAGACCAGAATCGGCATCCCGTTGTCCATGCAAAGGCTGAAGGCGGTGACATCGGCCACCCGCAGGCCGCGGTCGATCACTTCCCGATGGGTGACGTCGGCGAGCAATTCCGCCTCCGGATTCTCTCTCGGATCGTCGGTGAAGACCCCGTCGACCGCCTTGGCCATCAACACCACCTCGGCGCCGATCTCGAGTGCCCGCTGAGCGGCGGTGGTGTCGGTGGAGAAATACGGCAGGCCCATACCGGCGCCGAAGATCACCACCCGGCCCTTCTCCAGGTGCCTGCGCGCCCGCAGCGGGATGTAGGGCTCGGCGACCTGACCCATGGTGATCGCGGTCTGCACCCGCGTCACGATGCCTTCGCGTTCCAGGAAATCCTGCAGCGCAAGACTGTTCATGACGGTGCCCAGCATGCCCATGTAGTCCGAACGGGTCCGCTCCATTCCGCGTTGTTGCAACTGCGCGCCCCGGAAGAAGTTGCCGCCGCCGATCACGACCGCGACCTGCACCCCGCTGCGCACCACCTCGGCGATCTGGCGGGCGACCCGTGCCACTACATCGGGGTCCAGCCCGACTGCTCCGCCGCCGAACATCTCGCCGCCGAGTTTGAGCAGCACCCGCGAATACCTCTGCCGCGATTGCCCGGTCGGCTCACCCATCCGCACTCCTCACCTTTATCCCGGCGGCGGAGAATGATCCCCGCGTCCCTCGGAACGGCTTTTTCATCCTGCCTCATCGGCGCCGCCGGCCGACTTGTGGGGTTCTTTCCCGAATCGGCCCTGCGCGGGCCGAGCGAAGAATACCGTGCGCACGTCGGAAGAAAGCCGATCAAGCCCGGTGGGCTGAGCCCCCGGAGGGGTGCGCTGGGTGGTAAGGCACTATCGCCGGCGGGTCATGGTGACACCACCTGCATCCGCAGAGCGCACCACCCCTCTTCTGAACCGGATGATCGTCGAGACGTTCGCCGCGGCCGCGACACTCACATCCGACCAGGCGGCCTGAGTCGGCAACCTCTCACCGCGGCGATCAGGGCGGCGGCGCCACGCGAGGGTATCGACGCCGCCGAATTAGCCGAGTCAATGTGGGCTGCGGTGGTTGGGAGGGTCATCTGCTGTCCTCGGCGCTCGGCGACGACCGCCCCGCCGGGCTCACCCGGGCCTGGCGCGCGCTGCTGCAGGCGGCCCTACCGCAGCCCGCGCTCCCCGGCTATTACGAGCTGGTGGAAAGCCTCACCCACGGCGCCCGCACCGACCCCAGGCCCCGGGAGTGCCGGCGTGGCCGATCGCGTTCAGGCGCCGGTGATCAGTGGCCACGGCCTGGCGGCTTCGAGTTCGTAGGCCAGTTCCAGCAGCCGGCGTTCATGCCCGATCGGCGCGCCGAGCATCATCCCGACCGGCATTCCGTTCGCTGAGATCGCCAGCGGCAGCGAGACCGCGGGCTCGCCGGTGGCGTTCTGCAGGGGGGTGAACGCCACCCAATCCATCAGCCGATCGATGACCTGCCCGTAGTCGGCCGTCGGATCAAGGTGGCCGACCGGCGGCGTTCCGTCTGCCAAGGTGGGTGTCAGCAGAACGTCGTAGTCGCGGTAGAACTTCTCGGTGACCTTGCGCAACCGCCTCAACCGGGTGATCGCCAGCGGGACCCGGTGCAGATTGCGGGTCGCGTAGCGGTCCAGGCCGAGGGTGAGGTTATCCAGCCGGGTGCGGTCGAAGCTCGTACCGAAGGTGAGCCGGCCGGTACGCACCAGGGTCATGGCCAGCGAGGCCCAGTACAGCAGGAAGTCGTCGGCGAACGACGACGGGACCGGACTGCCCGCCAGGTGCTCGACATGGTGTCCGAGGTCCTCGAGGAGGGCTGCGGTGGCCAGCGTGTGGTCACGCATCGCCGGACTGCAGTCCCGATTCACCGACCGGGTTACCACCGCGACCCGCAACCGTTCCCGGCCCGGCCGGGTCACCGCGCCTACCGGCATCAGCGACCGATTGCGCCAGATCCGCTCGGACTCCCGGTAGAACGCCGCCGTATCGCGAACCGAGCGGGTCAGCACCCCGTCGTTGACCAGCCGGACCGGCATCTTGCGGGACATCTCGTCCTGCGGCAGCCGACCGCGGGACGGTTTGAGGCCGACCAGTCCATTGCACGCCGCCGGGATCCGGATCGAGCCGCCTCCGTCGTTGGCGTGGGCGATGGGCACCACCCCGGCGGCGACGAACGCCCCCGAACCCGATGAGGACGCCCCGGCGGTGTAATCGGTGTCCCAGGGGTTGCGAACCGCGCCGATCCGGGGATGCTCGGCCGCCGCACTGAAGCCGAACTCCGACAACTGCGTCTTACCCAGCGGGATCAACCCGGTGGCGACGTAGAACTTGGCGAAGTCGCCGTGCCCGAGTTTGGGCACCGGTTCCCAAGCGTCGGTGCCGTTCATCGTGGGCATGCCCTCGACGTCGACGTTGTCCTTGAAGAACGTGGGGACCCCGTCGAAAAACCCTCTCTGCCGCGCCGACGCCCGTGCCCCTGCCTGTTCCCTGGCCCGGTCGAACGTTTCGTGAGCCAGACCGTTGAGCGTCGGGTTGACCTCTTCGCACCGGGTGATCGCCGCGTCGATCAACTCCACGGGCGACACCCGACCGGTGCGGATCGAGTCGACCAGCGCGACGGCATCGAGATCGCCGAGCGCATCGTCTCCGAACGCGTTGACTCCCCGCATGGTCGCCTCGGCCGGCTAAGCCTGGCCCACCTCGAAGCGGACGAACCGGGTCACCGTCACGCCGGACTCATCGAGCAGCGCCTTGACGGATTTCTTGCTATCCGACACCGACGGCTGGTCGAGCAGCACGACATCCTTGAAGAAACCGTTGACGCGACCCTCGATGATCTTGGGCAGCGCGGCCTCGGGTTTGCCCTCGGCTTTGGCGGTCTCCTCAGCGACGTGGCGTTCGTTGGCGATGATGTCCTCGGGCACGTCGCCACGCGTCAGGTACTTGGCCTTCAGCGCCGCGATCTGCAGAGCGACCGCATGTGCGGCACTGGCATCGCTGCCCTCGAACTCCACCAGCACGCCCACCGCCGGCGGAAGGTCGGCGGCGCGCTTGTGCAGGTAGGTCTCGACGTTGCCGTCGTAGTACTGCACCCGACGCAGTTCGAGCTTCTCGCCGATCTTGGCCGAGAGCTCCGCGATTACCTGCTCGACGGTCTTGTCGCCGACCTTGGCTGCTTTGAGGGCGTCGACGTCGGCGGCCTTGGCTGCCAGCGCCGCGTCCAGGATCTGATCAGCCAGTTCCTGGAACTCGGCGTTCTTCGCGACGAAGTCGGTCTCGGAGTTCAGCTCGATGAGCGCCCCGTCCCGCGCGGCCACCAACCCTTCGGCAGTGGCTCGCTCGGCTCGTTTACCGACGTCCTTGGCGCCCTTGATCCGCAGCGCCTCGACGGCCTTGTCGAAATCGCCGTCGGCCTCGGCCAGCGCGTTCTTGCATGCCATCATTCCGGAGCCGGTGAGGTCCCGGAGCCGCTTGACGTCGGCGGCGGTGAAATTAGCCATCTCAGCCTTCCAGAGTTACTTCGGTGGTCACCGACTCGTCCGACACCGGTCCGGGATCGGTGGGTGCTGACTCGATAGCCGCGCTGGCCAGCAGTTCCTGCTCCCATTCGGCCAGCGGTTCGGCAGCGGCATCCGGTTTGTCGCCGCCACCGGCACCGCCACGGGCCTGCAGACCCTCGGCGACCGCGGAAGCGATGACCTTGGTCAGCA
>CAZGPT010000101.1:0-11503 GCA_964527015.1 uncultured Mycobacterium sp. | reverse complement strand
ATCTCCTCCACCACGGGGGTGACCTCCTCGGCCACCGGTTGCGCCTCGACGGGGTCCACCTCCGGGGTTCCCTCTTCAAGGCGGTCATCAACAGCGGCGGAGTCGAAAAGCGCGACCTGGACGCCGCCACCGACCGGCAGAGCTCCGGAGTTCTCGTCCACCACATCGACGTCGAGATAGTCGGGCTCGGTCCGGGTCTGTTCGGTTACCGAGGCCACCACCGTCACCGACCGGGTGGTCTGTGTTCGCATTCGGGCCTCTCGAACCGCATCGTCGTAGTCGGCTACCGCGTCGTGGTCTGCTACCGCGTCGTGGTCTGCCGGTGAGGCAGAGTCGAAATCTTCGGCACGCTCCTCGTCCTCGACGAAGAGGCCCCCGGACTGCCAGTCGGGGTCGTGCCGGTGGCCGGCCGCCGGCCGACTGCGCTTGCTCAGTCGCGACTTCGCCCCGCCGGTGAGAACCCGGGTGGCTAACGCGATATCGCTGGTTCGCCGCACCGTGTCGCGCTTGTTGATGAGCATCGGCACAAGAACGAACAGCCAGAGCACCACGAGTGAAATCCAGAGCAATGACTGGGGGATGCTTGGCATTGGCCTGCTCCTTTCCCGACCAGGCTAGGTCCGTGACGTCCGCTTTCGGCAGCGGCGCGCCGGTCAATTACACATGTGTAATTCCCGGATGACAAGCACCAACAGTCACAAATGTCACATTCGTAACAGTGGCCGCGCTGTTTTGAGGGGTGTCCCGTGCCATCAGCGGCCATCAGCGCCAGTCGGCAAGCCCCCGCCGCACCAGTCCGGCCGTCACCGAGCCGTCGACCTCTTCGACGGTCATCGCCACCAGGAGATGGTCCCGCCACCCGCCGTCTACATTCAGGTAACGCTTCAGCAGGCCCTCCTCCCGGAATCCGACCTTGGCCAGCACCGCGCGACTGGGCCCGTTCTCCGGTCGTACCGTGGCCTCGACCCGGTGCAACCCCACCGGCCCGAAGCAGTGGTCCAGGCCCAGTGCCACTGCCCCGGTGGCCACGCCACCGCCGGTGACCTCGGTCGACACCCAGTAACCGATCCACGCCGACTGCAGTGAACCGTGGCTGACGTTGCCGATCGTCAGCTGACCGCGAAACCGTCCGTCCACGTCGATGACGTACGGCAGCATGCGCCCCTTGCGCGCCTCCGCACGCAGTCCCGAATACATCGGCGGCCATGCCGACATGCCATGCCGCGCAGTCCAATCGAGTTCGACGGAGGGTTCCCACGGCTCAAGGTTGGCGCGCTGCGCCAGGCGCAGACGGCTCCACGCGGCACCGTCACGCATCCGCAACGGCCGCAACCGCACCAACCCGCCGGGCACCCGCACCGGGCCGACCGAGGTGGGCCAGCCCGGACGGGCCGAACCACTGCCCCACAAGTTCACCAGTTGTCAGCCTCGCTGGGACAGGAACGCGACATCGACGAGCTCACCAGCCGGGACTTCAGTCACCTCGGCGGGCAGCACCACCAGACAGTTGGCCTCGGCCAACGATGCGAGCAGATGCGAGGATCCGCCGGGCGTGTCGCCGATGACCTCGACCAGGTAGTCCCCGGTGTCCTCGTCGCGCAGCAACTGGCCGCGCAGGTATCCGGACCGTTGGGCCACCGAGGTGATCGGCTTGATGGTCCGGGCCCGGATCATCCTGCGTAGCGGCTGACGTTTGCCCAGCGAGAGCCGGATCAGCGGACGCACCATGACCTCGAACACGACCAGCGCACTGACCGGGTTGGCCGGCAGCAGGAACGTCGGAACCCCTTCCGGGCCAAGCTGACCGAAACCCTGCACCGAGCCGGGATGCATTGCGATCCGGCTGATCTCCATGCTGCCCAGCGCCGACAGCACCGTCCGGAGGTTCTCGGCGGCCGCTCCGCCCACCGCACCGGAGATCACCACGACCTCACTCCGGTTGAGTTGGCTCTCGACGACCTCGCTCAGCTCTTTGGGATCGGTGCTGACGATACCGACGCGGGTCACCTCGGCGCCCGCGTCGCGAGCGGCCGCCGCCAGTGCGTACGAGTTGACGTCATAGACCTGACCGTTACCCGGGGTGCGGGAGATATCGACGAGTTCTCCACCGACACTCACCACCGAAACCCGCGGACGCGGGTGCACCAGCACCCGCTCCCGGCCGACTGCGGCCATCAGACCCACCTGCGCGGCGCCGATGATGACGCCGGCCCGGACCGCGATGTCCCCGGGCTGCACATCGTCACCCGCCCGACGTACATAGGCGCCCGATCGAACCCCGCGCAGAATCCGAACCCGGGTTCCGCCTCCGTCTGTCCACCGCAGTGGCAGTACCGCGTCGGCCAGCGTCGGCATCGGGGCGCCGGTCTGGATGCGGGCGGCCTGCTTGGGCTGCAGCCGGCTGGGGGTCCGGGCGCCAGCCTCGATCACACCCATCACCGGGAGCACGATTTCGGTGTCACCGTCCGCAGTGCCCGCGGTGCTGACATCGACGCTGCGCACCGCATAACCATCGATGGCGGCCTGGTCAAAACCCGGCATGGGGTGCTCGGTGACAACCTCTTCGGCGCACATCAGCCCCTGAGCTTCCGCAATGGGCACCCGCACCGGCCTCGGGGCCACCGCAGCCGCGGTAACCCTGGCCTGCTGTTCCTCCACCGAACGCACAGCGCGCCTTTCTGCCTCGAAACCCGGGCCCCGGGCCCGCCGCAGCTGCTAGCGGTCGGCCTGCTCGGTCAGACCCAATCGCGCCACCAACCATTGGCGCAGGGCGGGTCCGTAGTCGTCACGATCCAGCGCAAAGTCAACCGCAGCCTTGAGATACCCGCCGGGATTTCCCAGGTCGTGTCGAGCTCCACGATGCACTACCACGTGCACGGGGTGGCCTTCGGCGATCAGTAGGGCGACAGCATCGGTGAGCTGGATCTCACCGCCCGCCCCAGGGTCCACCCGCCGCAGCGCGTCAAAAATCGCGCGGTCCAGCAGGTAGCGTCCGGCCGCGACATAACGCGACGGCGCCTTGTCGGCCGCGGGCTTCTCCACCATGCCCCTGACGCGCAGTACGTTGGGATTCACGGCGTCGGGGACGATCTCGACATCGAAAACCCCGTAGGCGCTGACCTCGTCGGGTGCGACCTCGATGGCACACAGCACCGTGCCGCCGCGTTTGGCGCGTACCCGGGCCATGATTTCCAGCACACCGATCGGCAGCACCAAGTCGTCGGGCAACAGCACGGCCACCGCGTCCTCGTCGGGCGACAGCACCGGTTCCACGCACCCCACCGCATGACCCAGCCCGAGCGGTTCGGCCTGAACCACCGATTCGACCTTGATCAGAGCATGGGCGCGGCGGACCTTCTCCAGCATGGCTCGCTTGCCGCGAGCCTCTAATGTTCCCTCCAGAACCAGGTCCTCGACGAAATGGGCGACGACACCGTCCTTGCCCTCGGATGTGACGATCACCAGCCGCTCTGCGCCGGCCTCGGCGGCCTCTTCGGCAACCAGCTCGATACCGGGCGTGTCGACGACCGGCAGCAACTCCTTGGGCACCGTCTTCGTGGCTGGTAGGAACCGAGTTCCCAGACCCGCGGCGGGCACGATCGCCGTGCGCGGAATCGGAATCTTCGGGCTGGACATCGGACGATCCTAACCCGTCCGCGCGGTAGCGTCGCTCGCGTGTCGCTGACAGGGTGTATGCCATGGGCGCCGGATCCAAAGCTGAACTCCGCAGCAAACTGCTGGCCGCCCGCCGCGCCGTTCCGGAAGCGCTGCGCCGCCGCGAAGCCGAGCAACTCTGCGCCCACCTGGACTGCGCCGTAGCCGGCGCCGGAACGGTCTGCGCCTACCTTCCCGTGGGCGGTGAACCGGGCTCCCTGGAGATGCTCGACGTCCTGGCCGGATTGTGTGACACGGTGCTGCTGCCGGTGGTGCGAACGGGTCGCGACGGGGCGCATCTACCCCTGCAGTGGGGTCGCTACCGGCCCGGGCGGCTGATCCCGGGTCCGTTCGGCCTTCGCGAACCCGCGCAGCCGTGGCTACCGGCGGCCGCGGTGGCCCGAGCGCAGGTGATGCTCGTCCCCGCGGTGGCGGTGGACCGCCGCGGGGTGCGACTGGGACGCGGCGGAGGCTTCTACGATCGGTCGTTGCCGCTGTGCGCGCCGGGAACCCGACTGGTGGCTGTCGTGCGTGACTGCGAACTCGTCGAGGCGCTGCCACGTGATCCGCACGATGCGGCGATGACCCATGCGCTCACCCCCGACGGAGGTCTGACCCCCTTGCGGGAATGCCGGTCGCCGGATAGCGGTTCTAGCACTTGACACGATAGAGTGCCAGTAATTCAGCGTCCCGGAGGATCCCGTGCCGAACTACAGTTATGCGTGTACCGAGTGCGACAACCGGTTCGACGCGGCGCAGGCGTTCACCGATGACGCCCTCACCACCTGCCCGGAGTGCTCCGGGCGACTGCGCAAATTGTTCAACTCCGTTGGCGTGGTGTTCAAGGGAAGCGGCTTCTACCGCACCGACAGCCGCGCCTCGGGTAAGGGGTCCGGGAGCGCGGGCGGGGAGAAATCCGGCTCGGAGTCGTCGAGTTCGGAGAAGACCCCGAGTTCGGACAAGTCTTCGGGTTCAGAGAAGTCGTCGGGTTCGGACAAGTCTTCGGGTTCGGACAAGTATTCGGGTTCGAATAAGTCTATGGGCGCTGGGAAGACTTCCGGTTCCGGGGCGTCGAAATCCGGCAGTTCCACCCCAGCGGCAACCGGTTCCGGCTAGGAGTTATCCACAGGGCGCCCTCGCGCCGGCATCGATGCCGCCCGCGGGCGCCCTACCGTGGCCGCATGGGTGCGTCGCTCGATCCGACTCTGATCAGCCGGCTGTCGCGGGCACTGCGGCCTGATTTCATCCAGACGCCACGGGCACGTCGCATTGCTGCGGGAATGCTGGTCATGCTCGCCGCAGCCTCGGCGTTGCGCCCGGACCCGGCGGGCGAGCAGCGCGCGGTGGTAGTCGCCGTTCGGGATCTGCGTCCGGGCATCACGCTGACAGCCGATGATGTGGCGCTGCAGAAACGCCCCGGCTCCATCCTTCCGGACGGCACCGAGACTGCATTGGACAGGCTCGTCGGCGCCAGGCTGACCGGACCAGCGCGACGCGGCGAAGTGCTCACCGATGCCCGGGTACTGGGCCCCCGTCTGGCCGGTTTCAGCGCGGGCCGTGACGCCAGGGTGGTGCCCCTGCACCTGGCCGACTCCGCTGTCCTGGATGTGTTACGCGCCGGCGATGTTGTGGACGTACTCGGCACACCCTCAACCGGAGACGATGCCCGGCCGCGGGTGATAGCAACCGAAGCGGTGGTGGTGCTGGTCTCGGCGGCGTCCACAGCAATCGGGTCGGGCGGCGACAGGGTGGTGCTGGTCGCGCTTCCAGCACCCGCCGCCACCGCCCTGGCGGGCGCGACGCTGGTCCAAACGGTGACGCTGACCATTCACTGAGGCGGTCCGCCGAGCCCCGCAGCCAGAATCCGCCGGTGCGCTAGGCTTCCGGCGCCCTAGTTCCCGTCAGCAAAGAAAGGCTCATCGTGTTAAAGGGTTTCAAGGAATTCCTCTCAAGGGGAAATATCGTTGACCTCGCCGTCGCGGTCGTCATCGGTACCGCGTTCACCGCTCTGGTCACCAAATTCACCGACAGCATCATCCAGCCGCTGATCGACCGGGTCGGCGCCGACGCGGACTCCTCGAACAGCATCCTGCAGATCGGCATCGGCGGCGGCCAGACGATCGACCTGAACATCCTGTTATCGGCCCTTATCAACTTCGTACTGGTCGCGGCGGTCGTCTACTTCCTGGTGGTGGTGCCGTTCAACAAAATACGCACTCCGGCGGACGAGGAAGAATCAGCCGAGGATAAGCAGATCCGATTGCTGACCGAAATCCGCGATGCGGTCGGCGGCAAAGACACCAAGGACGACGCCGCGGCCGTCGAGCCGGTAACCGACCCACGAATCAGGCGATAACCCCCGGGCGTTGACTTCCTGTCCAGCAAACATTGACGAGGCCCCCGGCTCGCGCCGGGGCCTCGTTTTGTCACCTTGGATAACGCCTTCGCCGCCACTAGTTCATGTTCCAGGCTTCGCCGTAGGTGGTGACGCTGTCGCCGGTCTGGGAGATCAGCCGGGCAAACGGTCGCAGCAGCACCCCGCCGGCCGCGCCGGTGACGGTGCCGTGGGCGTTGGCCACCGCCACCGAGCCCTCCGGGCCGGTGACGTCGACCGAGAAGGTGGCGACCTCCTGGATACCGGGCCCGTTGCCCAGATCGGAGCTGATCGACACACCGGGGAACAGGTTCGGGGTGATCACCGAGCCAATCGGGTCGAAAGCCAGCGGGGACAGGCTGGCATCGTCGAGCAGGATGTTCGGCGTGGTGTAGCTGAAGTTGATCCCGACGCCCAGCGACCAGGGGAAGCCCACCTGATAGCCCAGTTCCAGGGTGCCGGCGAACTCCTCGGCGCCGGGGCCGACCACGTTGTACTTGGCCCGCCCGGAGTGGAACCACTCACGGGTCAGCCGGTTGCGGTCCAGCGGGAACACCCCGTCGAGGTAGGTGTCCCACTGCGAGACGGTCATGGTCCGGCCGCCGCCGTCGACCAGACTCATCTGATTGTCCATCCCCGCCGAGGCCGTCCCCGACCCGGCGAACAACCCCGCCAGCGCGACGACCATCGCCATCAGAACACGACTGACAACTCTCAAGGTGTCTCCTCCGACCGGAGATGGTTGCATGACATTCTTCTCATCGGCCCCACTGGGCTCAGTGTTACCAAATCGGGAAGTTCGTCTGGCCGGCCGCTCGGGCTGGTTAAACAGACCGCGTGATCATACCGGAACGGCTGCGACCGGCATGACCACACTGCCCCGGCACGCGCCCTCGGCGATATCGGTATGCCAGGTGCCTTTCAGCGAACCGTTCGGCTGCGGCTGGAAATAGGCCCAGGAGGTCGCCCTGGCCCACTGCTTCTGGTTGCCGTTGCCCAGGAAGCAATCCCACAGCCAGTCGTAGTTGGTGGTCCATTCCGAACCGTTCCAGGCGTATCGGGTCGGCCATGGAACTGTCGGGTTGCCGGGCCGCGGACCGTCGACCACCGTCGCCACGCAACGGGTCACCGCGCACGCGGTGGCCAGTGTGAAGGTGGCGCTGAAATCGGTTTCGCGCTGCTTTGCCGCCGGGCTGGTGCCGGCTTTCTGGGAGGCGTAGGTGATCATCTGATATTGCCCGTTCCACGGTTGCGGGGCGGCCCCGGCGGTCGGCGCGAACAGCACGCTGCCGGCGGTCATGACCGCCGCGATCAGTACCGAGAGGGCGACGCGATGGCGACCGAGGCTCATGACGTGGAGGCGTAGTCGGCCGCCGCCACGCGGCCGATCCAGGTTCTCAGGCCGGCGCGGGCCGCTGGGATTGGCCACCCTCCGATGCCCTGACCTGACCACATGGGCCCGAGGATAACCGCCGATGAACCCCACCCGTCGCATCTGCCACATGACGCGCCGGTGCTGGCGGTAGCCTCGCACGGGTGCTGCTGGCTTCCCTCAACCCCGCCGCCGTGGCCGCCGGTGCTGATATCGGTGACGCGGTTCGCATCGGCGGTGTCACCTTGTCGCGCAGTGACCTGGTCGGGGCGGCCACATCGGTGGCCGAACGCGTTGGTGGTGCCGGCCGTATCGCCGTCCTTGCGACCCCCACCGCTGCGACAGTGCTGGCGGTCACCGGATGCCTGATTGCGGGGGTGCCGTTCGTCCCGATACCCGCCGACGTCGGCGCCGCCGAGCGGACCCATATTCTCACCGACTCCGGGACCCAGGCCTGGCTCGGGGACAGACCCGAGGATTCGGCCGGCCTGCCGCATGTGCCGGTCCGGTTGCACGCCCGCTCGTGGCACCGTTACCCCGAGCCGGGGCCGCGAGATACCGCGATGGTCATCTACACCTCTGGGACCACCGGTCCGCCTAAGGGTGCGGTGATCAGCCGCGGGGCCGTCGCCGCCGACCTCGATGCGCTGGCCCGGGCCTGGGAGTGGACCGCCGAAGACACCCTGGTTCATGGCCTGCCGCTGTTCCACGTGCACGGACTGGTGCTCGGGCTGTTGGGATCGCTGCGGGTGGGCAACCGTTTCGTGCACACCGGCAGGCCGACACCGCAGGCTTATGCCGCGGCGCGCGGGACGCTCTACTTCGGGGTGCCGACCGTCTGGTCCCGTGTCGCCGCCGATGCCGAATCCGCGCGGGCACTGGCCGGAGCGCGACTGTTGGTATCCGGCAGCGCCGCGCTCCCGGTACCGGTCTTCGACCGGCTGGCAGACCTCACCGGGCACGCCCCGGTGGAGCGCTACGGGTGTACCGAGACCCTCATCACCGTCAGCTCCCGCGCCGATGGTCACCGCCGTCCCGGCTGGGTCGGACTTCCTCTGGACGGGGTGGCCACCCGGCTCATCGGCGAGGACGGCGGAGCGGTACCGCACGACGGCGAGAGCATCGGCAGCCTTCAGGTCCGGACACCGACCGTATTCCAGGGCTACCTCAACCGGCCGGATGCCACGGCCGCGGCGTTCGAGCCCGACGGTTTCTACTCCACCGGCGACGCCGCCGTGATCGGTCCGGACGGGATGCACCGCATCGTCGGGCGCGAGTCGGTGGACCTGATCAAGTCCGGCGGATACCGCATCGGGGCCGGGGAGATCGAGGCGGTGCTGCTCGGGCACCCGGGTGTGGCCGAGGTCGCCGTTGTCGGCCTGCCCGACGACGATCTCGGCCAGCGCATCGTCGCCTTCGTCGTCGGCGACGCCGGTGACGAGCTCATCGGTTTCGTCGCCGAGCAGCTCTCGGTGCACAAGCGGCCCCGGGAAATCCGGCGGGTCGATAAGCTGCCACGCAACGCGATGGGCAAGGTTCTCAAGAGGGAGCTCATGGACCGGCCCCGCTGAATCAGCCGGGTGAGATCAGTTGGCGTGCAGCGCCTCGTTGAGGGTGATTCCGCTGCCGTCCCGGGCGACCACCTCGACCGATCCGGTCACCGAATTGCGGCGGAGCAGAAGGTTATTCGCCCCCGACAGCGCCCGGGCCTTGACTGCGGTGCCGTCGGGGGTGGTGACCTTCGTTCCGGCGGTGACGTACAGTCCCGCCTCGACGACGCAGTCGTCACCCAGTGAAATCCCGAGTCCTGAGTTGGCGCCCAACAGGCAACGTCGGCCCACCGAAACGACTTCGGTGCCGCCGCCGGAGAGCGTGCCCATGATGGAGGCGCCGCCGCCGATGTCGGAGCCGTCGCCAACGACCACGCCGGCCGAGATGCGGCCCTCCACCATCGACGCGCCCAGAGTGCCGGCGTTGAAATTGACGAATCCCTCGTGCATGACGGTGGTTCCCGCCGCCAGGTGCGCGCCGAGTCGCACTCGGTCGGCATCAGCGATACGCACCCCGGCCGGTACCACGTAGTCGACCATCCGGGGAAACTTGTCCACTCCGTAGACCGTGACCGGCCCGCGCCGGCGCAACCGTAGCCGCACCCGCTCGAAACCCTCGACCCGGCACGGGCCGTAATTGGTCCACACCACGTTGGCCAGCGCCCCGAATACGCCGTCGAGGTTCACCCCGTGCGGTTCGACGAGACGATGCGAGATGAGGTGCAGTCGCAGGTAGGCGTCGCAGGTGTCGACGGGGGGCTGCGCCAGCACGATCACGGTGCGGATCGGGACGACGTCCACACCCCGGTCGGGATCCGGTCCGGCAAGTGCGGCCAGGTCCTCGGGCACGTCGTCGGGCGGGATCCGGCTGGTGCCCGAGGGCTGGTAGGCACCCAGTTCGGGGTCCGGGAACCAGGCGTCCAGAACGGTTCCGTCGGCGGTGATGGTGGCCAGTCCGAAGCCCGCAGCAGCAGTCACGGTGCTACACCGTACTTCCGGCGCGAGCAGACGCAAAGCGCACCGACACGCCGGGCGAATGGGGACATTTGTGTCTGCTCGCGTGGGGGAGGCGACCCGGTAGCGTGCTCAGTTGTGCTGGACCTGCGTGCCGACCCGATCGAATTGACCGCCGCGCTCATCGACATCCCGAGTGTGTCGCGCGATGAGCGCGGCATCGCCGATGAGGTTGAACGCGCACTGCGGGAACAGACCGGATACCAGGTGGTCCGCAACGGCGACGCGGTCCTGGCGCGAACTGACCTCGGGCGGCCGGCCCGGGTGATCCTGGCCGGCCACCTCGATACCGTGCCGATCGCTGATAACGTGCCGGCGCGCCGGGATGCCGACCACATCTGGGGTTGCGGCGCTTCGGATATGAAATCCGGCGATGCGGTATTCCTGCACCTGGCCGCCACCGTCGATGATCCCGCACATGACGTCACGCTGATCCTCTATGACTGTGAAGAGATCGAGGCGAGAGCCAACGGTCTGGGCCGTATCGAGCGCGAGCTGCCCGACTGGCTTCGCGGTGATGTCGCCGTTCTGGGTGAGCCCTCCGGCGGCTATATCGAAGCTGGTTGTCAGGGCACGCTGCGTGCGGTCATCACGACAGCCGGCACCAGGGCGCATTCAGCGCGATCCTGGTTGGGCGACAACGCTATTCACAAAATGGGTCCGGTGCTGGACCGGTTGACCGGCTACCAGGGCCGGGTCGTCGAGATCGACGGCTGCGTCTACCGGGAGGGATTGTCCGCGGTGGCCATCGGCGGAGGAGTGGCCGGAAACGTCATCCCCGACGAGGCATCGGTCACCGTCAACTTCCGGTTCGCCCCGGACCGCACCCCGGAGGCCGCCCTGGTGCACGTGCGCGAGGTGTTCGACGGCCTGCCGGTTCTGCTGCAGCAGACCGATGTGGCGCCGGGGGCGCTGCCGGGACTGCAGCACCCCGCGGCGGCCGCACTGGTCGAGGCGGCCGACGGCATGGTTCGCGCCAAGTACGGCTGGACTGATGTCGCCCGATTCGCAACCCTGGGCATTCCGGCGGTCAATTACGGCCCGGGTGACCCCAACCTCGCGCATCGCCGCGACGAACGGGTGTCCATCGCGCAGATCACCTCCGTGGCCGCGGTGTTGCGACGCTACCTAAGTGAAGTTCCCTAGGCGGTTAGTTTCCGCTCTCAGCGGCCTGCCGGGTGGCATCGGCCGCCGCCCCGCCGAACCCGGCAGCGGCCAGTCGTCCGGCCGCGTCGCGTAGGGCGGGGGAGTCCCGGTCGGCCAGCGCCCGGGCGTGTGCCATGGCCATCGAGGTGAATTCGCAGTCCACCGCATCGGCCAGCTGGGCTAATGCCTCGCCGGCCCGCCGGTCCCCGAGTCGTGCCGCTTCATGCCAGGCCCGGACCGCGACCGCCAGCTGGCCGCTTCGCTGCGCGGTCCGGGCGGCGTCGCGGGCTGCGGTGATCGCCGACGGCCGGTCGCCGATGGTGGCCAGCCGCCAGGCGCGGGCGATCCCGAGCTCCGGGGCGAAGATGGCCGACTTGGTCCCGTGCCGGGACT
>CAZGPT010000100.1:0-11627 GCA_964527015.1 uncultured Mycobacterium sp. | reverse complement strand
TGCGCTGTCATCCACGCCCGCGTCGGCACTGCCAATTCGGGAGACACGCCCTAGTCGATCGCTGATGTCAACGCCAGTCCGGCCAGCGCGGGCGCGGCAGTGCCGTAGCGCAGGGCGTCACGCCGGGACAACGTGGGTGATCGCCGAATGCCCGGAGTGCTCGACCGTTCGTGCACCGCGCGATGTCAACAATGGGACTGGTGTGAACTGGGTAGCCCTCGCTGGGTGTCCCGCCTCTTTCCGATGTCGTCGCCCTTACCGGTAGGCGCCGTCGGTACGCGGCTTGCAGTCGGCAACGCGCACGCTCGGCAGCGCAGGCCCGAGTTCAGCGCTGGACGTGGCTAGTGCTGGACGTAGTCGTGCGTACCAGCCGCGGTACGCAGTTGGTGACGCCCACGGCTCACCGACCGCAACGTGCCGTTGAGGTATTCCTCGAACTGGGCCAGCTTGTTATCGACGTAGATATCGCACTCGCCGCGGAGCCTGTCGGCCTCGGCGTGGGCGGTGTCGATCAGCCGGGTGGACTCGGCACTGGCGGCCTGGACCACCTCGGTCGCCGACACCAGCCGCTGCTGCTCTTTGATGCCTTCCTGCACGGCATTCTCGTAGGAGATGTTCCCGCTCTCCACCAGTCGGTCCGCCTCGGCCTTGGCCCTACCGGTCGCCGCTTCATAGTCGCGCTTCGCCGTCGTGGCCAGCCGCGCCGACTCCTCACGGGCCTCGGCGAGCATCCGTTCGCTGTGCTGACGTGCCTCGGCGACCATGCGGTCGGCCTGCGACTTGGCATCGGCCAGTAGCCGGTCGGCCTCGCCACGGGAGTGACTGAGCACCGAATCAGCCTCGGCATTAGCCCCCGACACCGCGGTCTCGGCGTGCTCCTTGGCCTCGAGCAGCATCGAATCCCGGGCGTCAAGAACGTCCTGGGCATCGTCCAGTTCGCCGGGGATCGCATCCTTGATGTCGTCGATCAGCTCCAGGACATCTCCGCGGGGAACCACGCAGCCGGCCGTCATCGGCACCCCGCGGGCCTCTTCGACGATCGCGCTCAGCTCATCGAGCGCTTCAAAAACTCGGTACACGGCGCCACCCTCCACTAACCCAATAATAGTTACTAGTGTGCCTGCTGTTACGCCTGTGACTGCGCTGGCGCGACGGTGTGTCGCCAATCAGCCTGCGGCGAGCTTGTCCCGCAGCCGCCGATTGACCGATTCGGGCAGCAGGGCCGAGACATCGCCACCGAGACCCGCCACCTCCTTGGCCAACGACGAGGAAACGAAGGAATACCGAGGCGCGGTGGACACGAAGAAGGTGTCCACCCCCGCGACGTGTTTGTTCATCTGCGCCATCTGGACCTCGTACTCGAAATCCGTTCCGTTGCGAAGGCCTTTGACGATCGCGGTGAGCCCGCGAGACCTGACGAAGTCGACGACCAGACCCTGGCCCGATTCCACCCGTAGGTTCGGCAGATGCGAGCAGGCCTCGCCGATCATCGCGATCCTCTCTTCGGCGCTGAACATGCCCGCCTTGTTGGGGTTGGTCAGCACGGCGACGATCACCTCATCGAACTGCGCGGCGGCACGTTCGAACACATCGATGTGCCCGAGGGTGACCGGGTCGAAGGATCCGGGGCAGACCGCGCCACTCATGACCGCTGACGCTAGCAGGAGCCCGACGGCGGGTGGTTATCCAATTCGGCAGCCTCCAGCCGGGTGTCTCCGTAGCGGCGTACCGGCCACACCCGCCAGTCGGTCGGCCACACCGACTCCGGTGCCGATACCGGCCGCTCGATCACGATCACGGCTCCCGAATACACCCAGCCGTTGCGGAGCAGGGCCGCAACCATGTCCTCGACCTCGCCGGGCGTGAGGTCGTAGGGCGGGTCGGCCAGGACCAAATCGACCGGATCCGGCGCACCGGCAGCCAGCACCGCGGCCACCGGACCGCGACGCACCGACGCGCCCGGCAGGCCGACGGCGCTGATGTTGCGGGCCATAATTTCGGCGGCCCGCCGATCGTTGTCGACCAGCAGCGCCGAGGCCGCCCCGCGCGATAATGCCTCAAGGCCGAGGGCTCCGGAGCCGGCGTACAGATCGAGCACCCGCAAGCCGTCGAGATCGATCCGGGCGGCCAGGACGTTGAACAGCGCTTCGCGGACCCGGTCGGTCGTGGGCCGCGCATTCGCCGGTACCGCCAGTCGACGACCGCGGGCCGTTCCGGCGATGATCCGCGTCATCGCTTCGTCCGGGTGTTCAGCGTCCGGGCGTTCAGCGTTCGGGTGTTCAGCGTTCGGGCGTTCAGCGTTCGGGCGTTCAATTCACAGCAGGGTGGACCAGTAGTCCCAGAACCGCACCAGGATCAGCAGCATGATCGCGGTGAACCACAGCGTCACCAATGGCCACCGCCAGGTGTAGAGCATTCCGGCGACCGGGTTCGCCGCCAGCGGCCGCAAGGCGATCGGGGCGGTACCGGCGAACAACGGGACCGTCACCGCCCAGACCACCATGCAGTAGGGACACAATGCGCCGATCTCGTAGAGACTCTGATAGGCCAGCCAGTTCACGAACACCACGCCCAGCCCGGTGCCGATCGCCAGGCCGGCCCAGTACCAGCGCGGTAACGCCACTTTGGCGATGACCAGTACCCCGGTGACGATCACGACGGTGAATGCCACGACGCCGAACAGCGGGTTGGGCGGACCGAAGAGCGAGGCCTGCGGGGTGTTGATCACCGAACCGCAGGCCAGCACGGGGTTGATACTGCAGCTCGGCACATAGTCCGGGTTCTGCAGCGTCCCGATTTTTTCGACCAGCAGGGCCGCGGACGACACCAGGCCTACCACGCCCGCAACGAGAAGCCACCACGCACCGGCCGGGTGTACCCGAATCCCGGCGGAGCTTTTGTCCACGTCGGCCGTCCCGGCCGGGACAGGAGCCGGCGTGGTCACGGTCATGACGCCGGTGCCGGCGCGGGCGAAGGCTGAGGCTGAGGCTGAGGCTGAGGCATCAGCCCGGGCACGGGTCCGACGAGCTGGCGCACCTTGGCGATGAGCTCATCGGGGTTTGCCGGGCTGATGTCCTGACCGTTGAGTCGAATGGTCGGCGTCGCGGTGACCTCCTCCGCGGCGGCCAGACCCTTGACCATGTCGGTGTACCGATTCTTATTGATGCAGTCCGGGACGCCGCCGCTGACGCCGGCCTGCCTCGCCGTCTCGATCAGCGCGGCGTCATCGGGGCCGCCGGCGGCCTCCGTTGGTTGCTGGGCGAACAGCGCGGAGTTGAACCGCAAGAAAGCCTCTTTGTCCTCGTCGCCGACACAGTAGGCGGCGTTGGCGGCCCTGGCCGAGTAGCCCTGGCTTGCCCTGTCGAGAATCGCGAGCATGTAGTAATCCACGGCGGCCGCACCGCTCTCGACAATCTTGTTCAAGGTCGGGCCGAAGGTCTTCTCAAAATCCCGGCAGTGCGTGCACTGGTAGTCCTCGAAGATCGACAGCACCGCCTTCGGCTCGTCGGTCCCGTCCTTGGTGATCAGCTTGTCGGAGGTCATCCGCACGGCCTGGGTCTCACCGGAGAACTTCTTCTCGTTGCCCATCACGATGTACAGCACCAGGCCCACCGCGAACAGCACCACCAATGCTGTCAGGCCCACCTTGACGGCCATATCGCGCTTGCGGTCCTGGGCCTTCAAGTCATAGCGGGCCGAGCTTTTCTTGTTCATGGCCACGGTCGGCTGATCCTTGCTCTCGTTGACTGTTGGCGCTTCTAGAGTACCGGCGGCTTTGCCGGCCGCGGCGCGGCCGTGGATTCCCGGTCGCGGTGGCTGCCGGGGTCGCTGCCTTTCAGTTATGAGCCAGGTGGGCCCGCAACGCCGAGATCATCTGCGCGTTGGCTCCGGCGATCGCGCCGCCGAGCACGTTGAGATTGAGGAAGACGTGAATCATCGAGGCCATCAGGCGGTGGTCGACGGCGACTCCGGCGTCCCGAAGCTTGGCCGCATACTGCTCGCCTTCGTCGCGCAGCGGGTCGAAGCCGGCGGTGATCACCAGTGCCGGCGGCAAGCCGGAAAGGTCGTCTGCCAGCAGCGGGGAGACCAGCGGGTCGGTCCGGTCCAGGCTCGAATGCTCCAGATAGCGGTTGGTGAGCCAGTCCATATCGTGCTTGGTCAGCAGGAAACCATCGGCCAGCAGGCTACGGGAGCGGGTCAGCCCGCGCTGATCGGTGGCCGGGTAGATCAGCCACTGCAGCGTAGGCAGCGGATCACCGGCATCGCGGGCCAGTCGGCACACCACAGCGGCCAGGTTCCCGCCGGCGCTGTCCCCGGCGACGGCGACCCGGCGCGGGTCCGAACCCAGGTCGGCGGCATGCTCGCGGGCCCACCGGTAGGCGGCGTAGGCGTCGTCGACGGCGGCGGGCGCCGGATGTTCAGGCGCCAGCCGATAGGCAACCGACAGCACGTGGACCCCGGCGTCACGGCAGATCAGCCGGCAAGCCGAGTCATGCGAATCGAGGTCGCCGAAGACCCAGCCGCCGCCGTGGTAGAAGACCACCAGCGGGGCCGGCGGTCCACCGGCCGGCGGCCGGTAATGCCGGGCGCCGATGGCGCCGGCCGGCCCGGGTATCGACACCGGCCGAATCTCAGCGACCCGGACATCGCGCTCATCCAGGGTTCTGGTGAGCGCACTGCTGTTGCTCCGGGTGGCGGCGACGTCGTCAGCGACCACCAGACCCGTGACGCCGGCGGCTCTCTGTGCCGCCAGCAACATCTGAATGGACGGATCCAGGGTGTTGCCGTCAATGGTGATCGCCCGGCCGCCGGACACCAATCGCTTGACGCGGTCGGGCAGCCGCGGGATCAGCGCAACGCCCAGCCGGTTGCCGACCGCCAGCGCCCGCTGCTTCACGGATGTCATGCGCCGCAGACTACGCCCGGTTGTCCCGGGAACCTGAAGCGACGTTCTCGTACTATCCTCACCCGAAGTCGGTGACTCCGGTCCACCGGAAACCCTCAAATGCACAGGCAGGTGACATGACACCGACGGCCGCGACTCCCACCGTCACGCTCAACGACGACCAGACCATCCCGGCACTGGGTCTCAGCACAGCCGGGCTATCCCCCGCTGCAGCCGAGGCCGCCGTCACCGAAGCGCTTGCGGCCGGATACCGGTTGATCGACACGGCCGCGACGGACGGCAACGAGGAGGCCGTCGGGCGGGCCGTCGCCGCGTCCGGTGTCCCCCGCGCGGAGTTGTACGTCACCGCCAAACTGGCAACCGCCGATCAGGGCTTCCAGTCCTCGCAGGATGCCTGCCGGGCGAGCCTGCAGCGGCTGGGCCTGGACCATATCGACCTGTATCTGCTCGACTGGCCGGCCGAGGAGAACGGCAAGTACATCGACGCCTGGGGCGGGGTACTGAAGTCCAGGGAGGTCGGCCACGTCCGGTCCATCGGGGTCGCCAACTTCACCCCCGAGCACCTGTCGAACATCATCGAACTCTCCTACTTCAGCCCTGCGGTCAACCAGGTCGAGTTGCATCCGCTGCTCAACCAGTCCGAACTGCGTGCGGTTCATGACCAGTACTCCATTGCCACCGAGGCGCACAGCCCGCTGGGCGCGGGGGCGCTGCTGGACAACCCGGCAGTTGCGGAAGCCGCTGCCGCACACGGTAAGACCCCGGCCCAGGTGCTGATTCGCTGGAGTGTCCAACTGGGCAATGTGGTGATTCCACGGGCGGCCACCCAGGCTCACCTCGTGGAGAACCTCGACGTGTTCGACTTCGAACTGAGCGCGGAGCAGATGGAGGCCCTCAGCAGCCTCGATGACGGCACCCGATTCCGGCCCAACCCTGGCAGCTGATCCGGGGCGCGACGAGCAGTCGTAGATCAGGGCCTCCCGGCATCGACTTTTCGCCTTGCGGTTCGCCGCCCAAAGCCGGCATCGCCTCCAGTTCATTTCACAAATGAGTGAAATTCAGATTTCTTCTGCATTTCCCCCCGCTGAGAAAATCCTGAGCGCTAACATCCTGTGATCAGCTCCGTCACAGGGTTAGGGGTCCCACCATGAATATCACCAATCGAACCATCACTGCGCGGTCCTATCTGACCGCCGGCGTGGCGGCACTGGGCGCGGGCGCCATCGTGCTGGCACCGATTCAGCCGCTGCCGGAAGGTTCGGCCTTCTCACCGGCACTGCGCACGTCGCTCGCCATCGACCTCGCCGCCTCAATCGACCCGATCACGCCGTGGGTGGATACGTTCCAAACCGCCGCGCAGAACATCGAGCGACTCATCGCGGCAGGCACAGCGACTCCGCTCCCGATCATCACCCAGGTGATCGCCAACTTCGGCACCTACCTGGCCGAATTGCCCGATATCGGCGGAATTGTCAATCAGGTGGTCGGCAATATCGGCAACGCTCTCGGTGCCCCATTCGCGGTGCCGACCTCCTGCTCGGATCAAGCGACACAGGGCCCGTGCGAGAGCATCTCGACCGCGACAGTAGTCGCCGACGTACCGATCATCGGCAACTTGACCCAGCAGTTGGTGTTCGCGCTCCTGCCCGCGCTGCTACCCACCGAGCAGTACGAGAGCCTCAAGCCCGTTATCGACTTCACCACATCCCCCATCAGCGGTGTGCTGCTCGGCGCGATCGGCCCGGTTGTGGCGCCGGTGGTGTCTGTGGTCAACAGCGTCGGGGCCATCGTGGACGCGCTCGGCGCGTCCGACTTCGAGGGAGCGATCAACGAGCTGATCAACATCCCGGCGAACGCGGTCAACGCCTTCCTCAACGGAGGCCCTTTCCTGGACCTCGCCCCGGTGCTGTCCATAGTGGGCGTCACTCTGCCGGACAGCATCAGCACCCTCGGCTTCAATATGCCCGGGCTGCTCAGTACCGGTATCAGCCCCGCCACTCCCGACGTACCGGGCCCAGTGGGCGAGGTGATGTTCGACGGGCTGGGCTTTACCGCTGATCTCGGATTTGGTGCGCCAATCGTAAATCCGGGTCTGTCAGTCGGCCCGATCGCCTCATTGATCGGAATGAACGACAAGATCGCCGAGGCGATCAAGGTGACCCCGCCCACCGAGGCCCCGGCTCAGATCGCCGCCGCCGAAGCACCGGCGGTCGAGGTTGCCAAGGTGGAGGCTCCGGCTTCCACTCCGGTCGAGGTTGAGGCTGAGGCTCCCGCCGCGACTCCTGCTTCCACCCCGGAGGTGACCCCGGTGAAGGTCGAGGCACCGGCGAGCGCGGCGACACCGGAGGTCGTCGAGCAGGACAGCGCGCCGACGGCCGTACCGCGGACCGTACGTACGGGCCGCGGCGGCGACGCCGGATCGAGTGCGTCGACCCCGAAGCGTTCGGCACGGGGTGCGGCGGCTCGCGGCTAAGGCGTACGGATCACAGCGGCTCCGCGATCACAGAACTGCCCCGCCGGATCATCCGGCGGGGCAGTTCTGATTGGTCTTCACCGTCTATTCTGCACCGTTTATTTGGTCTTTACCGTCCCTCCCAGCAGGTTTCTTTTCAATTTCCCCCCACTGAGAGAATCCTGAGTCTACTTTCGAGACCATCAGTCTTTTCTAAGGGTTAGGGAATCCCGCCATGTACGTCTCAACTCGTTCCTATCTCACCGCCGGGGTGGCGTTCTTCGGCGCGGGGGCCATCGCCCTGACACCGGTCCAGCCGGTCGACACCAGCCTCGATTTCGGGCAGCAGAAGGCACTAAGCACGTTGACGGTCAATCTGGCTGCCGCGGTGACCCCGGTCGATCCGATCCAGAACATTCTCGACGTCATCACCGCCACCGGCGATAATTTGCAGGACCTGATCGCTGCCGTGGGGACCGGGTTGTACGTGAACGGGACATTTCCCTTCCCGTCCAACACATTCCTGAACGGGAACCTCGGTTGGCGTACCGGCGGGTACGCCACCGGTGTGCCACTGCCGATCATCCAACAGATGACCAGCAACCTGCTGATCTACATTGACGAACTGCCCGATATCGGCGGCATCTTGGGACAGGTAGTCGGCAATATCGGCAACGCCCTCAACGCCCCGTTCGAGGCCGGCGTGGCGGAGTCGGGCCGGGTGGCGAACTTGTTGCAATCGACTTACTACAACCAGAACATCAACGCGATTCCCTATGTCGACGTGCCGATACTCGGAACGCTATCCCAGCGTGATGTCGGGGCCCTGCTGCCCACCCTGGCAGGAGAGGAGACTTTTGCCGCTCTCAAGCCGATCCTCGACATCGCCTCCACCCCGATCAGCGGTGTCCTCGTCGGAGCCATCGGACCGTTCGTCGCCCCGGTGCTGGCGCTGGTGAACAGCATTTCCAACACTTTCGCCCTGCTCCAGGAGTCCGACTTCGGCGGCGCGCTTACCGAGTTGGTCAATATCCCGGTAAACCTGGTCAACGCCGTCCTCAACGGCGGACAGACCCTGGATCTGACCCCGGTGCTCGGCCTGCTGGGCGTCACACTCCCGGACACGATTACAAGCCTTGGGCTGAAAATGGGCGGCTTGCTCAGCCCGGGTGGGGTGGCGGTCGACGCACTGGCCGCAGAAGCTGTCATCCCGGATCTCGCCGACATCGTCGTTCCGGGCCTGCCGGTCGGCCCCATCGGTGCGCTCCTGGGCCTGTCCAATTACGTCGCGAAGTCGATCGTGGTGACCCCACCCGCGGAGGCGCAGGTCGTCACCCCGCCCGCCGCGGCATCGGCGCGGATCGCCGCAGCCGAGGCGCCCGCACCAGTCACCGTGGATGCGGCGGTGGCGGTCTCAGCTCCCGCACCCGGGGACGCAGCCCCCGCTTCCGTGCAGGAGGCGAGCCCGCTGCAAGTCGAGACAGCCGCGAGTATCGCGACACCGGAGGCCGTCGAACCGGACAGCACCCCGGCGGCCGCACCGCGGAAGGTGCGGGCGAGCCGCGGCGGCGATGCCGCATCGAGTGGGTCCACCCCCAAACGCTCGACACGGGGCGCCGCATCCCGGGGATGAGCCGGGCGACCGCAAACCTGCCCCGCCGGGATCACCCGACGGGGCAGGTTTGTGTCGCCTCCCGTAACTCCTGCGCCGAATCCTGGTCGACCGGTAGCCGGTAGCCGCGCAGCACCTCGATGAACTGCACGGCGTACTGGCACCGAAAAGCCCTGTTGGGCGGCATCCAGGCTCCCGGCGGTTGATCGCCTTTGTCTTGATTGGCTTGTCCCGCAACGGCGATGAGGTTGGCGGGATCGTTGGCGAACCGTTTGCGCATCTCTTCGGGCCAGTCCCGCGCGCCCATGTCCCAGGCATAGGCCAGGGGGACGATATGGTCGATCTGCACCGACGCCCCGACCTTGTGGCCGCGGGAGAACGCGATGGTGGCATTGGTGTAGGGGTCGCGCAGGGTTCCGGTCGCGACGGCCTGCGGACACCGCGTGATGGCCACGCTGGTCTTATCGAGCAGATCCCGGTTGAGGATGTCGTTTCTGGTGTCGCAGCCGTTGCGGCCACCGGGGGCGCCGGTGTCGTCGTCCCAGGCCCGCCCGAACGCCGCACGCCGGTAGTCGTGCGCCCGGACCCGCCGGGGCACCTCCCGCACCCCGGCGAGCACGTCAATACCCGCGCCCACCGTGGGCGCCCCGGAACCCGCCAACGGATCGGTTCGGGCATCGGAGAGCACCTGGACGGAGACCAGCACCGAAATCGCGGCGACTGCGGCCAGCCACAGCAGCGTCCCCCGTTTCATGCCTTGTCCAGATACTCGATACGGTCGGTGTCGGTGAACGGCTCGGCCAACACCGCCAGCCCCGGGTGGTCCGGCTGGCTGATATAGCTCGCCTCGCACAGCTCCCGAGCATCGAGAATGACCTCCAAATGGTCGGCCAGCGACAGAAAATGCAGCTTGGTGGTCTGTCCGGACTGACTCTCGCCCAACACATCTCCCTCCTTCCGCTCCCGCAGATCCAGATCGGCTAGCGCGAAACCGTCCTGGCTGGCGGCCACCGCTTCAATCCGCTCACCGGCCCTGGAATGCGCGGGCAGTCGGGTGGCCAGCAGGCAGAGGCTCGGATGCTCTCCCCGGCCGATCCGCCCGCGCAGCTGATGCAATTGGCTCACCCCGAACCGGTCAGCATCCATCACCACCATCATCGCGGCGTTCGGGACGTCGACCCCGACCTCCACGACGGTGGTGCAGACCAGCACGTCGATCTCACCGGCACGGAAAGCCGCCATCACGGCATCCTTCTCCTCCGCCGGCAGCCGGCCGTGCATGAGCCCCAGCCGCAAACCGGCCAATGGCCCGTGGCGGAGGTGGTCGAAGAGGCTGATCACCGTGACGGGTGCCGGACCGCGCTGCTCGCCGCCTGCCGCGTCACTCTCGTCGATCCGGGAGGCCACCACATACGCCTGCCGGCCCTCGGCCACCTCCTCGGCAACGCGTTGCCAGGCCCGCTGCAGCCACTGCGGCTTCTCGTCGATGAAGATGGTTTTGGTGGTGATGGGCTGTCGGCCGCGAGGCAGTTCGCGCAGCGTGCAGATTTCCAGATCGCCGTAGACGGTGAGCGCGACAGTCCGCGGGATGGGGGTGGCGGTCATCACCAGCAGGTGCGGGGTCAGGCCCTCGGGGGCCTTGGCGCGCAGCCGGTCTCGCTGTTCCACACCGAATCGGTGTTGCTCGTCGATCACCACCATCCCCAGCTTGGCGAACTCGACGGCGTCCTGCAGCAGCGCGTGGGTACCGATCACGATGCCGGCCGCACCGCTGGCGACCTCCTCGCGGGCCGCACGTTTCTGGGCCGCCGACATCGACCCGGTCAGCAGCGCCACCCTGGTCGCGCTCTCGGCACCGCCGAGCTGACCTGCCATCGCCAGCTCGCCCAGCACATCGCGGATCGACCGGTCATGCTGGGCGGCAAGGACTTCGGTTGGCACCAACAGCGCGCACTGGTAGCCCGCGTCGACCATCTGCAGCATCGCCAGCACGGCGACGATGGTCTTGCCGGAGCCCACCTCCCCCTGCAGCAGTCGGTGCATTGGTTTACTGGCCGCAAGTTCCTCCGAGATCACCCCGAGCACCCGATTCTGTTCGGCGGTGAGTTCGAACGGCAACTGGGTCCGCATCGCGGCGAGCAAGCCGTCGGCGCGCTCCACCGCGATCGGTCCCGATTGTGCGAGTTCGCCGTGGCGGCGTTGCGCCAGCGCCCACTGCAGTCCGACGGCCTCGTCAAAGGTCAGCCGCTGCCGCGCCCGGTCCCGTTCAAACTCTTTCTCGGCGAGGTGGATGGCGCGCAGGGCGGCGTCTTCGCTGAGCAGCTGCCGCCGGCGAACAGCGATTTCCGGCAACGGCTCCGGGAGCGGATCCAGCACGGCAAGCACCTGACGGACGCAGGCGTAGATGTCCCAGCTCTGTAGTTTGGCACTGGCCGGATAGATCGGGAAGAAGTCCCGTTCGAAGGCGGACAGGTCGAGTTGCCCGGCCGGCCCCTTGGCGGTGTCAGCGATGGCCTTCAGCGACTTGGTGCCGCCGAGACGGCCCGACTTCGAGTTCAGGATCAGATATCCGGGGTGGGTGAGTTGCATGGCGCCCTTGAAATAGCCCACCTCCCCGGAGAGCATCAGCCGGGTTCCCTTCACCAACTGCTTCTTGA
>CAZGPT010000099.1:0-11719 GCA_964527015.1 uncultured Mycobacterium sp. | reverse complement strand
GGGAGAACGAGATCCTGCCGATCCAGATCCGTCCTCACCCGTACGAGTTCGCGCTCTACTACGACGTGTGAGTCGCGGCTGGACCGGAGTCGGCCCGTTCGGTGGAAGCCGGACGGGCCGTCCCAGTCTGCCGGAGAGTGGGACCGGCCGTACCAGGTCGTCGGGCAGCGCAGCGGCACTCGACCCCGGATGGAATACTGCTTCTGCTGTGACAACGGACTTCCGACGAGGAGCGTCATGAATCTGATCCCGGTGGCCACGATGGCCGCACTCGTGGGCGCCGGTCTGAGCGTGACGCCGGCCGCCCCGGCCGCTGCCACTCCAGCACCTGCCAGCCCCGCCCCGGCCCCGCCTATCATCCTGGCCGACCCGAATGCCCTGGGTACGTACACCTTCGAGGGCGCAGACGGCGAGTCCGCCACCTGGACGGTGACCCCGTGCGCTGTCGACGCCCTGACCTGCGTCCACGTGGCCGAGACCGGGAACGCCAGCCGCGCCCCGTGGGAGGCCGACGCCTACTTGACGGTGGGTTACTGGATTCTCTTCGTCGGCCAGCCGGACGCGATTCTGTGTGGGGATGGCAAGACGGCGCCGGGTCTCAACAACTACTCGTGGGATGCCGTCAGCCTCGACGGCTATGCCAGCATCTCCGACGCCTCCGGGTGCGGTACCCCGCCGGAGAACCTGGCCATACCGTTCGCACTGACAAAGACCGGTTCGGGGCCGGTGGCCCTCCCGACCGGCCCGGTCCAGGAGACGCCCTACATTGTGGACATCCCGGAGCCCTATAAACCGGGTGCCGCCGAAGCCCCGGCCGCCGGAGCCCCCGCCGCAGGGTCGCCGGTCGAAAACGACCCGGCGCTGAAGGCCACCCCCAACGTCATCCCGAACACGAGCGATCCCCTGACCGAGGCGGAGGTCGCCTCGCCGGGCTTCGGCCGCTGAGTCAGACACACTCCATCAGGGAGTCGTCGACCTCACCCACCGCACCCACCGTGGCATAGACACGGATCCGAGCATCCGGCCCGGCGGCGGTGGCGGCGCAGACGATTCCGCACTTCCCGGCGTCGACGCTGCCAGCGATCAGCGGCGAGCGTTCGAGCAGCCCCAGGCCGGTTTCGACGATATGCGCCGCTCCCACCGATTCCGGGGAATCCGCCACGGCTCCCCGGCGCACGATGGACCCGATGACCTGCTCGACCATGACGCGGCTGGACCCTTTGGGCAGGTCGACGTCATTCCACGCCCGCATCGCCTCACGCATCGCGGGGCAGCCATGGTGGCCGAGCAGGACGATCAGTGGCACCCCAAGTACGTCGACGGCGTACTCGAGACCGCCCATGACACCGGAGTCGATGGTGTGCCCCCAGGTGCTGAGGTCGATCAACGAGTCTCCGCTCTGCCCGAAGACGACATCCGGTGGCAATCCCGCGTCGGCGCAGCGAAACACCGCCGCGGTGGGACGCCCGGCGGTCGATCCCGGCCGGTGGAACTCGACCGGGGTGTCGGGGCGTTCGGCGCCGGCCCGCAGACGCTGCCAGGCGATCAGGGGGGCGGCGGTACTCGATGTCGACATTGCGGTGTCCTTTCTCTGGCGATCTGGCGGTCTGCGAGGGTCTCGGGCTGGTTACCCGAAGTAGTCGGGGCGGCTGACGTAGGTCTCGGTCACGAACATGACGCCGGAGGAGGCGTCGAGCAGCGGCCGCAGTCCAGCCAGCAGCGGGTCGGCTTTGCCCTCCGGGACGACGGTGATGATCAACTCCAGGGTGGCCTGCTGGTTGAACAGCAACCGGCCCTGGTGATAACCGTTGTGCCCGAGGCCCGATACCCCCGACAGGCTGGTGTATCCGGTGGCGCCGACGCTCTGGATCAGATCGCGCACCGCGGGCGCGTCAGTTCCTGCGACAACGACCTCGATCTTGGTCATCTTGGTCAGTGCGGGTGTGGTCATGGAACCATCTCCTCGTTGTAGACACCGGGTGTGCCGATGTTGCTGTTGTTATCGGTCCAGGGGCGCCAGCCGGCGCGGGTCCAGCATTGCCACGGCTGATCCGGGTTCTCCCGGGCCGCCAGGGCGATCCAGTCGTTGCCGAACAGCTGTTGCAGGATGGGATTGCGCCCGACGATGGCGTCAATCCGGTCCAGTGGTGCCTGCACGACCGCCAGCAGCCGCAGCGGCTCGTGCAGCAGACGCTCCCCGTCGGAGACCGACTGCCAGGGCAGACCCAGCTGGAGGTCGCCGGTGTGCCCGGCCATCACGCCCACCTTGCCGACCACGTTGTGGATCGTCTTGGTGCCCGCACCGAATACCTGCGGGGACACCGTGGAGAAGTAGTACTGGCAGTTGATCCACTGGGCGACCACCAACGGCGCGGTCAGGATCGTCTCCAGGGCGGAACCGTCGACGTCGACCTCCGCCTCATAGGAGTGCAGGAATGTCCGGCGTTTCAGGTCGATTGCCCGGGTCACCTCGCGCGGCGCGACGATGAACGCGGCGTTTCCGGCCAGCCCCCACTCCGGATAGACCTGGGCCCAGTCCGCCGACCGGTTGGCAACGTGGCGGGCCGCGGAGTTCGGGGCCAATTCCCGGGTGACTCCGGGCAGCACCGCACACCGTTCCGCCGCCAGCGCCGAACCGGCTCGGGCCAGGTCGCGCTCCAGCCGTTGGATGTCCTGCCCGAACTCCGCGGGCACCGCATGCAGGTCCAGTAGCGTGACCCGATCGACGGCGGTGTCATGCTGGGCCGCAACAAACCAGGTGTCATCGGGGATTTCGATGCCGATGCTGCGCAGTCCGGCCCGCACTTGCGGACGGTTGAGGATGGTGACCGCGGTCCGGGCGTTGGGCGCACCGGCCTGCCCGCCGCAGGCGCCGCAATCCAGCGAGGCCTGGTAGGGATTGTTCTCCGTACTGCTTCCGTGTGCGCAGAACACCACCAGCCGCCCGAACCCCCGGGTCAGGCCCATCGTGGTCAGAGCCACCTGGGCGAACAGCACCTGCTCGTTTTGCGGCATGGCCTCGGTGTCGATATCGGTCGTCGCGGCCGGAGCGATCGCATCCCGCAGTCGGCGGCGAATCCCCGCGCTGGCCGCGGGAGTCAACGTTTTCGCCGCCGACAGCGGCGCGGCCGCAAAACCGGCCGCCTCGGCCAGGGTGAACGGGCCGGCGAATGACTCCTTGGCGGCGTGGAAGGCCGACTCCGCGCCGGCCAAGCCGGTGACACCGGCCACCCTGCGGGCCGTCTGATCGTCGGCGTTACGCGCCGGCTTCTCGGTGATGTCGTGACTCGGCGAAATGAGCACCGGGCACAGGTCGTTGGATGCCCCGCCCAGCACATCGGTGTATCGGATCGCCACCGCGAAGAATCCGGCGAAACCGAGTGTCTCGTATCCGCCCGCCGACTCCAGATGACGGCGCAAACCTTCAGAGCGGACGTCAATACAACTGACCAGCTGGGCGTGTGCCCGGCCCGAGTCGTCGCTAACAGTCGGGGTGGCGAGCCTGGCCAACAGGTCGTCTCGATAGTTCGCCTCATAGGCGGTCTGCCACAGCATCTCTCGTGAGGTCACCGGCAATGCGGCCAGCACTCGGGCGACTGCCGCCACCTCTCCCCCGGTCGCAGAGCTCACCCCGAGAGCATCGACCAGCAGTTCCGCGCGTTCCCGGGCCGAGGGGATCTCGGCCGGACCCGCGATTTGGCTGCGCACGTTCCGCCCGCGGTGGTGATCCAGCAGCGACACCTCGTAGCTCAGCCGCATGGCCAGGTAACCCAGCACATCGACACCCACGCCGCGTCCGGCGCACCACGACACGTGGGCGGCCCAGCCGGGCATCCTGGTCAGATGCGCCTGCAGATAGGGGATTCGCTCCTCGTCTGCAACGTCCAGATGGCTCAAGGCCTCCAGTACGGCGTCATCGGCCCGATCCGGCAGACTCCGCAGGTCGGCACGCACCGGACGGGACAGGGTGCGGTCGGCCGGAGCCAGCGCTCGCCAAGCCGAAAAGAAGCCGTTTTCCCGGCCCGGCATCGGCCAGGCCGCCGCGCCGAAGAATGCGCCGCACCACTTGGACGTCTGGACGTCGACGGTGTCGGCCACCGCGGGGGCCCGATCCTCGGCGCGGGTCAGGAACCGCCGCCGGGGTACCAGGCCGCCGGCACCGAAGACCAGATCGGCCCGTAGCAACTCGGCCGGGCTGATCTTGCGGCCACCGACGCTCAGCGCCGGGTCGGTGGCCAGGTTCGGGTAGCGCCGGCACAGGGCCCGGTCGAGGTCGGCGTCGGTGATCCTGCCTTGTTCGCGCAGTTCGCGGAAGGTCTGCTCGCCCAGGGTGCCCGGCATCCCGTAGAGGTCCCCGGCCCGTCGAAGGGCCTGTTCGAAAGGCAGCCCTTCCAGCCCGGCGAGCGGGTTGACCGCGATGAATGTCTCCAGCGGGTAGTGGGTCGGGACGACCCGGGCGGCCAAGGTGACATCGGCGCGAAGCCGGGCGCGTCGGGTGTCGACGTCGATATGGGTGCTCACGAGCGGGCTCCTGTCAGTTGGGCGGGTGTCCGTTCGGCTGGTGTCCGTTCGACGGGTGTCCGGCGAGTGCGGGGCGGCACCGCGGGTCCGGTGGACTGCCGGACCGCCGGAATGTGCCCGGCGTTGAGGGCACGGGCGTAGAGGGCGCGTCGGATGCCCTCGGCCGCTGGTGCCCACCGGGCCAGGGCCAGCACTCCCAGGCCGACCAAGGCGGCGACCGTGACCGCCCACACCGCGGTGACGGGCAGGCCCGGCGCGGGAAGAGCGGGGGTGAGGAAACTGCTGATCGCGGTGATGGCCGAGACGTAGGCGATTGCGGCCGGTACCAGGAAGATCCCGGCCAGTGCCACCCCCCGCAGGCCCGGGCTTCGATGCAGCCAGCCCGTGGTGAGCGCGACACCGGTCACCAGGGCAAAGATCAGCAAAGCATGCTCGGCGGCCTGGTCACCACTGCCCGCCGGAACCACCGCCAGCGCAGCGGCAAGAGCGAGCGCGGGCAGAGCCGCTGCGGCGACGAGATTCACTGTCCGCTGCGTGCGGGTCGGTTCCGAAAGGTTCGGCAGTGCCTCGTGGCGGCGATGCGCGGCGATCGCCGAGCCGGAGGAAAGGAACAGCGTCGACTTGTAGAATCCGTGCGCCACCAGGTGGATCACCGCGGCCGCCCATAGTCCCAGCCCGCAGGTGAGGATCATGAAGCCCATCTGCGCGGTGGTCGAGTTGACCAGAGCGCCTTTGACATCGGGCTTGGCCAGCATCACGGCGCCGCCATAAGCCATGGTCGCGGCACCGGCCAAGATGGTCAGCACGCGGGCCAGATCGTCGCTGGCCAGCGGGGCGAGCCGGATCAGCAGGATGCCGCCGGCGTTGACCACTCCCGCGTGCAGGAGGGCCGAGACCGGGGTCGGCGCCGCGAGGGTGGCCGGCAGCCACCGGTGGAACGGGATTTGGGCCGAGCGGGACAGCGCTGCCAGTACCACCAATACCGCCAACACCGGCAACAACCCGCCGGAAAGCTGACCGGGTTCCAGCGTCCGCAGGTCGATGGTGCTCCAGGTGGCGGTGGCCAGGATGACCGCCGTCCACAGCGCCAGGTCACCGATGACAAAGGCCATAGCAGTCCGGCGGACTCCGTCGCGGGCCGACGGGAGATGCCAGTACATGCCCAGCAGCAGGCACAGCGCGAGGCCGGCCAGCGACCAGAACACCGCCAGGCCGATCAGGGAGTCGGCGGTCATCAGGCCGGCCGATGCGGCGGTGAGCAGGCCAGCTCCCCCGGTGAACCAGGGTGCGCGCCGGTCACCACCCAGATAGCGAACGGCGAAGGCCTGCACGATGGCGCTGACCCCGAAAACCAGGAGCAGCAGCACGACGGCCAGCCGGTCGGCGGTGAGGCCGAGACCGGCCGGCGACGCCGAAACCGCCGGCCCCCGGGCGACGGCGACAGCCAGCGCTATCGAGCCGAGAAATCCCGCGGCCGCGGTGAACGACCCGATTTGCCCGAATCGGCGGGGGGCTTGCTGCCCGAACAGGTACGCCAGCACTGCGATGACGGCCGGCGCGGCCACCATCGCCACCAGCAGATAGCTTCCGGTATTCGACATGCGACGGATATTACGCACGTGCTAATACGTATGTCAAACTTCGTGAGTTAGTAGTCGCGATTACCAGATGTGGCCAGCGCGCCGGATGTGGCCAGTTTGCCGTTAGGCTGCTGACCATGACCCACCGGGAGCCGGTCCGGCGGCGCGCGGCCGGGCGCTACCGCGGTGCGACGATTGCGGTCGGGACGCGGCACGGAAAGGAACACCAGTTCGAACCGCCGTTCCGGGAGGTACTGGGAGCCCGCCTGGTCACCCCCGCAGACCTCGACACCGATCGGTTCGGCACCTTCACCGGCGAGGCGGCCCGACGTGGCACAGCCCTGGATGCCGCCCGCGCCAAAGCCGGGCTGGCCATGGCTGTCAGCGGCCTGCCGCTGGCCCTGGCAAGCGAGGCCAGCTACGGACCGCTGCCCGGGTCCGGCTGGCTCGGCCATGAGGAGCTCCTCTTGTTCTGCGACGCCGAATCGGGTGTCGAAGTGCTCGAGGGATACCGCACGGCGGCGGTACCCGCCGCCGGCCAGACGGTGACCGCCTTCGACGAGGTTGCCCCGCCGCTGCTGGCCGGACTGGCCCGACAGGCGGTGATAGCGCGTCCGCATCAACCCACCTCAGTGGCCGCGATCAACAAGGGCATCACCAAGGGCATCACCAACCCGGATGCGCTGCGCACCGCGATCGAGGTGGCAGCGGCGTCGTCCACCGATGGGGCCGCCGTGGTGGAGCCCGACCTGCGGGCCCATCACAACCCATCCCGACGGCGAGTGCTGGCCGAACTGGCCCTGGCTCTGGCGCACCGGATCGCCGCCGAGTGCCCGGACTGCGGGACCCCGGGTTTCGGCCGGGTACGGACTGAGCCGGGGCTGCGATGCCGGCAGTGCGGCACCCCGACACCCATGTCCGCCGCCGAGATCCATGGCTGCACCGCATGCCCGGCACTGCTCACCCACCCCGTCGAAGCGCCATCGGCGGAACCCCGGCACTGTCCGCAGTGCAACCCCTGACCGGGACCGAACTCAGGAGTTAGGCATCAAATCACGCCGGAAACGCTGCATTCCGTCGATCTTCTCGGCCAGCGATGCCTGCGGGCCGGCGTAGAACGCCCACGGCATCGTCAGCACGGCGTCGATACCGGCCGCCCCAGCCCGTTCGAATTGGTCGGCGGTGAAGGCGTCGGTCAACGGTGTGATCACGGTGAAATCATCCATGGTGAGACCGCGTTGGGCCCGTATCTCCCGAATCCGGTTGACCGATGCGGCCGCCTGGTCGAGCCCGATGAGGTCACCGATCCAGCCATCGTTACGGGCGGCCCGCCGCAGGGCGATATCGGAGAGCCCGCCGACGTATATCGGGATCCTGGGCGGCGAGGGCGTCATCTCCAGCCGCGGGGTCCGGTAGAACTCGCCGTCGAACTCCGTCCACCCGGGTTGCCACAGCGCCTTCATCAGCTCGAGCATCTCGTCGGTGCGGCTGCCACGCCGGGCGAACTGCTGGCCGAGCAGCTCGAATTCTTCGGCACACCAGCCCACACCGACTCCCAACTCGACCCGCCCGCCGGACAGGCAGGCCGCGGTACCGACGGCCTTGGCCGCCGAGTACGGATCGCGCATGGCCGGGATGTAGACCGTGCTGACGAACTTCAGCCGGGTGGTGGCCTGGGACATCGCTCCGACGAGCACCCACGGGTCGAGCCAGTCGGTGAACGGCTGCCAGCGGCGCGCACCGTCAGCGGTGTACGGGTACGGCGTTGTCAGGGTTTCCAGGTTCACGACGTGGTCGGGGATTGCCATACCTTCAAAACCCAGATCATCTGCGACCTTGGCGATTTCGATGATCTCGGCGTTCTCCAGGAACGCCGTACTGATGTAGAACTTCACCCCTCGCCTCCGAACACCTTGGTCACCACGGCCTTTGCCCGACGGGTCACCCGCAGATAGTTGTCCAGAAACTCACCGCCATCACCACCGGGCCAGCCGGCGGCCACCGCCACCGTATTGAGCTGTCGGCCGTGCCCTGGCAGCTGATCGGTCGGTTTGCCGCGCACGAGCACCAGCGCGTTACGGGCCCGGGTCGCTGTCAGCCAGGCCTCCTTCAGCAGCGCGCTGTCGGTATCCGGGATCAGCCCGGCCGCGGTGGCGGCCTCCAGCGCCGCAAGCGTCGAGGTGGTGTGCAGCGCCGGCACCTCATGAGCGTGCCGTAACTGCAGCAGCTGCGCGGTCCACTCCACATCGGCCAGACCGCCGCGGCCCAGTTTCGTGTGGGTCTTCGGATCGGCGCCGCGCGGCAGCCGCTCAGCATCGACGCGGGCCTTGATCCGGCGGATCTCCTGCACGGCCGCCGGCGATATCCCGCCCTCCGGGTAGCGCGTCCGGTCCGCTAGCGCCAGGAACCGCGAACCCAGGTCACCGTCGCCGGCCACCGGGTGCGCCCGTAACAAGGCCTGGATTTCCCACGGCTGGGCCCACTGCTCGTAATAGGCCGCATAGGAGCCCAGGGTGCGCACCAGCGGCCCGCTGCGCCCCTCCGGCCGCAGGTTCGTATCCACCTCCAAGGGCGGATCGTCGCTGGGCGCACCGAGCAGGGTGCGCAACTTCTCGGCCACCCGCACCGACCACTTCAACGCGCTGGTTTCGTCGACGCCGGCAGCCGGCTCGCAGACGAACATCACATCGGCGTCGGAGCCATAGCCCAGTTCGCCGCCACCGAGTCGGCCCATCCCGATCACGGCGACGGCCGCGGGCGCACCGCCGCCGGCCGGCGTCTCGGCGCAAATCACCGCTTCCAGCGCACAACGCAACACCGCCACCCACACCGAGGACAGCGCCACACACACCTGCTCCACCTCGAGCATTCCCAGCAGGTCCGCCGAGGCGATCCGGGCCAGCTCCCGGCGGCGCAACGTCCGCGCGGCGGCAATCGCCCCGGCCGGATCCCGGTGCCGTCCGGCCGAGGCGATCAACGCGCGAGCCACCGCATCTGGGTCTGCATCCAGCAGCTTGGGCCCTGCCGGGCCGTCAGCGTACTGCTGGATCACCTCGGGGGCGTGCATCAGCAGATCCGGCACGAAAGCCGAGGTTCCCAACACCCGCATGAGCCGTTTGGCCACCGCGCTCTCGTCGCGCAACGTACTCAGGTACCAGCGGTGTTCGGTGAGCGCTTCGCTGATCCGCCGATAGGCCAGCAGTCCGCTGTCCGGGTCGGGCGTGTCGGATAGCCAATCCAACAGCCGAGGCAGCAGGACCGCCTGGACACGACCACGCCGGCCGCTGGAGTTGACCAGGGCGGCCAGATGGGTCAGTGCGCTCTGTGGCCCCTCGTAACCCAGTGCGGCCAACTGACGTTCAGCGGCCTTCATCGACATTCCGGACGCGAGCCCCAGCGACGGGCCGACCGATTCCAGCAGTGGCTGGTAGAACAACTTGGCGTGCAGTTTGGACACCCGGACGTTCTGGCGTTTGAGCTCTTCGCGCAGGACGCCGAGCGCATCGTGGGTGCCGTCCGGGCGGGTGTGTGCGGCTCGGGCCAGCCAACGCAACGCCTCGTCGTCGTCGGGGCGCGGCAACAAATGGGTGCGTTTGAGGCGCTGTAGCTGCAGCCGGTGCTCAAGCAGGCGCAGGAACTCATAGGAGGCGGTCATGTTTGCGGCGTCGTCGCGGCCCACGTAGCCGCCCGATCCCAGTGCCGCCAGCGCATCCACGGTCGAGGCGACGTGCAGCGCGGAGTCGGTACGACCGTGCACGAGCTGTAACAGCTGGACGGCGAACTCGACGTCCCGAAGCCCGCCGGTACCCAGCTTGATCTCCCGGCCACGGATATCAGCCGGAACCAGCGACTCCACCCGACGGCGCATGACCTGGACCTCGGTGACGAAATCCTCCCGCTCACAAGCGGTCCAGACCATCGGCATGAGCGCGTCCACGTAGCGCTGCCCGAGTTCGGCGTCGCCTACCGCCGGGCGGGCCTTGAGCAGGGCCTGGAACTCCCAGATCTTGGCCCATCGGTTGTAGTAGGCGATATGCGAGTCGAGGGTGCGGACCAGTGCTCCCGCCTTGCCTTCCGGCCGCAGGGCAGCATCGACTTCGAAGAAAGCCTCCGACGCCAGCCGCATCATCTCCCCCGCCACCCTGGTGGTGACCGGGTCGGCCTCCTCGCCGACGAAGATGACGTCGACATCGCTGACATAGTTGAGTTCGCGAGCCCCGCATTTGCCCATCGCGATGACGGCCAGCCGTGGCGGCGGTGCATCGTCGTCACACACGGTGGCGACGGCGAGCGTCAACGCGGCGCCGAGTGCGGCGTCGGCCAGATCGGACAGGTGCGCACCCACCGTGCAGAACTGCAGCACCAGTTCGTTCTCCACCGTCGGCGCCAGGTCCAGTGCGGCCAGAATCATCAGCTGATCGCGGTAGTGGGTGCGCAGTTTCGGCAGGACGTCGACTGGTGGGGCACCGCGGTCGGGGATACACGCAGAGAAGCCGCGACGCAGTTCGTCCGGATCGGGCAGCCGTACCTCACCGGCGAGTAGATGCCAGGAACCCGGGTTGGCCACCAGGTGGTCGCCCAAGGCCAGCGAGGAGCCCAGCACCGAGAACAGCCGGCCCCGCAGCGCTCGGTCCGTCACCAGGGCCCCGGCCAGGCGCGGCCAGTCCGCACCGAGCGCCTCCGACAACCGGACCATGGTGCGCAGCGCCGAATCGGCGTCCGGCGCCCTCGACAACGACCACAATAGTTCTAGGTGCGTGTCGTTATCCCACCCCAGTAGCGCCAGATGGGAGGGGGCGGCCGGGTCAACCAGCCCGAGCCGACCCGCGCTCGGTACTCGGGAACGCTGAGTCGCGGGTTTGGCCACGTCCATGACGCTAGCGCAGCGCCGGGCCGGCGATGACCGGCGGTGAAAACTACAGCGAGAGGTAGTTCTTCAACTCGAACGGGGTGACGTTGCTGCGGTAGTTCTCCCACTCCGCGCGCTTGTTGCGCAGGAAGTAATCGAAGACGTGCTCACCGAGCGCCTCGGCGACCATTTCCGAGTTCTCCATCTCCCCCAACGCGATACCGAGGCTCGACGGCAGCTCCCGGTAGCCCATCGCGCGGCGCTCATCCGCAGTCAGCGTCCAGACGTTGTCCTCCGCCTGCGGGCCCAGTTCGTAGTTTTTCTCGATACCGCGCAGCCCGGCGGCCAGCAGCACCGCAAAAGTGAGGTAGGGGTTGCAGGCCGAGTCGGGACTGCGCACCTCGATCCGGCGGGAGGCTGCCTTGCGCGGGGTGTACATCGGCACTCGGACCAGGGCCGAGCGGTTGGCCGCACCCCAGGATGCCGCGGTCGGCGCCTCGCCACCGTGGATCAGCCGCTTGTAGGAGTTGACCCATTGGTTGGTGACGGCGCTGATCTCGCTGGCGTGCGCGAGGACACCCGCGATGAACGATTTGGCGACGTCGGACAGCTGCAAAGGGTCGGCCGAGTTATGAAAGGCGTTGGATTCACCCTCGAAGAGGCTCATGTGGGTGTGCATCGCCGAGCCGGCGTACTGCGAGAACGGCTTCGGCATGAACGAGGCCCGCACCCCCTCGGCGAGCGCGACCTGCTTGACCAGGTAGCGGAA
>CAZGPT010000098.1:0-12103 GCA_964527015.1 uncultured Mycobacterium sp. | reverse complement strand
CCACCCGCCCGCCGATCGGCGTGGAGATCACCCACCGTGCGGTCGTGACGAATCTGATCCAGATGATCTTCGCCATCGATCTGATGAACCGGAACACGCACGGCGTCAGCTGGTTACCGCTGTATCACGATATGGGTCTCTCGATGATCGGGTTTCCGGCCACCTACGGCGGGCACTCCACCCTGATGTCGCCGACTGCCTTCATCCGGCGTCCCCAGCGTTGGATCAAAGCTCTGTCCGACGGATCCCGGGAGGGCCGGGTAGTAACCGCGGCACCCAATTTCGCCTACGAGTGGACGGCGCAGCGCGGCCGGCCCCAACCGGGTGCGGACGTCGACCTCAGCAATGTCGTCATGATCATCGGCTCCGAGCCGGTCAGTATGGAAGCGATCGGTGCCTTCACCGAAGTCTTCGCCCCGCATGGTCTTCCGCCGACCGCGATCAAACCGTCCTACGGGATTGCCGAGGCAACCCTGATGGTCGCGACCACCGCTCCGGACGCGGTTCCCGCGGAATCCTATTTCGACATCGAGCGCCTCGCCGCCGGCGTGGCGGTCCGGGTAGGCGCTGAAGCCCCGAACGCCGTCGCCCAGGTGCCGTGCGGTCGGGTAGCCCGCAGTTTGTGGGCGGTGATCGTGGACCCGGAGACCGGTGCGGAGATCCCCGACGGGAGGGTGGGGGAGATCTGGTTGCACGGCAACAACGTCGGCCGCGGCTACTGGAACCAACCGGAGCAGACCCACAAGATCTTCGGTGCCCGGGTAGCCGAGCGGTTGCAGTCCGCGAGTCGGGCCGCGGGCGTCCCCCTGGACGCCGACTGGTTGCGGACGACGGATCTCGGGATGTTCTTCGACGGCGAGCTTTACGTGACCGGACGCATCGTCGATCTAATGGAAATCGACGGCCGCGCGTTCTACCCGCAGGATATCGAGGCCACCACCGCGGCGGCCTCCCCGTCGGTGCGCCGCGGTTATGTCACCGCCTTCACCGCCCCGGACCTGGTGATCGTCGCCGAACGAGCCGCCGGTCGCTCCCGGTCCGGCTCCGACCCGTGGCCGGTCGTCGAGGAGATCCGCGCGGCCGTTCAGCGTAAACACGGTGTCACTGCCGCCGATGTGCTGCTGCTGCCGGCCGGGGCGATCCCACGGACCACCAGCGGAAAATTGGCCCGGCGAGCCTGCCGGGCGGAGTATCTGGACGGGACACTCACGGCGAAGGGGAGCTAGCGCATGCTCAGGTCTCTGGTCAACGTCTATCGCCGGACCGGCGCCGACGTCCCGTTCGGAAACCCGTTGCCCTCACACGGCACCGAGATGGAGGGCTGGTTCTGGCGGGTGTCCGACGAGGCCAGCGGCCGGGTGCTGATCGCCCTGTGCAGCGTCAACCGACATCCCGGTGGCGACTGGTCGACGACGGCGGTTGGTGTGCATCCCGGCCGGGTGGTGCGCGCGGCGGCGTTATCCGGGGCCCGCGCCGAGAACACGCCGTTCTGTGTCACCGCCGGCGACGCGGGCGGCAGCTTCACCGTGGGCGCGGATCGGGTCCGGTTCGAACTAGGTGACCTGCGGCTGAAGATGGAGTTCGCCGACCGCGTGCTCTGGCCCAAGGCCTTCGGTGGTGGGGGAGCCTTCTCGGCGATCCCCTTCCTCAACCAGTACTGGCATCCCTACTATCTTGGCGGACGCGCCAGCGGAACAGTGGAGTATGCGGGGGAGAGCTGGACCTTCGAGAACGCGAAGCTCTACGCCGAACGCAACTGGGGCGCCGGTTTCCCGCTTCGCTGGTGGTGGGGACAAGCCCATGACTTCGGTGCGGCCGACGTCTGCGTCGCGTTCTCCGGAGGCCTGCTGTCGCTGGGCCCGATCGCCCGGGACGTCAACGGGCTGGTGGTACGGGTTGGCACCAAGGTGATCCGACTGACCCCGCCCCTGCTGGTGCGCTCCAGAGTGGGCGATAACCAGTGGTTCATTCGCGGTCGTTCACCGCGGCATGAGATCGAACTGGAAGGCGACGGCCGTCACCTGCCGCCGCATGTGTTGCCGGTACCGCTGCCGGATGAGCGGCGCAATATCGACACCGACTTCGAGCACCTGGGCGGTCGGCTGCGATGCCGAGTTCGCGAATCGGGTCGACTGCTCTTCGAGGGCACCTCGGAACTGGCCGCCCTGGAGGTCGGAACCCGGCCGGGCTAACCTCCGGCCGCCAATCGCCGGCCGCCAATCGCCTGAGTGTTAGGACGCGTCGAGGATCTTGATGGCGAAGATCAGCGAATCGCCCGGTTCGATACCGGCCCTGGGCTGTCCCTGCGGGTAGCCGTCCTCCGAGACCATGGCGACGGCCACGGTGGAGCCGACCTTCTGCCCGGTGATGGCCTTCTGGAAGCCCGGGACGACACCGTCGAGGGGGAAGTCGACCGGCTCGCCGCGCTGGTAGCTGCTGTCGAAGACCTTCCCGTCCCGTCCGTTGACACCCATGTAGCAGACCGACACCGTCGCGGTGGGGGAGACGACGGGCCCGTCACCTGCGGTCAATGTCTGCACCTCCGTGCGGGTGACGCTGAACGGGGTCTCGACGGTGACCAGCGGGGCATCGGTGTCGGTCGAACCGGTCACCGCGACACTGCCGGTGGCACCCGGCAACGTCCACTCGGGGGTTACGTCAGAGGCCGGCGGCGTCTGCGGGCAGCCATCGGCCGGGCCGGCCGAATCGGTGACCGGGGAAGCAGCGGTGGAGCTGGTCGGCGAGGACGATTCGGTGCTGGAGCCGCACCCGGCCAGCGTCATGGCCAGCGATGCGGCGCAGGCTACGAGGATGGTGGTGGCGGGCACACGGGAGAGGTTCACGGCGGTCACGCTACAGCCGGTCAGCCGATGCGCTGCGCTGGGGCGGGCGGTATCGGCTGGTTCAGGATTCCAACCGGGCCCGGACGTCATCGAGGCGTCGGCGGAGCTCGACCTCGTCGATAACGCCGCGGGCCAGCAGTGAATGGGCCAGCGACACCAACTGGTTCTCCGGGAAGGGCAGGTCGGCATAGTGGGTGGCAGACAATTCATCCTCCTCGTCACGGCGCGCCTTGAAGGAGAAGTCGAGTTGCTCCGGGGTGGCGCAGGACCGGTCGAGGGCGTCACAGAACCCGTCGAGGCTGGTTTTCCAAGGGGGCAGCGGATTCTCCACGCCGTACTTGGCCGCCATGATCGGCCAGGTCTGGTTGCGCTGTGTGATCTCCTCGAGGACGGCGAAATCCGCGTCTGTCCGGTTGTCGTTCACGGCGGTCACTCGACGATCGGGCGGACGGCGGGCACGGTCTTATTCGAGACGTTGGTGGTGACACCAGGCTTCGGCAGTGCGACCCCGATCAGGCTGTCGCGGGTGATGATCTCGGCTAATTGATCCTCGGTCCAGCCCTCGGTACCCGCTGGGCGCATCGGCATGACCATGAAACGGTGCTTCTGGTTGGAGTCCTGCACGCGGATTTCGACGTCCTCGGGTAACTCCAAGCCGAACTCGGCGAGCACCGATCGCGGCCACCGGACGATTCGGCGCCGGTAATTGGGCGTGCGGTACCACTCCGGGGAGTTGCCCAGGATCGGCCGCGGGTAGCAGGAGCACAACGCGCAGACGATCACATGGTGCAGGGTGGGGGTGTCTTCGAGGATCTTGAACGCGTAGAAGTCGCTCGGCGTGCCGAATCCGGTGGGATTGAGCCAGTCGACGCCGACCTTCTTGCTGGCTTCCATCGGTTCGCGTAACGCTAATTCCCGGAACTCCGGGTCCAGCCAGGCCCGCGCCACCAGTCGGGCCGCCGGTGTCGGACCGATCTGCTCGCCGAACTCGGTCATGACGCGGTGCTGCTCGGCGGTGAACAGACCTTTCTCGATACACAGTTCGCGCAATGCGATCTCGAGAACCTCGAAGTCGGTGACTTCTTCGACCATCGGCTTGACGGTCCGCGCGTGGTCGTGGTCGTGGTCGTGGTCAGACATGGGGTGGACGAATTCCTCTCGAACAAACGGGGACGGGAAACTGGGGAGCGGGAGAGGATCAGCCGACGGCCCGCAACCAGCGTTCGGGAATCTCGGTCTGCAGGGAGTCGTTTCGGTTGCCGTGGTAGGAGTCCCACAGGTCGGACTGTTTGAAACGGACGATATAGAACCACTCGGGCGCGGCGTCCTCACGGCCCCAGGTCTCATCTTCTGGAGCGGGGCTCTCGTAGCTGGCCTCGGCGATGACGCCCTCAGCGCCGCGCAGGTACTCGGGGGTCCGCGTGTAGAACATCGCTGGTAGCTCCCGCACCGTGACCCGGTCACCGGCCACAAACTTGGCAGCTCCGCCCTGCCCGGCGTACATCGCTGGATCGCCCTTGCCGATTGCTTCGATGTGGTTGCGATTGCGACTGACTTTGGAGCCGTCCCCTTCGAACTTGGGTTGGGCCTCCGGACGTCGTCCGTCCAAACCGCCGGCGTAGCGATCCTGCACCTCCGCCAACCGATCAGTGAGTTCGGCCCAGGTGATGTGATTCTTCTCGAGAAGAAACTTGCCCACCGACCAGAGCCACCGGGTGTAGTAGGGAAGACCGAGATAGATCGGTAGCCCAACGTCGACGTTGCAGATCCGGCGGCGCTCCTCGGAGACCCAGATCCCGGCCCAACCGAGGACCTCGCAGAGCACGTAGGTCATCAGCTCCCACTGCTCTTCCTCTTTCTCGAGGAAGGGTTCCGGAGCGTTGAGTTGGGCGCCCTGGTCGTGGTTGGTCTTCAGGTAGGCCCAGTAATGCTCCGAGGTGACTAGATCCGGGGTGGGCCACTGCGGGATCTCCGGGTAGGTCGCGTTGAGCCGCGATGCCAGTGCCAGTTGTCTTTCCCGATCCGCGGCGGTACTCATCGGATTCCCCTCTCGGCGACGACTGTCGACGTTACCTCCCAGCAAGACGTCCAGCAGGTACAAACCGGCAGATTCGGCGGTGACGACCAGTCATGACGGCGGGTGGCCTCGGCGGGGCGTCAACCGGCGAACCGGTTTGTCGGGCGTCCCGCAACTCCGACATTCAGGCAGAGCAGGGCCCCCTCACGCGGGTTGGCGGCCAATTCGGGGCCGGTCAGGCCGAAGCGCGCCGAGGTCACGTACAGGGTTCGCAGCTGTTCGCCGCCGAAGCAGCAGGATGTGGGGTTGGTCACGGGCAGATCGACGCGAGTGTCCACGGTGCCGTCCGGGGCGAATCGGATCAGGCAGCCCGCGCCGAACCGCGCGTTCCACAGATAGCCCTCCGCGTCCAGCGCGGAACCATCGCACCCGCCCTCCGGTGGGGCGCCGTGCAGATCGGCGGCAGAGAAAATGTCGCCCGCCGGATCAAGGCGGTACCGCCGGATTAGGTTGGTCATGGTGTCGCCGAAGTACATCGTCGCGGCGTCCGGCGTCCAGGCCAGCGTATTGGGCAGCCCGAGGCCATCGAGCACCCGCTGGCAGGCCCCATCTGGGTTCAGCCGGTAGAGCGCGCCGGTGGCGGCCGTCACGGCCCGGTCGCCACCGTCGGCGGTGATGTTGTTCTGCATGGTGCTGAACCAGAGCCGGCCCGCCGGGTCGACCCCGGCGTCGTTGAACCGGTTCTCCGGGCGATCCGGCTCCGGCTCGAGAAACGTTTCCAGCGAACCGGATTCCGGATCGAAGTAGGCCAGCCGGTTGCGCAAACCCAGCACCGCCCCGCCACCCCGGCGCAGGGCCAGAAAACAGGGGAGATCCTCGACGGCGTGGCTGCAGGCCGTGCCATCCGGTTTCAGGGCGTAGACCGCACTGCCGGTGATGTCTACCCACCGGAGCACCCCGTCATCCCAGACGGGGCTCTCTCCGACGCCATTGGCCACTTCGTGGATTACGACCACGCCTACCGCCTCATCTGCCGATGCCGGAGCGCCGGTCACCGTTCTCAGTTACCTATCGCCCTCTGATAGGCGTTGATGTCGTAGTCAATGTCAGCCAGCACTGAGGTCCACTCCGGAACCCAGACCCGCACATCGTCGAGCAACCCGGCCGCGGTCATCGCGTCGGGGTCACCTGGTACATCTGCGGCCAGGGCTTTCAGCACCGGAATCCCCTGTGCTCCAGCAGAAACGGTGTTCTGGACGTCCTTCGACAACAGGAATGCCAGCAGCTTCTTCGCCTCGTCGGGCTGGGGGGTGCGGGCCATCACCCCGGCGACATAGGGCAGTGAGATGGTCGTTCGGCTGCCGTCGGGCATCGCCGGGAAGAAGATGTTGAACCGCGATCCATCGTTTTTGATGGACGCCAGGTTCATCTGCACGTCGCCGTTGGCAACCAGCAGCTGCCCACTGCTGACCTTGGGTTGCAGCATCCCGGTGGAGGGGGCCGGCCCGACGTTGTTGGTCTGCAGCTTGGCCAGAAAGTCCAGCGCGGCCGGCTTGCCCTTGAGGTGCTGCAGCAGCAACAGCATCGCCGTCCCGTCGCCGGCCTCTCCGGGGGTGGAGTACTGCAGTCTGCCCTTGAATTCGGGTTTGAGCAGGTCGTCCCAGCTGGCTGGCTGGGGATCGGCGCCGGGATTGGCGATGAAGCACAGAGCATTGTTGACGATCGGCACATAGATTCCTGCCGGGCCGACCAGCGGGGAGGTGATTCCGGTGGTGTCGGCGTCGCCGGGTTGCAGTAGGCCGGACTGGGCGGCCTTCTGAATGAATGGCGGCAGCACTATCAGCAGGTCCGCCTGCGGGTCGGACCCCTCGTTGCGGGCACGCTCCACGATCTCGCCGGAGCCGCCCTCCACCAGGTTGACCGCCACCCCGGTTGCCGTGGTGAAGGCGTCGAACTGTGATCGCAGCCAAACTCCCAGACCATCGGCGCTGTAGACGGTCAGCGCCCGGTTGCCGGGGGAGTCGCCGGCCCCGGGGCCGGGTGTGTCGCCCGCGCCGCAGGCCGGGGCCAGCATGCTCAGGGCGACGAGCAGCACCAGCAGTGGGTGGCGAAGATTCATCGGCGGCGTCCATTTCCATCGGTTGGCACCTGACGATATTTGCTCAGGTCCGCGTCACGCAGGCGTTCGGCGCGCAGGCTCGGCTGGGCCAGCGCTTCGTCAGGGTTGCGGGGTGACGGCCAGTTGCAGGATCCGGTCATCACCGGAGCGGGGGTCGCCGCGGCCGTCGGTGTTGCTGGTTGACAACCACAGCGTGCCGTCCGGCGCCGCGACAATGGTGCGCAGTCGCCCCAGGTCGCCGAGCGCGAGCCGCGACGTCGCGCCGGAATCGTCGAGTGCCACCTCGAACACCACCTGCCCGCGCAGCGATGCGACGTAGGCGTAATCGTCGAGGATGGCGATCCCGCTCGGGGAGGCGGTCGACGTCGGCTGCCACTGGACGAACGGGTCGATGTACGGATCTCGCCCGCATGCGCCCTCGCACTCCGGCCATCCGTAGTTGGAGCCAGCGGTGATGAGGTTGAGCTCATCGACATCGCTCTGGCCGAATTCGCTGGCCCACAAATGATTACGGGAGTCGAAAGCCAGTCCCTGGACATTGCGATGCCCGGTCGAGAACACCGGGGAACCGGGAAACGGGTTATCCGGCGGAATGGATCCGTCCGGGCGGATCCGAAGAATCTTTCCCGCCAGGGAAGCGGGGTCCTGAGCTGTCTCGGCGACACCGGCATCGCCGGTGGCGATATAAAGCATGCCGTCGGGCCCGAACGAGATGCGCCCCCCGTTGTGTATCCCGGCTTTGGGGATGCCGGTAAGGACCGGTTCCGCGGCGCCCAGGACGTCGTCCTTCCAGGTCATCCGCACTACTCGGTTGTCGTCCCGGGCGGTGTAGTACGCATATAGCTGGTCGTTGGTGAACGCGATGCCGAGCAGTCCGCCCTCACCGCGGGCCACCACTCCGGCGACCTCCGCGACGGTGCGGGTCGGCCCGTCGCCGATTCGGAGCAGGCGCGCGGTCTCACGCTCGCTGACCAGCGCCGAGCCGTCCGGCAGAAAAGCGATGCCCCACGGAACATCAAGCCCGGTGGCGACAGTTCCGGCCACGGTGACCTCCGGCGAGGGGCCGGCGGCTCGAACTGAGCTGCCGGGCGGTAGCTCCGTCGTGGACTGCACCCCGCAGCCGGTGAGCAGGAACACCATCAAACCGACAGTGACGTAGGAGCGGGACATGCTCCCATTTTGCAGCTCTAGCCTGCGTTCGTCGTCCGGGGTGTGACGGCCCGGTGGTCGTCGTACCGATCACGACAATTCGACAAGGCCTGCGCCCGGGCTCCTGACGCGCGAACCACTTCGATCATCGGTAGCCGAGAATCGTTGATCTGCAATGCAATTCGGCAAGCAGCTTAAGGGCATTGCGGCATTTTCGATCGCTGCATATTCGTGGGTGACTTCCCGTAGGTTGGTCCTTGGTCCTTGGTCCTTGGTCCTTGGTCCTTGGACCAAGGCGGGTCCGGCGAAGGTTTTGCCGCGACTTGAGGCGGGAGAGGAAGCACAATGAATACGAAGACGTACCGTTCCCCGGCAATCGTCGGTCTAGCCGCCGTCGCGCTGGTCGCCGTGGGGTGTAGCAACAGCAGCAACGTCGAGACATCGATGTCGCCACAGCTCGGGTTGATTGCCACCTCTGAGGAGCAAGCACCACCCACCGAGGTGAAAGTAACCGGGGAGCGGGACGTCGAGGTCACGCTGACCGGCCCGATCGCTGCAAAGTACTCAACGGCGACCGCCAGTCAGAAAGAGGCGCTCGGCAAGCCGCTAACGGGTAGCCGCAACGCAGGCACCCGGGAAAGCGGCGTGGTGTTCCAGCAGTTTCAGGGTGGCGTGATCGTCGCCAAGAACGACGAGTCGGACACGCCGGCCTACATCACCTGGGGCAAGATCCGCGAGGCCTGGAATGTCGAGCGCAACCCGGAGGGTATTCCCGATGCCGAGGGCAAGAACGGCTCGCCAGGCCCGCTGGGCGTACCGACCAGCGATGAGAACCTCGTCGGTGACCTGCTTGTGACGACGTTCGAGTACGGAAAGATCACCTTCGACCCGAAGACCGGCGCGGTTGAGGTGACGGTCAACGGCAAGGTCGTGCCGTCTGGCCTATAAACGTCGGTTCTGCGGTGTTGAGCCGGTTCCGGTGCCGGTTCCCTGTCGCGTGGGTGGAGTCGCAGTCAAGTTTAGTCCGCCGGACTAGCGGGCCAAGCATGTCGACCGGCGGGCCGTTGGCGGATGAAGCATCCGTCGTGCCCCGCTGGTCTCACCGGTGATGGATTTTGCCCGGCGGTTACGCCATGCGCCATTGGACGCTACTGGTAGCGCTGCATATTCGATTCTTGCGTATTCTCATTAGCAGCCGATCAACTCGGTGTACCACTTTCTGCTAGGTGGTACACTTCCGGCGTGCCGACAACGCGTCCCCGATATCAGGTAACAGAGACACCGGCAGTCGCCCGCGCCCTGGACAGGGCCGCGAAACGATGGCCCGGAGAGCCGCGATCACGCTTGCTCGTGCGACTTGTCGAGGCCGGGGGAGACATGCTCGCGAATGACGAGTCCGCCGACAACCAAGATCATCGATCTGCGGTGCTGGCCAGCGCGGGCCGTTACGCCGAGGCATTCGGTCCTGGCTACCTCGCCGTCCTGAGAGCGGACTGGCCAGCGTGATTGCAGTGGATGCGAGTGTGCTGATCGCCCATTTGAATCCAGCCGATGCGCATCATCGAGCAGCCACCGAAGTTCTTCTCGCCGGCACGCCCGGGGAGATGCTCGTGCACACGATCACAATGGCGGAAGTGTTGGTCGGCGGCGTCCGGATAGGACGGGGTGCATCGATGCGCGATGACATCCACGCCGCCGGAATCACGGTCGCGCCTCACGACAACGGGGAACCATTGCGACTTGCCGAACTGCGTGCCAGCAGTGGGCTGAAGTTGCCCGACTGTTGCGTTCTCGGCGTCGCAATACGGCACCAAGCAAGCCTTGCAACCTTCGATCACGCACTGGCCGCGGAAGCTGCAAAACGGGGTGTACCTGCCGCCCGCGCATGAATGTGAAACCCGTTGGTTGGCAACCGAGTATGCAGTGCTTTTACCGGTGACCCGCCACATTCGATGCCGCCGTGTTCCCGCCTGAAATCGCGTCAAGTCCAGGGACGCGGTGTATGACGTCGCCGTGCGATTCTTCGGGGTAAATGGCCAGGCGGTCAGTGTCGCGGTGGTGGCCTCCTGTTCTGTGTGGGTTCTGCGACGGTGGACACGTCGATGCCCAGGATCTCCCGATGCCCCTCGGCGTTGACCCCGACCGCGATCAGTGGCGGCATGACCACAACAGCTCTCCGCGCCTCCACGCGCCGCTCCTCGGACCTGAGCAAGCACTCCGCTGAGGTGTTCGCCTAGGCTGAGGACCACCCTGTCACGGTTACTCGCCGTGACGGCGAGGCGCTCGTGCTGATGTCGCAGCGCGAGGCGGAGGCTCGCGCCCGCTTGCTCGAGTTCGCCGCGAAGCTCATCGGCGTAGCCGTGGACGATGACGGTCCGCTCGCCGAGCGGACGTCACGGACGTTCCCGTGGATGCTCGCGCTGTCCCCGGAGGACCGGGCTACCTGCGCTCAAGCCCTCGTTGACGCCGCGCGGGCGTCGTTCTCCACCGGCCAACCGCACCTGGCGCTTGCGGAGCTGACCTCGTGGCGGGAGACTGCAACCGCCATCGCCGCTGGTCTCGGCCAAGCCAGGCTGGATTAGTTGAACTCTGAGGATGATTACGTTGTGGAGCGGCCGTATCGGTGGCCAGCAAGCGCGGCGAGCTCGTCCCTCGTCCGCCGAAGAAGATGGAGTACGAGATCCGCTTCGCGACCACCAACACCCTCAAGTCTATTGCGAAAACCGCCAGATGGATCGACATCAGACAAGCGGGAGCGGAGCCCAGATCAAATCTGTGGTGCACAAAGTAATACGGCGTAGTTAAGGTGACATAATGTGTCTTATCGGCACAAAATGTCAGTGTTGGTCGCGTCGGTGACCGGGAAACCGGTGCCCGATTGATATCTGATTCGCGCCCGGCTGGACGGCATTTCGACCATCGGACCTGCGCGAACGTGGCCCGCGCCGACAACCATCCGACGGCTGCCGATGTCCGAATCCCGACGCCCTGAATATCGGGTGGAGTTGGATGCGGGATTTCCGGCTCGGATCTTCGCCCGGGTGCCTCCCCGCGTCCCCGCGAGTCGATCAACTGCACTCCAATGAAACGTCACTGTGACATATTGATCGTGGCCTCGATCTTGCCGGCGCCGCGGTTGCAAGGCGGTGACGTCAAACCCGGCTTCGAGGAGATTCGTCGCCATCCCGCTGCCCGTATTCCCCAACCCGATGAAGCCAACTTTCGCCCGGCTCATTCTCTGCCGCCTCTGCCCTTCGGTTCATGGCGATGATGGCAGATGACGTTCGACTGCTGGCGTAGCTTCCGTCGCGCCGGCGAGTTTAATCGCCTACCCGGATCTCGTGCGGCGCGGCGGGAAGTCGCGCGCTCAGTGGGTTCATCCACCGCAGGCCTGGGAACCGCAGGAAATCGGTATCGGCGGAAGCAATTTCTACGCCGTTCTCGATAGCCAGGGCGGCCAGTTGAGCATCGGGAACCAGATTGCCGGTGATCTCGACCTGAGCGCACAGCCTCGCGTAGACCCGCGCGGTGGCGTCCGTTGCGGGTGGAATCCACGCTATCGGGACCGCCAGCCAGTCCTGGACGTATCTCCAGGCGTCGGCGGCCGACAACGGGTGCTCGGTGACCCGCGGATGTGTGGAGATTCGCAAGAATGCACCAATGGTTTGCCAGGGCAATCCGACGCGGCTATCGCCGTTGAGCACTTCCTGCAGCCAGGATCCGGCGGCTATGTGATGGGCGCTGGTCTCGTCCACTGCATACAGCAGCAGGTTCGCGTCAACGATCATCGTCGAGCAGATCGAGCACTTCGGCGACGTTGGTGACGTCGATCTTGAGTCCCATCGGGGAGCTTCGATGCTGATAGGCCACCGTTTCCGAGGGGGCGTTCTTGGCCATCCCCCGCCGGGCCAGCAGATTCAGGGCCTCGCTGAGACCCATCCCGGCGCGACGCAGGCGCTCGATCTCGGCTGCGAC
>CAZGPT010000097.1:0-12123 GCA_964527015.1 uncultured Mycobacterium sp. | reverse complement strand
GCCAGCCGGTGTCGCCGACCACCCGCGGCCAGAAGTAGTGCAACTGGCGCCGGGCCGCGGCGTGGAAGGTCAGCGCTTGGACCCCGCCGATCTGCATGGCCCGCAGCCGGCTGCGCATCTCCCCGGCCGCCCGGGAGGTGAACGTCACCGCGAGCACCTGTCCGGCCGCGACGTGGCCGTTGGCGATCAGGTGGGCGATCCGGTGGGTGATGGTCCGGGTCTTGCCGGTGCCCGCACCGGCCAACACACACACCGGGCCGCGGGCGGCCAGCACGGCCTCGCGCTGTTCGGCGTCGAGGCCGGCCAGTTGGTCGGCAGGCGCGGGCATGGCGTCCATCTTGGCAGCCGGCGCCGACATTGGGCTATCTTGAGGGCCTTATGTCTGATCCCCAGGTCACCATGTATTCCACGGTGTGGTGCGGCTACTGCCGCCGACTCAAGACCATGATGAAGGCGGCGGGGATATCCTTCGCCGAGGTCGACATCGAGCACGATCCGGCGGCCGCGCAGTTCGTGATGACGGCCAACGGCGGCAATCAAACCGTCCCGACGCTGAAGTTCGCCGACGGCACCGCGCTGACCAACCCGAGCATCAACGAGGTCAAGGCCAAGCTCGGGGTCTGACGCCGCCGCGCGTTCGTGGCGGCGGCGGTGCGCCGTCGGCGGCGTGTCCCGGTGCGGGGTGCCACTACATTTGCCCGCCTCTGAGCGACAAGTTTCCAGTGTCGGCTGTAACGCCGGCCTCGTCACGTAACGCGACCACCCGCCAGATGATCCGGTGCTCGGTCGAACGCGGCATCCCACCAGCTCGGTAGCGGCCGCGGTCGATCCGACGCACGCGGTCGCGCTTACGCTCCCAGCGCAGGGCGTCGGAAATCGTTTTTGAGGGCCGCCCGTTGACGGTGAAGCCCCACTGCCGCAGTCCATCAGCGAGCTCGGTGACTGTCGCCGGGCCGATCAACTGCAGCAACCGGATCAGGACATAACGCAACTCGGTGCCGCGCAGCACGAGGCCGCGCGGGGCGGTGATCTCAGTCATGTCGGCAACATCGCATGCGGGTACGACAATCCCCCCTGGCCCCCCGGTCCCCCCTGGTCCCCCGTCCCGCCTTGTCCCGCCTTGTCCCGCCTTGCCCCGCCTTGTCCCGCCTTGTCGCTCAAAGGTGGGCAAAAGTACGAGTGGTCCCCAGAGGTCGGTGACCGTCGGTGACCGTCGGTGACCGTCGCTGACCGTCGGTGACCGTCGGTGACGGCACCCAGAACGCTGGGGACGCGGCGGACTGGCCGGTCAAACGTCGAGATAGGCCCAGGACTCGATGATCTCCCGAGCGATCGAGATCGACCCGGGCAACAGCAGCCCCGATGTGGAGTCGCTGCTCCAGTCGCCTTCCTCCAGGGCGCCCCGGACCTCGGCCCGGGTGAACCAGGCGGCCTCGGCGATCTCCCCGTCGCGGAAGACGAACTCCTCTGCGGGGTCGGCGACAGCGTGAAAGCCCACCATCAGCGAGCGCGGGAACGGCCACGGCTGACTGCCCAGGTACTGCACGTCGCGCACGGTCAGCCCGATCTCCTCGTTGATCTCGCGCGCCACGCAGGTCTCGAACGACTCACCGGCCTCGACGAACCCGGCCAAAAGCGAGAACAGCCTCGGCGGCCACACCGTCTGGCGGGCCAGCACCGCGCGATCGGCTCCGTCATGCACCAGACAGATCACCGCCGGGTCCACCCTGGGGAAGTCCTCTTGGCCGGTGAGCACATTGCGCCGTGCCCACCCGGATCGGACCGCCCGGGTCGGGGATCCGTCGATCGGCGAAAAGTGTGCACTGTCATGCCAATTCAGCAATGCCAGCGCGCTGGCGACCAGCTGGGCGCTGACATCGTCGAAGGGCACCCCGGATCGGCGCGGGTCTGCCACTCGGGCCGGGGCGGCAGACCCGTCGTCGGGGGCCGCGAGCGCAGCACGCACCGCCCAGACGTGGCGGCCACCGGCGATCCGGCCCAGGAACACCGCGTCGGGGGGTGGGCGGTCACCCAGTTCGGCGGCCGGGGACAACACCACCTGCTCATCGACGACCAGCACCTGATTGCGGTCGTCGACCCGCAGCAGCGCGGCCTCGGTCCAGCCGGCAACGGCGGCGTCGACATCGGTGCGCAGGTGGTCGGCACGGTCGGCCCCGACCCGCGATAACAGTGGGACGTTGCGCAGCCGGAAGCTCACCGAGCTCGTCACTCCCCGCCGGCGGTACGCATGTACAGCACGCGGTCAGCCCGCTCCAGGGCATCCACCTCGGCATCGTCGAACCGCAGCAGTCGTCCGTCACGGACCACGCCGAGCACGATGTCGGACAGGTGCCGCGGCGAGCCTCCCACCTCGCTGTCCGCCACCTCACGCTCGGCGATCACCACCCCGGAGTCCGGGGTGATCAGGTCTTCGATCATCTCGACAACGTTGGCCTTCGAGGTGGCCAGGCCGAGTAGTCGGCCCGCGGTCTCGGAGGACACGACCACCGAATTGGCCCCGGACTGCAACAGCAGGTGGCGGTTCTCGGCCTCCCGTACCGAGGCGATGATGGCGGCCTTCGGCGCCAGTTCGCGCGCGGTCAGGGTGACCAGCACCGCGGTGGGGTCGCTGTTGGTGGCCACCACGATGGCACTGGCATTCTGAGCGCCGGCCAGTCGCAGCACATCGGACCTGTTAGCGTCGCCGCGCACGGTCACCAACTCGGCTTCCTTGGCCCGTTCCAGAGCGGATTGCTCGGTATCGACGACCACAATTTCGTTCTGTTTGACCCCGTCGGCGAGCATGGCGGCCACCGCGGTGCGACCCTTGGTGCCGTAGCCGACGACGACGATGTGGTTGCGCACCTTTTTCCTCCATCGCTGAATCTTGAAAGCCTGCCGGGACGCCGTGGTCAGCGACTCCACTGTGGTGCCGACCAGAACGATCAGGAACGCGACCCGAAGTGGCGTGATCATCAGGGTGTTCACCAGCCGGGCCCGCTCGGTGAACGGGGCGATATCGCCATAGCCGGTGGTCGATAGCGACACGGTCGCGTAATAGAAGCAGTCCAGCACCGTCAGCGGCTTCCCGGTGGAGTTGCTGTAGCCATCGCGGTCGAGGTAGACGATGATCACCGCGGCGAGTAACGCGCCGAGAGCGTAGAAAACCCGCCGGGCGATCCGCCGGACGGGGCTGATGTATTTCGTCGGGACGTGCATGTAGTCGACCAACTCGGAGTCGGTCTTGGCAGCGAGATTCTCGTCGATAGCCCGGAGGCGCCGCCGGACGTGTCGTTCAGCCACAGCAATCCGTCACGGACTCATCCGTTGCGTTTCGCCCAGCGGGATGACACCACACGGCCATTATGTAACCATGCCGCACACCTCTACTGAACGCTCAGCCGAACCCGCCAGCCAGCGCCCCGCCTACCGGATGGCGGCGATGTTGATCGGAATCGGCGCCGGGCACTTTCTGGCCCCGAAACCGTTCGACACCATCGTGCCCGCCGAGTTGCCGGGCAGCCCCCGTCTCTACACCTACGCCTCCGGGGTGGCCGAGGTGGGCGTGGGCGCGATGCTGCTGGCACCGCGCACCCGCCGGGCCGGCGCACTGGCCGCGGTGGGGCTGTTCCTGGCGGTATTCCCGGCCAACCTGAACATGACGCGGATGTGGTGGAACAAGCCGGGCGCCCAGAAGTGGCCGATGCGGATCGCCGCACTGGCTCGGCTACCTATGCAGGCCCCGATGATCGCCCAGGCGCTCAGGATTCGGCGCGACGCTCCGCATCCGGGGTGATCAGCGCGGCCAGGTCGGCCGCGTCGGCCAGGCCGGCGGGGGCGACGGTGCTCCCGCACCGTACGTAGTGGAACGCCGCACGCACCCGCGACACCGGGCAGCCGGTCAGCCCGGCCCAGGCGAGCCGGTACACCGCCAACTGGACCGCGGCGTGCCGGCGGGACGCGTCGTCGGCGGGCGGATCACCGGTCTTCCAGTCGATGACGGTGCACCCACCATCGGGATCGGCGAAGACGGCATCGATACGACCGCGCACCACCGTGCCGTCCAGCGCCATCTCGAAGGGCACCTCGACGTCCACCGGTGTGCGAGCCGCCCACGGTGACGCGTGGAAGGCGTCCTGGAGCACCGCGAGCTGTTCGGCGTCGGCGGTCTGCGGATCCCCCGCACCGGGCAGGTCTTCCAGGTCGAACAACCGCTCCGCGCCATAGAAGCGCTGCACCCAGTCGTGGAAGGCGGTACCGAGGATCGCGTGCGGATCCGGGCGGGCCGGCAGCCGCCGGGTGAGCCGGCGGGCCGCGCCGACGCGATCGCGGTCCAGGTCGACCAGGGCGCTGACCGACAGCTGGGCGGGCAGTGCGACCGGCGCCGGGTCCCCGGCCCGGGAACGTTCCGCCAGGAGGGCGTCGACATCGGCGATCCAGCCGTGCGGATCCTCCGGTTCGGCACCCGGGTCGGCCGGTATCGGCGCACCGGCGACCGCGTCGGCTACCAGTTGCGCTCCCCGCTCGATGTCGCGGCGCCGCGAACCCAGCGGGTCGACCGGCCAATTCACCTCGATCATATTGTCCCGCAACGGATTCTGCTCACCTTCGGCAGGCTCGGGTTCCCAGTGCTCGATCACACCGCACGGCTCGCCCGCGGCCGATGCGGCCTCGATGACGTCGCGAACCTCAACCAGGAAATCCGACGGGCCACGCGGCGTGGCTTCGGTGGCACCCCAGTGGTGACCGGAGAGCAGCAGGGTGTCCTCGGTGCGGGTCAGCGCGACATAGAGCAACCGGCGTTCCTCGTCGAGCCGGCGCGCCAGCAACTGGTCGCGATGGGTGTCGATGACATTCGACAGTGCCTTGCGATCGGCGACCGACGAAGTGTCCAGCACCGGCACCCCGTGCGAACCGGCCGCAGTCTGATCACCGGCACGGTCACCGCGCAGCAGCGGCGGCAGGTCCCCGGCGTCGGTGAGCCAGGTCCGCTTGGACGCCGTGGAGGGGAACACCCGCGCACTGAGGTGCGGTACCGCCACGAGTTGCCATTCCAGACCCTTGGCGGCGTGCACCGTCAGAACCTGGACCCGCCCGGGTGCCACGCTGATCTCGGCCGGGGCCAGACCGTTCTCGACGACCGCGGCCGCGTCCAGGTAGGCCAGCAGGCCGGCCGGGTCGGCGCCGGGCCGGTCGGCGTAGCGGGCCACCGCCTCAGCGAAGCGATCCAGGTGCTCTCCCCCGGTACCGGGCGTTCCGGCCGGAAGAGCCGCACGTACCTCGGCGTCGACCCCGAGCACCCGGCGCACCTCGGCCACCAGATCGGACAGCGGGTGGGCCAGATACCCGCGTAGCCGGGCCAGTTCGGCTCCGGCGGCGGCGATCCGCCGGTAGCCCTCGGGCGAATAGTCCGCGGCCGGGCCGGGGTCGGCGACCGCGTCGGCCAGGGCCGCGGTGTCGGCAGCGGCGGCCGCGGCGTCGGCGATCTGCTGGGCCGACAACACAGCCGGCCGCTGCCCGTCGATCGTCATCGCCCGGCGCCACAGCGCGGCCAGGTCGCGGGCCCCCAACCGCCAGCGCGGACCGGTCAGGACTTCCATGGCGGCGGTCCCGGCGGCGGGATCGATGACCACCCGCAATGTCGAGATGATCTGCGCCACTTCAGGAATCGACAGCAACCCGGCCAGTCCGACCACCTCGACCGGGACGCCGCGAGCGGATAGGGCCGCCGCGATGGGACCGGCATCGGCGTTGCGCCGCACCAGCACCGCGGCCGTCGGCGGCTCCTGCTCGTTGGCGGCGGCGGTGCGGTAGCGGGCGGCGATATGATCGGCGACCCAGTCCCGCTCCCGGGCCACATCCCGGTGCAGCGCGCACAGCACCGTGCCGGGCTGCGCCCCGGGCCGTGGCCGCAGCGGGCGCACCGCCACCGAGCGCCGGCGCGCCTCGGCGGAGACCGCGTTGGCCAGTTGCAGGGCCCGCGGCGGGTTGCGCCAGCTGGTCCGCAGTTCCAGGGTGGGTGCCGGCGTGCCGTCGCGGCACGGGAAGTCGGTGGTGAATCGCGGCAGGTTGGTGGCCGAGGCGCCGCGCCAGCCGTAGATGGACTGAATCGGGTCGCCGACGGCGGTCAGCGCGAGGTGGTCATCTCCGTCAGCACCGCTGGGACCGCCGGCACCGCCGCCGAACAGTGCCGAGAGGGCGATGCGCTGGGCGTGGCCGGTGTCCTGGTACTCGTCGAGCAGCACCACCCGGTAGCGCTCCCGCAGCGCCGCACCGACCTGCGGGTGGCCGGCGGCCAACCGGGCCGCGGCCGACATCTGGGAACCGAAGTCCAGCACGCTGGACGCCCGCATCCGGGCATGCACCGCGTCGATGAGCGGCACCAGCGCCGCGCGTTCGGCCTGGGTCTCAAGCATCCCCAGCAGCCGCCGGTTCGGCCCGGTATCGCGCTGGCGGGGTCCGGACGGCAGCCCGTACACCAGCCGTTCCAGCTCGGTGTGAGTATCGCGCAGCTGACCGGTGTCGACGAGATGCTCGGCCAGGTCGTCGGACAGCCGCAGCACCATCGCGGTGACCGCGGCCGGCGTCTTGCCGATCGGCAGCGGCCCGGGGTGGCCGCAGACCACCTCGTAGGCCAGCTGCCAGCGCTCGGTCTCACTGAGCAGCCGGGCGTCCGGTTCGACCGGCAGCAGTAAGCCGAACTCGCGCAACAGCTGCCCGGCGAAGGCGTGGTAGGTGCTCACCAGCGGCGAACCCGATGCCCCGTCGACGGCTTCGCCGCGATGGCCGGACAGCCGGGCCAGCCGGGAGCGGACCCGCCGCAGCAATTGCCCGGCGGCCTTGCGGGTGAACGTCAGGCCCAGCACCTGCCCCGGATCGGCGTGGCCGTTGGCGACCAGCCACACCACCCGGGCGGCCATCGTCTCGGTCTTGCCGGCCCCGGCGCCGGCGACCACCACCAACGGGCCGGGCGCAGCGGCGATCACCGCGGCCTGCTCATCGGTCGGAGCCGGAACCCCCAGGGCGGCTGCAAGTTCGGCGGGGCTGTGGGTCATGACGACTCCGGGGCGTGGGCCGGGCAGGACGGTCGCAGCGGGCAGTGCGAACAACCGTCATTGACCCGGGCGGCGAACTGCGGTCCGGCGGTCGCCGCCGCGGCGGCACCCACCGCCCGCTGCCAGTCGGGGATGTCATCGGCACCCAGCGCGGTCTGTTCCCGTTCGGTGGCCCCGGCGGCCGACGGCTTGCCCAGATAGACCAGCCGGCCGCCACCGGGCTGGTCACCATCGGCCAGCAGGCCCGCCGACACCGCCAGCTGATAGAGGCCGAGTTGCGCGTGCCGCTGTGCATCATCCTTGCTGACCGGGGTCTTGGCGGTCTTGAGGTCGACGACCACCAGCCTGCCCTGGGCATCGCGTTCCAGCCGGTCGATGCGACCGCGCACCCGCACCCCCGCCGTCAGCCCGTCGACCACCCCGTCGAGGGCGACCTCGGTGCCGATCTCGGTCAGATCCTGCCGACTCGCCGAGTACCACGCCACAAAGGCCGTCAGCATGCTGCGGTGCCGTTCGAGCTCGTTGGCGGCATACCAGGGCGAATCGAACGGTAAAGCCGCCCAGAGTGTTTCCAACTCGGCGACCAGTTGGCTCTCGGTCTTGGCCGAGTCGGCGACCAGCGCGTGCAGCACCGACCCGAGGGTGGAGTTCAGCCCCCGGGGACCCGTTCCACCGTGCCGTTCGGCCAGCCACCGCAGCGGACAGTCCGACAACGTCTGCAATGTCGACGGACTCAGGTCGACGATGTGATCGTCACCGGACCACAGCGGCTCCTCGGTGCTCACCTCGGCCAGCCCCTGCCATTGCGACGGGTCCGCACCCGGCACCCCGGCGGCGGCCAACCGGGCTAATTGTCCTGCTGCGCAGACCCTTTGGGGATCTTCCACGTCGCCTTCGGGAGCGCACACCACGGCCCGCAGCCGGCCGACCACCGCCGACGTCGACAGCACCGGCGGGGCGGGCTCGGGACGCAGCGGCTGCGCGTTGTCCCCGCCGGCGTAGGCGGCCAGTTCGGCGACGAACGGCGACGGCACGCTGACCGCGTCACCGGCATCGCTGTCGACCGCGGTGATCAGCAACCGCCGTCGGGCCCGGCCCATCGCCGCGATCAGCAGCCGGCGTTCCTCGGCCAGTAACGGGGCCCGCGCGGACACCTCATCGCCGAGACCGTCCAGGACATCGAGCAGTCGCTGGGTGCCCAGTACCCCACCGCGCGGGGTGGTGTTGGGCCACAATCCGTCCTGCAGTCCAGCGATGACGACCATCTCCCAATCCCGGTCCAGGGCGGCGTGCGGGCTGAGCACCGCCACCGCGTCACCGGCGGATTCGGCACCGGCGGCCGGCGACAATTGCAGAGCGGCAACATGGTCGAGCAGACCCCGCAACGAGGCCCCGGCGGTCCGGGCGACATAGTCGTCGGCGATATCGAACAATGCGGTAACCGCGGCCAGGTTCCGCTCGGCCAGCGCACCGTCTACCCCACCGCGTTCGGCGGCGCGCAACCAGCGCTGCTGCAGGCCGCTGCGCTCCCACACCTGCCAGAGCGTGTAGCGGGGATCGCGATGGCGGCGGTGGCTGCCGACCGCGGCGGACAGCACCGCACGTACCCGTTTGACCGGTTTGGCCAGCGTCGCCGGCAGTGGCGGGGTTGATCCGGTGAGGGCGTCGGCCAGTTCGGCATCGCGGCGGTGCAGGGCCCGCCGAAGTTGACGCAACGACACCGGGTCGATTCGGCCGATCGGGCCGGTCAACAGCAGCTCGGCCCACTCCCCGGCGCGCTCGCCGTCCAGACCGGTGGCGGCCGCATCCAGCACGCTCAGCAGCGCGCGGGCCCCGGGCTGAGCACCGATAGGGCCACCGGCGTTGGGTGTCTGCACCGGCACCCCGGCCACCCCCAGCGACCGTGCCAGCGCCGCGGCCGCCGAGGCCGAGCGCACGATCACCGCCAACTGCGACCACGGCAGCCGGTCGACGAGATGGGCGCGCCGGAGCGCATCGGCCACCATCGCGGCCTCGCCATGCGTCGAGTCGGCCACCCGGACGGTGACCGATCCGGTCGTGCCATCGGTCTCGGCGCCACCGTCGGCATCGGAGTCGGCACCGAAGTCGGGACCGCCGTCCAATGTCGGCCAGACCGGACCGGGCAATCCGGCCGCCATCCCGGCGATGGCGCGGGCGATCATCGGGGCGCAGCGGTGCGACCGGGTAAGCCTGATCGTCTGATCGGCATCGGCATCGGCACGCAGCAGTTCCGGATCCGCCCCGCGGAACCCGAATACCGCCTGATTGGGATCACCGGCCAGCATCACCACCTCGGCCCCGGCGGCCAGGACCCGCACCAGTTCGGCGGCCTGCGGGTCCAGATGCTGGGCATCGTCTACGAGTAATAACCGGACCCGGGCCCGCTCGGCGGCCAGCAACCCGGTGTCGACGGCCATCGCCTCCAGCGCCGCGCCGACCAGCTCGGCCGCGCCGAGGGCGGGCAGGGTCGCCTGCGGTGCGGCGGTGCCGACCGCGGCGCGCAGCAACATCACCTGCTCGTACTGGCAGGCGAACCGGCCGGCGGCCACCCACTGCGGCCGGCCGGAGCTCCGCCCCAGCCGTTGCAGGCTCATCGGGTCGACCCCCCGCTCAGCGCAGCGGGCGAGCAGATCACGCAACTCCGTGGCGAATCCGGCGGCCGACAGCGCCGGGCGCAGCTCCGGTGGCCAGCCGCGGGCGCCGTCGGCGATATCGCCGTCGAGCAGCTCACGGATGACACCGTCCTGCTCGGCGCCGGTGACCAGGCGCGGCGGCGGATCACCGGCCCGTTCGGCGGCCTTGCGAAGTACCGCGAAGGCGTAACCGTGCAGCGACCGAACCATGGGTTCGCGCACGACCGGCAGATCCGCCGTGGTCTCGCCGAGCAGCCGCGCGGTCAGCGCACCACGGGCGGTGGCGGCCATCCGGCCGGACCCGGTCAGCAGCAGCACCGACTCCGGGTCAAGTCCGGCGGCGATACGCTGCGCGGCTGCCTCGACCAGGAGGCCGCTTTTTCCGGTCCCCGGCCCGCCCAGCACCCGAAAAGTCGTCATGCGGGCATGACATCACGCGGGTCCGACAGACTCCGGCCACCGCGATGCCGGCTACAGGTCGAAAACCTGACCCGGGCGCGACACCGTCGCCGGCCAGCCGAACTCCCTGCCCAGACGCCTACGCAGGGTGTCGGCCGGCTGAGGTTCGCCATGCACCACGAACACCTGCCGGGGCGGGCTGGTGAATCCGGCGGCCCAGCGGATCAGTTCGTCGCCGTCGGCGTGCGCGGACAACATCTTCAGGTTCGCGACGTGCGCATTGATCGGGATCCACTCACCGTGGATCTTGACCTCCGGCTCACCGGCGGCGATCGAGGCCCCGCGGGTGCCCGGAACCTGATACCCGGTCAGCACGATGGTGTTCCGCGGGTCCGGCGCGAACGCCTTGAGATGGTGCAGGATGCGGCCGCCGGTGGCCATCCCGCTGGCGGAGATGACGATCTTGGGCTCCCGTCCGGCCGAGATCATCTTCGACTGCTCGGGATCGCGGGTGTAGGTGGCCATGTCGCACATGCCCCGGTAGGTCTCCGGCGCCAGCCGATGGTCCCGCTGATGGGTGCGCAGTAACTCACTGGCGTTGATCGCCATCGGGCTGTCCAGGTAGACCGGCACATCCGGGATCTTGCCGGTGGAGTGCAGTTGCCACAGGTAATAGAGCAGCGTCTGGGCCCGGCCGACTGCGAACGCGGGGATCACCACGGTGCCGCCGCGCAGCACCGTCGCGGTGACGATCTCCGCCAGGGCGGCGGCTGGATCGGTGGGTTCGTGCCGGCGGTCACCGTAGGTCGATTCCATCACCAGGTAATCCGCGGCCGGGACCGGCTCCGGATCGAACATCAGCGGGTCGTCGTAGCGACCAAGGTCGCCGGTGAAGACCACCCGGCGACCCTGCCACCACAGGTCGACGGTGGCCGCCCCGAGGATGTGGCCGGCTCGCCGGAATGTCACCACCGGCCCCCCGTCGAGCACGTCGAACTCCTTGCCGAACGGCCGGGTGCCGAACAGTTCGACGGCGCGTTCGGCGTCCGCGCTGTCGTACAACGGCAGTGCCGGATGGTGCTTGGTGACCTTGTGCCGGTTGACGAACGCCGCATCGCGCTCCTGCAGGAACGCACTGTCCCGCAGGATGATCTCGGCGACCGACGCGGTGGCCGCGGTGCACAGGATCGGCCCCTTGAAGCCATCGCGCACCAACCGGGGCAGATAACCGGTGTGATCGAGGTGGGCGTGGGTCACGACCACGGCGTCGATACTTGAGGGGTCCACCGCCAGACGTGCCCAGTTCAGCTCGCGAAGGTTCTTCACACCCTGGAAAAGACCGCAGTCCACCAGGATTCGCCTGCCGCCGCTTTCAAGCAGGTGCTTGGAACCGGTGACCGTGCCGACCCCACCCAGGCTGTGCAACGTGACCGAGTCCATCCTGGCAGCATAGGGCGGGTGATCCACGGTCTTCACCTGAACCGCTTCGGCCCGCCGGGCCCGGCCCGCATCCTGATGATCCACGGGCTGACCGGGCACGGCCGCCGTTGGCACACCCTGGCCGTCCGGCACCTCTCCGAGATCGCCGTGCTGGCACCGGATCTGATCGGGCACGGTCACTCGACGTGGTCGGCACCCTGGACCATCGACGCCAATGTCACCGCGCTGGCCGGTCTGATCGAGGATGAGGCCGACGGCCCGGTCCTGTTGGTGGGCCACTCGTTCGGCGGCGCGGTCGCGCTGCACCTGGCGGCGGCCTGTCCCGACTTGGTCTCCGGACTGGTGCTGCTGGATCCCGCGGTGGGACTGGACGGTCAGTGGATGCGGGAAGTCGCCGAAGCCTCGCTGGCCTCGCCGGACTACCCCGACCCCGCCGAGGCCCGCACCGAGAAGGCGACCGGAGCATGGGCGGATGTGCCGCCGGCCGAACTGGATGCCGAGTGTGAGAACCATCTGATCGCACTACCGAACGGCCGGTACGGCTGGCGGGTCTGCCCACCGGCCATGATGTCCTA
>CAZGPT010000096.1:6822-12129 GCA_964527015.1 uncultured Mycobacterium sp. | reverse complement strand
ACGTCTCCAACTTCGGCGTGCCGTGGGCCAACCAGTTCCCCGAGTGGCGGCTGGGGGTCACCACGGTATTGCTGGGTCTGACCATGGTGGCCCTGCTGGTCGCGGCGTGGTTCCACTTCGGTGACGGCCCATCCGGGGCCGGTGCGGCACCCGGACCTGATGGCGCCCACGACCGGCTGTCCGCCCGATGGTGGTCGCGCCTGACCGGCTCGCCGTTGGCGCTGGCGGCCTGGTTGCTGGTGATATTCGAAGTGACCTCGCTGACGCTGGGCATGATCAACCAGTACCCGGCATGGTCAGTGGGAAAGTCCAACTTGCAGGCGCTTACCGGAAAGACCTGCGGGCTGGCCAACGACGTGTTGGTCGAACCGGATCCCAATGCCGGGATGCTCCGCCCGGTCGACGCACCGGCCAGGGCTGCGCTCGGTGCGGTCACCGCACAAGGGTTCTCCCCCAACGGAATTCCGGCTGATATCTCAGCCGAGCCGGTGATGGAGCCGCCGGGGGGCGGCAACTTCATCGACGAGGCCGGCACTGCCACCGACGCCGGGGCCACCTCGCTCGAAGCCGGGGACGACGCAACCGTCCGCGTCGGGATCAACGGCTCGAAGGTCCGGCTCCCCTACGGCCTCAACCCGGCTCGCACCCCGGTTCTGGGCAGTTGGCGTTCGGGCGTGCAGCAGCAGGCGCGGCTGCGTTCGGCGTGGTACCGGCTGCCTCCCAGGGAGGACGTCGCCGCCGATTCGGAACCGTTGGTGGTGGTGTCGGCGGCGGGCCGCTTCGACCGCGATGAGGTGACCGTGCAATGGGCCACCGACCAACTGGCGGCCCAGGACAAGGCGGGCGGTTCGCTGAGTCTTGCCGACATCGGCCCGGCGCCGGCATGGCGCAACCTGCGGGCTCCGCTGTCGGCGATTCCCGTCGAGGCCACCCTGATCCGGGTGGTCGCCGTCGACGACGACCTCGCGCCGCAACACTGGGTCGCCGTCACCCCGCCCCGCATCCCCGAACTGAGCACCCTGCAACAGGTGGTCGGCTCACAGGACCCCGTCCTGCTGGACTGGCTGGTGGGACTGGCCTTCCCCTGTCAGCGACCTTTCGGCCACACGGCCGGGGTGACCGAGGTGCCGAAGTGGCGGATCCTGCCCGACCGTTTCGGAACCGAGTCCAACTCCCCGGTGATGGACAACATCGGCGGCGGGCCGCTGGGGATCAGCGAATTGCTGTTCCGCGCCACGACCGTCCCCAGTTACTTGAAGGACGATTGGTCCCGGGACTGGGGCTCGCTGCAGCGGTTGAACCTCTACCCCCCGGCCGCGACCCCGGCCCGCCTCCAATTGGGGACCGTCACCCGCAGCGGCTGGTGGAGCCCGGCACCGCTACGTCCCACGTAGCGCCACGCTGAACCAGTCCGGCTGGTCCGGGCCGGGCCAGGCTGGTCGGCACCCACATGCGCGGGAAACCGAGTGACGTCGCCTACCATCGACGCTCGTGCCCAGCCAGAGTGCCGAGTCCACCCGGATCGCGCGTCTCGTGGCCGTCCTCGCCGGTCTGGCCGGAATCGTGCTGTGCGGGCTGACCCCACTGCTGCCGGTCACCCAGGCCAGCGCAACCATCGTGTGGCCGCAAGGCACCGGACCCGGCGGAACAGTCGGCGACATCACCGCGCCGCTGGTCTCCGGCGCCCCCGCGGCCCTGGACGTGGCGATCCCCTGCTCGGCGATCGCCACCCTGCCGCCCGCCGGCGGCGTGGTGTTGTCCACCAATCCCGCCGACGGTATCGACGCGTCCGCCAACGGATTGTTCGTCCGGGCGAATTCCGAGTCGGTGGTGGTGGCCTTCCGCGACACCGTTGCCGCGGTCGCCCCGCGCTCGGCGGTCGACTCCGGCGCCTGCAGCGAGGTCCGGGTGTGGGCCAACCCGGGACAGGTCGGCGCCGATTTCGTCGGGATACCAGGGGCCGCCGGAACGCTGTCACCGGATAAGAAGCCACAGGTGACCGGGGTCTTCACCGAGCTGAAGGTGCCGCCCCAGCCCGGGCTGTCGGCCCGCGTCGACGTCGATACGCGGTTCATCACCAGTCCGACCCCGCTGAAGCTCGCCATCATGGTGGCCGGCGTTCTGTGCGTGATCTCCTCGATCGCCGCGCTGGCCGTGCTGGATCGCGGCGCGACCGTACGCCGGGTGCTCGCCGCCACCCGCCGCCGGCGCCACTGGCCGGTGGACGCCGGCGTGATCGCCACCCTGCTGCTCTGGCACGTGATCGGGGCGATCTCCTCCGATGACGGGTACAACTTGACCATCGCCCGGGTATCGGGTGAGGCGGGCTACACCGCGAACTACTACCGGTTCTTCGGCGCTTCCGAGGCGCCGTTCGACTGGTATCAGTCGCTGCTGGCGCAGTTGGCCTCGGTCAGCACCGCAGGCGTCTGGATGCGGTTACCGGCGCTCGTGGCGGCCGTCGGCTGCTGGCTGATCCTGAGCCACCGGGTGCTGCCCCGGCTGGGATCGGGCCGGGGCGGGCTGGCCGGCAACCGGGTGGCGGTGGCCACCGCCGGCGGGGTGTTCCTGGCCGCCTGGCTGCCGTTCAACAACGGCCTGCGACCGGAACCGCTGATCGCCTTCGGTGTCCTGGCGGTGTGGATGCTGGTGGAGCGCACCATCGCCACCCGCAGGCTGGCCCCGGTGGCGGTGGCGATCATCGTGGCGGTGTTCTGCGTGACGCTGGCCCCGCAGGGTCTGGTGGCCACGGCGCCGTTGCTGGTGGGGGCTCGGGCGGTCGCCCGCTTGATCGGTGCCCGCCGGCTGCCCGACGGCCTGCCGGCTCAGCTGGCCCCACTGGCCGCCGCATTGTCGACCTTCTTCGTCGTGGTGTTCCGCGACCAGACCCTGGCCGGCGTGGCCGAGGCCGTCCGGATCAAATACGTTGTCGGGCCGACGATCTCGTGGTACCAGGACTTCCTGCGCTACTACTTCCTCACCGTCGAGGAGCACGTCGAGGCATCGCTGACCCGGCGTTTCGCCGTCCTCGTCATGCTGCTGTGCCTATTCGCCATGCTGACCATCCTGCTTCGCAAGGGCCGACTGGCCGGGATCGCCCGCGGGCCGGTGTGGAGGCTGATCGGCAGCACCGCACTGGGCCTGCTGTTGCTGACCTTCACCCCCACCAAGTGGGCAGTGCAGTTCGGCGCCTTCGCCGGCCTGACCGCCGCCCTGGGCGCGGTGACGGCCTTCGCCTTCGCCACCGTCGGACTGCACAGCCGCCGCAACCTCGCGCTGTACGTCACCGCCCTGCTGTTCGTCCTGGCCTGGGCCACCTCCGGAATCAACGGCTGGTTCTACGTCGGCAACTACGGTGTGCCCTGGTATGACCGCGAACCGGTTTTGTTGCACCAGCCGGTGACGTCGATGTTCCTCGCCCTGGCCATCCTGACCGGCCTGATGGCCGGCTGGCTGCACTTCCGGATCGACTACGCCGGGCACACCGAGGTGGCCGATACCCGGCGCAACCGTCTGCTGGCTGCCACGCCGCTGCTGGTCTTCTCGCTGATCATCGTCCTGGTCGCGGTCGGCTCGATGGTCAAGGGTTTCGCCCAGCGCTATCCCGCCTACACCACCGCGAAGGCGAACCTGGCGGCGTTGCGTTCCGGCCTGTCGGCAACCAGTTGCGCCATGGCCGATGACGTTCTGGTCGAGGCCGACGCCAACGCCGGTGTCCTGCGACCCGCCCCCGGCCAGCGGTGGGGCCGTTACGGCCCGCTCGGCGGGGAGAAACCGGTCGGATTCAACCCGAATGGAATCAGCGACACCCTTGATCCGGTGGCGCCGTTCGTCGCCAACCCGGGGACGGTCAACTCCGACGGCTCGCCGAATAAGCCGAATGTGGGGATCGGATTCTCCGGCGGCACCGGCGGCGGCTACGGACCGGTCGGCGTGAACGGTTCCACGGTGTTCCTGCCGTTCGGCCTCAACCCCAAGACCACCCCGGTGATGGGCAGCTACGAGGAGAACACGGTGGCGGCCAAGGCCACCTCGGCCTGGTACACACTGCCACCGCGGTCGCCGGACCGACCGCTGGTCACCGTCGCCGCCGCCGGTGCTATCTGGTACTACGACGACGAAGGCGAATTCCACTACGGGCAATCACTGAAGCTGCAGTGGGGCGTGCGAGCACAGGACGGCAGCTTCCAGGCGCTGGACAAGGTGGAGCCGATCGACACCATCGAGCAGTTGGCGTGGCGCAACCTGCGTTTCCCGCTCGCCTGGGCGCCGCCGGAGGCCAACGTGGCCCGCATCGTGGCCGATGATCCCAACCTCAGCAGCGAACAATGGTTCGGTTTCACTCCGCCACGGGTGCCGGTCCTGCAAACCGCGCAACAGTTCCTCGGCACCGAAACACCGGTGCTGATGGACATCGCCTCAGCCGCCCAGTTCCCCTGCCAGCGGCCGTTCGCCGAACATCTCGGTATCGCCGAGCTGCCCCGCTACCGGATCCTGCCCAACCTCAAGCAGGTGGTGGTGTCGTCCAACACGTGGCAGTCGGCCCGCGCCGGTGGACCATTCCTGTTCATCCAGGCGCTGTTGAGTACCGCGACGGTTCCCACCTACCTGCGTGACGACTGGTACCGCGACTGGGGAGCCATCGAACGCTATATCCGGGTGGTCCCTGCCGCGCAGGCCCCCGATGCCATCGTCGACGAGGGCTCCCAGCGGGTGTACGGATGGAGCCGCAACGGACCGATCCGAGCCCTCCCATGAACGAGACAGCGGCCGTGAACGGGGCGGCGTCATGACACAGACCCTGGTCGACAGCGCACGCGGCGCCACCCGGCAGGTGACAATCACCCGGCGGGTGGCCACCATCGCCGGCCTGCTCGGCTTCGTGCTGGCGGTACTGACCCCGCTACTACCCGTCGTGCAGACCACCGCAACACTCAACTGGCCGCAGAACGGGCGGCTCGGGAACGTCACATCCCCGCTGATCTCGCTCTCACCGGTGTCGCTCACCGCGACCATCCCGTGTGAGGTGATCCGCGCCATGCCGGATAAAGGCGGCATGGTTCTCGGTCTGGCTCCGCAGAAGGCCAAGGATGCCGCACTCAATTCGCTGTTCGTCACCGTTAACGACGAACGGGTGGATATCACCGACCGCAACGTCGTGATCGCGAGTGTTCCCCGCTCCGAGGTGGTTTCGTCCCAGTGCCAGCGCATCGAGATCAGCTCCAGCGAGACCGGTACCTTCGCCGGTTTCATCGGCCTGGCGCCGGACGCCGACTACACCGACCCGGGCGCCGACCCGGGCGCCGA
>CAZGPT010000096.1:0-6722 GCA_964527015.1 uncultured Mycobacterium sp. | reverse complement strand
TCGGCCTGGCGCCGGACGCCGACTACACCGACCCGGGCGCCGACCCGGGCGCCGACCCGGGCGCCGAGCAGAAGGTGGAGTCGCCCCAGGCCGGCTACGACTATCTGCGGTCGGGATTCTTCGACCCCAACCTCCGGCCGAATATCGTCGGCGTGTTCACCGACCTCACCGGCCCGGCACCCCCCGGACTGAGTGTCACGGCCACCGTCGACACCCGGTTCTCCACCCGGCCCACGACCGTCAAACTGGCCGCGATGCTGCTGGCCATCGCCGCCACCGTGGTGGCGCTGGCAGCACTGTGGCGGTTGGACCGGCTGGATGGACGCCGGATGCACCGGCTCATCCCGCAACGGTGGCGTACCTTCACCGCCGTCGACATCACCGTGGTGACCGGCTTCGTCCTCTGGTACGTGATCGGCGCCAACTCCTCCGACGACGGCTACATCCTCGGCATGGCCAGGGTCGCCGATCACGCCGGCTACATGTCGAACTACTTCCGCTGGTTCGGTGTGCCGGAGGATCCATTCGGCTGGTACTACAACGTGCTGGCGCTGATGACCCATGTCAGTACCGCGAGCATCTGGATGCGGCTGCCGGATCTGCTGTGCGCCCTGCTGTGCTGGCTGCTGTTGTCCCGTGAGGTGCTGCCGCGCCTGGGCCCTGCCGTTTTCAGCAGCCGCCCGGCGTTGTGGACGGCCGGATTGGTGCTACTCGCCGCCTGGATGCCGTTCAACAACGGCCTGCGCCCAGAGGGCCAGATCGCCACCGGCGCCCTGATCACCTATGTCCTGATCGAGCGGGCGATCAGCTCAGGCCGGCTGACGCCCGCGGCGCTGGCGATCATCACCGCGGCCTTCACCCTGGGTATTCAGCCGACCGGGCTCATCGCGGTCGCCGCACTGCTGGCCGGGGGCCGGCCGATCCTGCGAATCGTGATGCGGCGCCGCGCGATTGTGGGCACCTGGCCGCTGGTGGCCCCCCTGCTGGCCGCCGGCACGGTCATCCTGACCGTGGTTTTCGCCGATCAGACCCTGGCCACCGTCATGGAGGCCACCCGGATCCGCACCGACATCGGCCCGAGCCAGGCCTGGTACACCGAGAACCTGCGTTACTACTATCTGATCCTGCCCACGGTCGACGGGTCGCTGTCGCGCAGGTTCGGGTTCTTCATCACCATGCTGTCGCTGTTCGTCTCGGTGTTCATCATGTTGCGACGCAAGCGGGTTCCCGGCGTGGCACGGGGACCGGCCTGGCGCCTGATGGGCGTCATCTTCGCGACGATGTTCGTCCTGATGTTCACCCCCACCAAATGGGTGCACCACTTCGGGTTGTTCGCCGCCGTGGGAGCCGCGATGGCCGCCCTTGCCACGGTTCTGATCTCGCGAACCGTGCTGCGCTGGTCCCGCAACCGGATGACCGTCGTGACCGCGGTGCTGTTCCTGCTCGCACTCACCTTCTCCAGTACCAACGGTTGGTGGTACGTATCGAGCTACGGTGTTCCGTTCAACAACTCGATGCCCCGGATCGCCGGGATCAGCATCAGCACCGCATTCTTGGGTCTTTTCGCCATCTCGGCGCTCTACACGGTGTGGCTGCACTTCACCGCTCGAAGCCGCGGCGAGGGACGGTTCGCGCGGACGCTGACCGCCGCCCCGATCCCGGTTGCCGCCGGTTTCATGGTGCTGGTGTTCCTGGCATCGATGACGGCGGGCGTGGTGCGTCAGTATCCGACCTACTCCAACGGCTGGGCCAACGTGCGGGCCCTGGCCGGGGGCTGCGGGCTGGCCGACGACGTCCTGGTCGAACCGGACGCCAATAACGGCTTCCTCACGCCACTGGCCGGCGAATACGGGAAACTGGGACCGCTGGGCGGCACCCAGCCGGTCGGCTTCAGCCCCAATGGTGTGGCGGAAAAGATTGTGGCCGAAGCTATCCGGGTCAACAACCCGATGCCGGGTGTCGACCACGACTGGGAAGGCCCGTTCACTCTCCCCAAACCGGGGATCAACGGGTCGACTTTGCCCCTGCCCTACCAACTGGATCCGGCCCGGGTTCCGGTGGCCGGCAGTTACGTGGATTCCGGTCAACAGGAAAGTCTGCTGACATCGGCCTGGTACCAGCTGCCGCCCGACGACGGCGATCATCCACTGGTGGTCATCACCGCGGCTGGAACGATCGCCGGCAACAGTGTTCTCAACGACCGCACAGATGGCCAGACGGTCGAATTGGAGTACGGCAGTCCGGGCCCCGATGGCGCGCCGATGGCAACCGGCCGGGTGGAGCCGTATGACCTCGGCCCGGCACCCTCCTGGCGAAACCTGCGGTACCCGAGGTCGGAGATCCCCGGGGACGCCACGGCGGTGCGGATCGTCGCCGAGGACCGTTCGCTGTCCCTCGGTGACTGGATCGCGGTGACCCCGCCGCGGGTGCCGGAACTGCGCACCGTGCAGCAGTACGTCGGATCGAGTGCGCCGGTACTGATGGACTGGGCGGTTGGAATGGCCTTCCCCTGCCAGCACCCGATGTTGCATGCCAACGGGGTTGCCGAGGTACCCGAGTTCCGGATCACCCCGGACTACACCGCGAAGAAGCAGGACACCGACACCTGGGAGGACGGCCGCAATGGCGGCTTGCTGGGTATGACCGATCTGCTGCTGCGCGCCTCGGTGATGGCGACCTATCTGTCCGACGATTGGGGCCGGGACTGGGGCTCGCTGCGCAAGTTCGACACCATCGTCAATGCCGAACAGGCGCAATTGGACCTGGGCACCGCCACCCGCAGTGGACTGTGGTCTCCCGGGCAGATCCGCATCAAGGCCTAAGGCGCAGCGGGTGCCGCGGTGCGAAGCCGCTCCGGGGTCAGGGACCAGACCGTCTCGTCACTCTGCGAACTCACCCGGGCGCAGTAGGCGTCGGTCCCAGTCGAGTCGACCGCGGCCGCTCCCAGGACTTCGCAGTCCGCGCCCATCACCACCACCGGCAGGTCCATCCGGCCCGACACGGCCGGCGGCGGCGCCGGTGCCGGCGCCGGTGGTGTATCCGGCTGCGACGGAGCACCCGGATCCCGATTCTGCGATATCAACACCGCCGTCCCGCCGCCCACCGCCGCGGTCAGGGCCACGCCGAGAACCGCGGCAACCCAGCGTTGCCGGAACCACGGCCGGTGGCTGGGTTTGCGGTGCCGGGCGGACAGCCCGGACGGCGAGTTCAGCGCATCCTGCATCGCCTGGGCGAAGTCCCGGCAGCGGGTGAACCGGTCTGCCGGGTCCTTGGCCAGCGCCTTGGCGAAGACGGGTCCGAATGCGGACAGATCAGCCCGATCGAGGGACGGGGGCGCGGCGCTGAGATGCTTGCTGATCACCACCGCCGGGTTGCTGTTGGTGAACGGCGCTGCGCCGGTGAGCAGGTGAAAGGCGGTCGCCGCCAGCGCGTACTGGTCGGCGCGTCCGTCGATCTGCTCCCCCTTGAGTTGTTCCGGGGCGGCGTAGGTGACCGTGCCGACCGTCATTTCGGCGCCGGTCAGATTGCTGGACTGGTCGATCCACCGGGCTACTCCGAAGTCGGCCAGCATCACCCGGTCGTCGCCCGACTCCGGCAAACCCAGCAGAATATTGGCGGGCTTGATGTCACGATGCAGCAGTTTGCGGCCGTGTGCGTAATCCAGCGCGGCGGCGACGGCGGTGACGATGCGCGACACTTCGCCGGCCGGGATCCCGCCGGGGTGACGGTCCTCCAGCAGCCGCCCCGCATCGATACCGTCGACAAACTCCATCGCGATCCACAGTTTGCCGTCCGCCTCGCCGCGGTCGTAGATGGTCACGATATGCGGGTGCCGCAGCGTCGCGACCATCTCGGCCTCCTGACCGAAACGCTGCCGATACTCCTCATCGTGGCTGACCGCGCTGCTGAGCACTTTCAGTGCCTCCCGGCGCGGCAGCCTCGGGTGCTGGACCAGGTACACCTCGCCCATCCCGCCGGCACCGAGGATGCGCAGGATCTGGTAGCCGGCGAAGGTCTCGCCGTCAGCTATCGGCATCGGGTGCTAGCCCGCCGGCGGGACGTTGACTCTCAACCGATCCAGCGCCGCGGCGCTGAACCGGGCCAATTCCTCTGCCTCGTCGAGTTGCAGGGCGGCGTCGAAGACAGCGGCCATCCGGCGGTTGGTCGCCTCCTCGACAGCGGCGTAGCGGTCGGTCTTATCTGCGCCGTCGGCGAACGGCTCCGTCCAGCCGAACATGGCCGTGTAATCCCGGCCACCATGGAGCATATGCGCCTCGACCGGAGTGATACCCGAGTTGGCGAGCACGTTGAAATGCACATCGGCGCGCAACTCGCGCAGCACGAACATCACCTGCAGCGCCCGGGCCGGGGCCTCGGATGCCAGTGGCATCTCCCGCCAGCCGGCGTACATCGGCAGACCGACGATCGGCGCCGCGGCGATGATCTTCTCACCCAACGCGGCAATCCGATCCGCACCCGGCGCTGCGGCGAGGTACTTCCGGCCGAATTCCGCCGCCTGGTCCCAGTACACCTGCGCCGCACCGGCCGCACCTCGAACCGCGCGGCCCTCATCCCACATGGCGCGGATGAAGTTCGGCTCGAATATCGCGAAGATCGAGGCAACCGTGGTCCCGGTCGCCTCGCCGAGCACCCCCCCGCGACCGGCGACATAGCCCGCGAACGGGTTCTGGTAACCCGCGGCGATACTTCCGGCGAACGTCTCCGGATGCAGCATGAAGATGCCGATCGCCTCGCCCATGGCCGCACCGGCGGTCATGACTGCTTCCCGTAACAGAGCGTCGCTCACCCGCAAACTCCTGAACTCTGGCCGGCCGCACCGTTGCCGCCGGATGGGCCGAATCCTACGGACCGCGGTACCGCTCAGTCCGGGTAATCCATCGGTACGCCCAGGGTGGTCAGTGTCATCGCCAGCGCATCGTACTGGCCGACAAGGGTGACGAATTCGATCAGCTGACGCCGGTCCAGGAAACCGCTCAGCCGCCGCCAGGTCTCATCGCCCAGTCCGCGGTCGGTGACGAGCTCGTCGACACCGGCCAGCAGCACCTGCTGACGCCACGACAGCCCGCCGGACTGCGGCCAGCCGAAAATGGCGGCCTGAGCCTGGGCATCGAGGCCACGGCGGAGGGCGATCCGTCGGTGTTGCTGCAGTTCGTACTCGCAACCACGCAGGTGGCCGACCCGCAGGATCGCCAACTCGGTGTCGGCCCCCGGCAACCGGCCGCGGCGCAGCAGCACCGCGGCGAACGGCCCCCAGGACCAGAACAGCCGCTGATGCTGGGCCAGCACGGTGAACAGGTGGAACTCCGGGACGCCCCACACCCGCGCGGCCAGCCGACAGAACAGCCAGCTGAACCAGCCGAGTTCACGGCGGTCTCCCGGCGGGACACGGCAGGGAAGCCCCTGGGCTGCCGACGGCGGAGCCGGATCGGATCGAGTGGCCGGGAGATCGTTCGAGGGACCCAGTGGTTCGCACGATGCCATCCACCGATCCTAGGGACGGCCGGCATTTGCCCGACTTCTCGGCTCGTCAGCCGCCCAGTAGGCGCCCGGACACGGCGATCGCCAGCCGCCGGGGTAGCACCCTGGTGACGACCCTGGAGACGAAGGCGTTGGCCATCCCGTCGACGAAGCTTGGTTTGTGCCGCGCCAGTACCCGGATCGTGTGGGCGACGACCTGCTCCGGTGTGCGGGTGAAGGCCTTCGCTGCCGCGCCCGAAGCGGCCCCGGCAGCAGCCTCGCCGGCCAGTTCGAAGAACGGGGTGTCGGTCAGTCCCGGGCACACCGCCAGCACCCGGATACCGTTCTTGCGCTCCTCGGCCCAGACTGCCTCGGTGAAGGACAGTACGAAGGCCTTCGTCGCACCGTAGACGGCCATTTTCGGCAGCGGCTGGAATGCCGCGGTGGAAGCTATGTTGATGACCGACCCGGAACCGCGGTCCCGCATCTGCGGCAGGTAGCGGGCGGTGGCGCCCACCATCATCCGGCAGTTGAGTTCGACCTCGTCCTCGAGTCTCTGCGGGTCGGCATCGGCCACATCGCCGTGCGTTCCGAAGCCGGCATTGTTGACCAGCACGCCGACCTGCAGGCCCGCCTCGTTCGTCCGTTGCCACAGCTCGGCGGCGGCGGTTGGCTCCGAGAGGTCCATCGCGATCACGGTGACGGCAACACCGTGGGCTTCGCGCAGCCGTGCGGCCAGCGCGTCGAGCCGGTCCGCACTGCGGGCCACGACGACGAGATCGTGACCGCGAGCGGCGAACTGCCGGGCGAACTCCGCGCCGATTCCGGTTGACGCCCCGGTGATCAGGGTGACCGTTCGCCGAGTTCCATCAACGAGTCCGTCCACAAGCGATATCGTAGAGGCCTGTCGGGGCCGGGTAACATCGAAGACGTGCAGCATCCGCAGCGAGTCAGCGGATTCGACGCCAGCTTCCTCTCTCTCGAAACCGCAACGCAGCCCATGCAAGTGTTTTCCGTGCTCGAGTTGGATGCGGCGACGATTCCCGGCGGCTACCGATTCGACGGTCTGCGAGATGCGCTCGCGGTGCGGATCCGGGCGATTCCGGAGTTCCGGGAGAAGCTCTCGCACGGCCCACTGAACATCGGCCATCCGGCCTGGGTCCGGGACGACGACTTCGATATCGACCGCCATCTGCACCGGATCACCCTGCCCGCAAACGGTACCCGGACGGAGCTGGCCGAGG
>CAZGPT010000095.1:0-12167 GCA_964527015.1 uncultured Mycobacterium sp. | reverse complement strand
TGGCGCTCGTCGTGCAGAAGTACGGCGGATCCTCGGTGGCCGACGCCGAGCGGATCCGTCGGGTTGCTGAGCGCATCGTGGAGACCAAACGGCGCGGCGACGATGTCGTGGTGGTGGTCTCGGCGATGGGGGACAGCACCGACGAACTGCTCGACCTGGCCCGTCAGGTCTGCCCGGCGCCGCCACCCCGCGAGCTCGACATGCTGCTGACGGCCGGTGAACGAATCTCCAATGCGTTGGTGGCCATGGCCATCGAATCCCTCGGCGCCCAGGCCCGCTCGTTCACCGGATCGCAGGCCGGGGTCATCACCACCGGAACTCATGGCAACGCCAAAATCATCGACGTCACCCCGGGCCGGCTGCGGTCGGCGCTGGATGACGGCGATATCGTCCTGGTCGCCGGATTCCAGGGGGTCAGCCAGGACAGCAAGGATGTCACCACGCTGGGCCGGGGTGGATCCGACACCACCGCCGTGGCTCTGGCCGCGGCCCTGCGTGCCGATGTCTGCGAGATCTACACCGACGTCGACGGGATCTTCACCGCCGACCCCCGCATCGTGCCCAATGCCCGTCGGCTCGACACCGTCACCTTCGAGGAGATGCTCGAGATGGCGGCGTGCGGGGCCAAAGTGCTGATGCTGCGGTGTGTGGAATACGCCCGCCGTTATCACGTTCCGATTCATGTCCGGTCGTCGTACTCCGATAAGCCCGGCACCATCGTCACCGGATCTATGGAGGACACCGCCATGGAAGATGCAATTCTAACCGGCGTCGCTCACGACCGCAGCGAGGCCAAGGTCACCGTCGTGGGGGTTCCCGACGTTCCGGGTTACGCCGCCAGGGTCTTTCGCGCCGTCGCCGAAGCCGATGTCAACATCGACATGGTGCTGCAGAACATCTCCAAGGTTGAGGACGGCAAAACCGATATCACCTTCACCTGCTCACGCGACTCCGCGCGGACAGCGGTGGAGAAACTGACGTCATTGCAGCATGAGATCGGTTTCACCAGCGTGATCTTCGACGACCACATCGGCAAGGTGTCGCTGGTCGGTGCGGGTATGCGAAGCCATCCCGGTGTTACCGCGACGTTCTGTGAGGCGCTGGCGCGAGTTGGTATCAATATCGACCTGATCTCCACCTCCGAAATCCGGATCTCGGTGCTCATCAAGGACACCGAACTGGACAAGGCTGTCGCCGCACTGCACGAGGCGTTCGGCCTCGGCGGCGGCGAGGAGGCTGTCGTCTACGCAGGGTCGGGGCGCTGACCCATGGTGTCGATCGGGGTGGTCGGCGCCACTGGCCAGGTTGGTCAGGTGATGCGAAAACTGTTGGAAGAGCGTGAATTTCCGGCAACCAGCGTCCGGTTCTTCGCCTCAGCACGTTCGCAGGGGCGCACCCTGGGATTCCGGGGCGAGGAGGTCGCGGTCGAGGATGCCGAGACCGCTGACCCCGCCGGACTGGACATCGCATTGTTCTCCGCCGGTGCGACCATGTCGCGGGTGCAGGCGCCGCGGTTCGCCGCGGCCGGGGCGGTCGTGATCGACAATTCGTCGGCCTGGCGCAAGGACCCGGATGTTCCGTTGGTGGTCAGCGAGGTCAACTTCGACCGGGACGTGCGCGGCGCAACGCTGAGGAAAGGGATAATCGCCAACCCGAACTGCACCACGATGGCCGCGATGCCGGTGCTCAAGCCGCTGCACCAGGAGGCCGGTCTGATCCGGTTGATCGCCTCGTCCTATCAAGCGGTCTCCGGCAGCGGGCTGGCCGGAGTCGAGGAGTTGGCCACCCAGACCCGAGCGGTCATCGACGAGGCCGAGCAGCTTGTGTACGACGGAAGTGCATTGGACTTCCCCGCACCGCTGAAATATGCGGCGCCCATCGCCTTCAACGTGGTTCCACTGGCCGGTTCGCTGGTTGACGATGGATCCGGTGAGACCGATGAGGATCAGAAACTGCGCAGCGAGAGTTGCAAGATCCTCGGCATACCGGACCTCGCGGTCAGCGGCACCTGCGTCCGGGTCCCGGTCTTCACCGGGCACTCGCTGTCGCTCAACGCCGAGTTCGCCCAACCGATTTCACCTGAGCGAGCCGGCGAGCTGCTCGCGTGCGCACCTGGTGTCACGTTGGTGGACGTTCCGACGCCGCTGGCGGCGGCAGGTGTTGACGATTCGCTGGTGGGCCGGATACGACGCGATCCCGGTGTGCCGGACGGTCGCGGACTCGCGCTGTTCGTCTGCGGGGACAATCTGCGAAAAGGTGCGGCGCTCAACACCATCCAGATCGCTGAGCTACTGGCCGCCCGGTTCTGATCCCAATGCGGTTGCCTCCGGGTGCGGTGTCGATGGCGGCGCGGGCATCCTCGGTGTTCATCGTGACCGTGATCGTCACCGCTCCCTCCGTTGCCGCCGGGCCGCCCTACCCCGCCCCAACTCCGATTCTGCCGCCGCTGGCACCCGGCCAGGTGGTGCGCATCGGCCCGGTGGCCGGCACCGGCACACCAACCGCCGATTTCGGAATCGGCGCCACCGATCTGTGCGAGTTCCTCGATTTCCGCACCGAACTGCTGCAGATCTGCGGAGACAGCTTCGCCGGGCCGGGGGTGGGTTTCGGTCCGTGGTCCACACCGGTGGCGCTGCGGGTGGCCGTCGACTCGGTGAACGACCCCGCGGGCATCCGCTACCTCGGCGTCACCGGGGTGGAGACGCCATTGCTGGCTGAGCCGGCGCCGCCCGGCGCCTCCCAGCTACCGGCCGGTGTCGTCCAGATCAACCGGTACAACTACCTGATGGTGACGACCGCCAAGAGTCTGGTTCCGGAGTCGTCGCGACTGGTGCGCGCCGAACCGGGGCGGGCCGGATGGAAGACCGTCGGCGACTCCGTTCGCCCGGCGGACTATGCCGACGGTGGCCAGACCCAGATCAGCGGGTATTACGACCCGATACCCACGGTCGATTCCCCGCGCGGGTGGGTCTACATCGTGGCCAACAACTTCAATCGCTCGGCACCGCTGCGTCTGTATCGCGTTGCGCCGCAGTGGTTCACGGATCGCTCCCGCTGGCAGGGCTGGTCGGGCGGCTGGCGCTCGCCGGCCACCCCGCTGTGGTCGGATCAGGTGGGCGAGATGAACCTGCGCCAGATCGACGGCAAAGCGGTGCTGTCCTACTTCAATTCCAGCACCGGCAATATGGAGGTCCGGGTGGCGGCCGGTCCGACCGGCCTTGGTGCCGCTCCGGTGACCACGGTGGTGCGCGCCGACACCTGGCCGCAACCGCCTGAAATGCTCCCGCGGGAAGACACTCGGCTGGCTCAGCCCTATGGCGGCTACATCTCGCCCGGCTCGACGCTGGACGAGGTGCGGGTATTGATCAGTCAGTGGAACACCGCGCCGCGCGACCGGGCGCCGTACCGGGTGATCCAGTTCGCGGTCAATCCGTACAAACCTTGACGAACCCGCTACTGATCGAGATCATCCAGCCGCTGGCCGACCCGCTCCAGGGCCTCGTCGAAGATCTCCACCTTCTCCATCCCGCGTTCGTTGGCGGGTGCGGCCGCCCCTCGGGCCCCCTCGCTCTGCACGCGGGCCGCGCCGTGGCGCCGCAACAGACTGAAGTGTTTATCGCGCGCCCTACGCAGCTGGGACTGCAGATCCTTCAGTGATGCCTCGTCAAGGTGGGCCAGCGTCGCGGGCCGAGCCTTGTCGATCAACGCGTTTTCCGTTTCCGTCAGATTCACATTGCTCACGGTCAATTCATAGCCCGCCCGTAGCCGGTCGCGTACGTCCGGGGGGCTTTACTCGTCGCTGAGCTTCACAGCGCCCACACATCAGGGGCAAAGCGGACGCTATGCGGGCTCGCTGAGGATGGGTGTCATGACCGAATCGCAGGAGAACCAAGAATCAGCAGCCGATCCGAACCCCCGCCGAAAGGACCAGGACCGGCCCAGCGGGGTCTACCGGGCGCTGGCCTGGGTGGGCATCGTCGCCGGCTCGCTGTTCATCGTCGCCACCGTGTTTTTCAGCGGCTACATCCTGGGTAAACACAGTGACGGCGGTGGGCCCCGGGGGTGTCCCGGGCACCACCGGATGCTGGTCAAGCCCTCGGATCCGGGAATGAGACCGGAGAAGCCGGCTCAGCAGGGCCAGCTGGGCCAGCAGGGCCAGCAGGGCCAGCAGGGTCAGGGGCCCCGCAGCGCACGCCTGACACCCCCCACGGCCACGGTCGCCCCGCCCAGCCCGTAGTCCGATGCGCTCCGGTGATGCCGGCCGATCATGGCTGGCATCATCGGAGGCATGGGGATCGACGCCGCCGGCCCGGCCGGCCGAGGTGCAGCAACCAGACTGGCGGTGGTGATCGCGATGGCCGGGGTCACCGGCGCGCCGCCCGCAACGGCGGCACCGTCGGATCCCGGCGTGGTGTCCTACGCGGTGCTCGGCAAGGGTTCGGTGGGCAATATCATCGGCGCTCCGGTGGGGTGGGAGTCGGTGTTCGGCGAGCCCTTTCAGGCCTATTGGGTGGACCTGGCGGCCTGTAACAACTGGGCCGATATCGGGCTACCCGAGGTCTTCCTCGATCCGGACCTGGCCTCGTTCAACGGCGCGGTGGCTCAGACGTCGGCCACCGATCAGCGGCATCTGGTGAAACAGGCCGTCGGCGTGTTCGCCACCACCGAGGCGGCCGGGCGGGCATTTCACCGGGTCACCGACCGCACCGCCGGGTGCGCCGGGCAGACCACCGCCGTCCATCTGGCAGATGGACGCACCGAGGTGTGGTCGTTCGGAGGCGTGCCGCCCACCGGCACCGACGCGCAGTGGGTCAAACAGGAGGCCGGAGTCGACCGGCGTTGTTTCACCCAGACCCGGTTACGGGAGAACGTGCTGCTCCAGGCAAAGGTGTGTCAGTCCGGCAACGGCGGCCCGGCGGCCAACGTCCTTGCCGGTGCCATGCAGAACACCCTGGGGCAGTAGCGGACCCCGGGCCAAGAGCGGCGGGAATCACTCCCAGGTGTGGACCGGTTCGTTGCTGTGCATCAAATCGCAGTATCGCCGCAGCATCTCCGCCAGCGCATCGGGGCGGCTCAGGCCGCGGGCCTGGAGTTTGTGCACGGTGGCCACCTGCCACGTCGATCCGTTACGTCCGGTCTTGGCCCGCCCCTCGATGACGCCGAGATACCGATCCCGCACGTCGGCGGCCACTCCCCAGCGGGACAACCCGTCATCGGCCATCGGCAGCAGCCTGCGCAGGACGAGCTCTTCGGTGGTCACCTCACCCAGTCCGGGCCAGTACATCCTGGCGTCCATACCGTGCCGAGCCGCCTCGAAGAAGTTGTCCCGGGCGGCCGCGAAGCTCATCTTCGTCCACAGCGGACGCTCCTCTTCGGACAGGGTCCGCAATAACCCGTAGTAGAACGCCGAGTTGGCCATCATGTCGAGGACGGTGGGTCCGGCGGGAAGAACCCGGTTCTCCACCCGCAGGTGTGGCCGGGCCGACTCACCGGCACCGACGACGTCATATACCGGCCGGTTCCACCGATAGACCGTCCCGTTGTGCAGCCGTAACTCCGGGAGCAGCGGAGTGCGTCCCGCGGCGACCTCGGCCGCCGGATCCTCCTCGGACAGCTCCGGCAGCAGCGTGGGGAAATATCGGACGTTCTCCTCGAACAGGTCGAAGATCGAGGTGATCCACCTCTCCCCGAACCACACCCGTGGTCGCACACCCTGCGATTTCAGCTCGTCGGGGCGGGTGTCGGTGGCCTGGGCGAATAACTCGATGCGGGTCTCGGCCCACAATTGGCGGCCGAAGAAGTACGGCGAGTTCGCCCCGATCGCGAGCTGCGGCCCGGCTATCGCCTGCGAGGCGTTCCAATTGTCGGCGAAGTCGGAGGGGGAAACCTGCAGGTGTAACTGCATGCTGGTGCAGGCTGATTCCGGGGCGATGGATTCGGCGTGCACGCTCAGCCGCTCGGCCCCGGCGATATCGATCAGGATGTCCTCGCCGCGGGCGGTGAAAATCGAGTCGTTGAGCGCCTGGTAACGCATCGACGGGCTCATCCAGCTGCCGGTCAGGTGTTCGGGCATCAGGGTGGGCAGGATGCCGATCATCACGATATGCGCTCCATCGGTGCCCGCTTTGGTTTCGGCGGCGTTGAGGCTGGCCCGGACCTCCGATTCCAGTTCGAGTGCGGTGCGGCCGGGTAGTGGGCGCGGCGGCACGTTGAATTCGATGTTGTAGGCGCCCAATTCGGTCTGATAGGCCGGATCGGCGATGGCGGCCAGCACCTCCTGGTTGGACATCGCCGGCTGGTACTCGGCGTCGACCAGATTGCACTCGATTTCCATACCGGTCAGCGGCCGGTCGAATTCGAAACTCGACTCTGTGAGCATGGTCTCGAACACGTCCAGGCACTGCTGGACCTTGCGCCGGTACAGCTGACGATGGGCCCTGCTGTAGCTGGTGTGCCCGACCTCTTCACCCACGGTGTCGATGCAACCGGTTCAACCCCGCCGGCGCAAGGGATCAGTCGGCGCGGCGGCGGGCGATCGTCACCTGCCGGCCGTAGCGGACCGGGCGGATCTGGACCTCAACACCGGCGTGGTTAGCCAGTTCACGTAACGCCGACGGACTGTAGGCGCGCAGCGAGCTGATCAGACCGTCGTGGGCAAACGGCCACACCGGGACCAGCGGCGCCATCGTGGCGAGCCTGATGAGGTGCACCGGGGACGGCGGCCGGGACAGATCGATGATGACGAACTCCGTGGCGACCCGCGTTGCCTCGGCCAGCACCCGGGCCGCCGGTTCGGGCGGCAGATGATGGAACGACAGCGCGAATACCGCCAGGTCGAAACTGTCGTCGTCGGCGTCGATCGCGGTGGCGTCGATGGTGCGCACCGTCGCGCGCGGATGGCTGCCGAGGTCGCCGGCGGCGAGCGCGGACACCGAGTCGTGGTCGATATCGGATGCGGTGACCCGGGCGGTGGGGTGTTCGCGCAGAATGCGGCGCGACAGGGCGCCGTGTCCGGCGCCGAGTTCCAGGATTGCCGGGTCGGCCACCCCGGCCACCTCATCGAGGATCAGCCGGGCGTTGCGGTCATGCTCACCGAATATCGCCCCCGCCCGGTCCAGCGTCCGGACGACACCGCGTTTGACGGAGTCGTCGACATCATCGCGGTCCAGGTACTCCGGGCGGTCGGTCTGCAACAGTCGATCCAGGCAGGAGGCCCGCGGCCCGCCACGGGGCATATCGGACAGGTTTGGCACGCCGGAAATCGCAGAGTCCATATGGACCATCATGGACGTGGACCATCATGGACGGTGGCAGACTCCCAGGACAGTCCGAACCGCGCCGATCCCGAGGAGCACCGTTGGCCGACTTCGTCGCCTCGATAGACCAGGGCACCACCAGCACCCGCTGCATGATCTTCGACCACAACGGTATCGAGATCGGCCGCCATCAACTTGAGCACCAGCAGATCCTGCCCCGGGCGGGATGGGTAGAGCACAACCCGGTGGAGATCTGGGAACGCACTCAGAGCGTGGTCATGTCGGCGCTGAACAACACCAGGCTCTCGGCCACCGATCTGGCGGCGCTGGGCATCACCAATCAGCGCGAGACGACCCTGGTGTGGAACCGCAGGACGGGCCGGCCCTACTACAACGCGATCGTCTGGCAGGACACCCGCACCGACCGGATCGCCGCCGCCCTGGACCGCGATGGTCGCGGCGACGTGATCCGCCATAAGGCCGGTCTGCCGCCGGCGACGTATTTCTCCGGTGGAAAGCTGCAGTGGCTGCTGGAGAACGTCGAGGGACTTCGGGCCGATGCCGAACGTGGCGACGCCCTGTTCGGCACCCCCGACACCTGGGTGTTGTGGAACCTCACCGGCGGGGTGACCGGAGGCGTCCACATCACCGATGTGACCAATGCCAGCCGCACCATGCTGATGAACCTGGAGACACTGGACTGGGACGACGAGCTGTTGTCCCTCTTCGGCATTCCGCGCGCGATGCTCCCCGTGATCCGGCCGTCGTCCTCTCCGGATCCGTACGGGATGACCCATCCCGACGGGCCCACCGATGGCGAAGTGCCGTTGACGGCCATCCTCGGCGATCAGCAGGCGGCGATGGTGGGTCAGGTATGCCTGCGACCGGGCGAGGCGAAAAACACGTACGGCACCGGGAACTTCCTGCTGCTCAATACCGGCGAGAAGATCGTCCGGAGTTCCAACGGCCTGCTGACCACGGTGTGCTACCAGTTCGGTGACGCCAAACCCGTGTATGCACTGGAGGGTTCGATCGCGGTGACCGGTTCGGCGGTGCAGTGGCTGCGTGACCAGCTCGGCATCATCAGCGGCGCGTCCGACAGTGAAACGCTCGCCCGGCAGGTGGCGGACAACGGCGGGGTGTACTTCGTGCCGGCCTTCTCGGGGCTGTTCGCCCCGTACTGGCGCTCGGACGCCCGCGGGGCGATCGTCGGGCTGTCCCGGTTCAACTCGGGCTCCCATATCGCGCGGGCGACGCTGGAGGCGATCTGCTACCAGAGCCGCGACGTCGTCGATGCGATGGCGGCCGACTCCGGGGTGAAGCTCGAGGTGCTCAAGGTCGACGGCGGGGTCACCCTCAACGAGTTGTGCATGCAGATCCAGGCCGATGTGCTCGGCGTGGACGTGGTGCGCCCGAAGGTTCCGGAGACCACCGCGCTGGGGGCGGCTTACGCTGCCGGTCTTGCCGTCGGATTCTGGAGTGATCCCGAGGACCTGCGCGCCAACTGGCACGAGGACCGCCGCTGGACCCCGTCCTGGACCGAGGAGCAGCGAGCCGAGGGCTACGCCGGCTGGCGAAAGGCGGTTCAGCGGACCCTGGATTGGGTGGAGGTTTAGACCCGGGCCACCCGCGTGGGCGCGCTTTGCTGCGCTGAGCGCAGGAAAGCGCGCCGAATTCGTGCAACAGTGGATCTATGACCGACACCGTCACCGACCCGGCCAACCTGCCCGACGGCAGTCCGTTTCACATGCGCGGAAATTATGCTCCGGTCCCGGACGAACTCACCGAGGACGATCTGACCGTCGAGGGAACCATCCCGCCCGAGATCGATGGCTGGTACCTGCGCAACGGACCCAACCCGCGCACCCCCACCGGGCACTGGTTCGTCGGCGACGGGATGATCCACGGCGTGCGCATCTCCGGCGGCGCGGCCAAGTGGTACCGCAACCGCTGGGTGCGCACCGAGAGCTTCCAGAACCCCTTCCCCATCTACGGCCCCGACGGCACCCGGAACCTGCGCTCGTCGGTGGCCAACACCCATATCGTCAACCATGCCGGCAAGACCCTGGCACTGGTCGAGTCGTCATTGCCCTACGAGATCACCAACGACCTCGAGACCGTCGGCTGCTATGACTTCGACGGCAAACTCAACGACGCGATGACCGCTCATCCCAAGATCTGCCCCACTACGGGGGAATTGCACTTCTTCGGATACGGCAATCTGTTCCAGCCGCATGTCAGCTACCACCGCGCCGATGCCAATGGCGAACTGACGATCAACCGGCCGGTCGAGGTTCCGGCTCTGACGATGATGCATGACTTCGCGATGACCTCGAAACATATCGTTTTCATGGATCTGCCCATCGTGTTCAACCTCGACATCGCGATCAACGGCGGGGCCATGCCGTTCCGTTGGGACGACGGCTACGGCGCCCGGTTCGGCGTGCTCAGCCGGGACGACCCCTTCGGCGAGATGCGCTGGTTCGAGATCGATCCCTGCTACGTTTTTCACGTCGCCAACGCGTACGAAACCACCTCGGCGGCTGGCGAATCCGTCGGTGATTCCATTGTGCTGCAGGCGGTTCGTTACCCCGAGCTGTGGCGTAACGACGGTGGTTTCGAAGCCAGTGCGGTGCTGTGGGAATGGCGGATCGATCTGCGTGCCGGCACCGTGTCCGAACGCCAGCTCGATGACCGGGCGGTGGAGTTCCCCCGTATCGACGACCGACTGGCCGGCCTTCGGGCCCGCTACGCGGTATCGGTGGGGGATGCCCGCCTGGTCCGCTACGACCTGCAGACCGGCGCGGCCGAAGAGCACTCGTTCGGCACGGCCGAAGAGCCCGGAGGGCCGGGCGAGGCAGTCTTCGTGCCGTCCCCATCCGGCCCGCCGGATGAGACGAACGGGTGGTACATCGCCTATGTCTACGATCCGACTCGTAACGGCAGTGACCTGGTGATCCTGGATGCGTCCGATTTCAGCGGTGACCCGGTAGCCCGGATCAAGTTGCCCCGGCGGGTTCCCTACGGTTTCCACGGGAACTGGATCAGCTGCTGATGTCGATCGTCCCCTAAACCGGCGGGACGAAACCGTCGTCGGGGGGCTGATCGGGCCTGCTGGGGCGCCGCTGCGGTGGATACACCGCCGGTGGATGCGGTGCCGGTGCGTACGCCGCCGAGGGCGGGCTTCCCGGCGGTCCCGGCCGCACGGGTGGGTGAAGCCGCCCCAGTTCCCTACGGTGCCGCTCGGCGAGTACCGCCGCCAGGATCTGCTGGGGCGGCGCACCCGGTGGCGGTGGGGGGGAGATTCGTGCGGTTATCTCCGCGGTGGCGCGGTAGGCGATCTCGTCACGGAAGGCCGGAGCGAGCTCATGCGCCCGGGCCAGGAACTGGCGGGCCATGTCGGTCTGCTGCGGCCCCAGGCCGGACAACTCAAGCGAGGCGGCCCACCAGGCCAGGCCCGGAGGCATTAACGGCGGAGGAGCGGGCCGGGGGCCGCGCTCGCTGATCACCAGGGTGCCGGCGAACATATCCCCGAGCCGCTTGCCCTGTGCCGACAGCAGGCTGGCGATCACCGCCGGGCCGCCGAAGAGCATCCAGATCTCCACGAAGCCGGCCAGCGCGCGGAACAGCGCCTGCCGGAACCGCTCCGGGCCGCCATCATCGGAGACGACCCGCAGACCCATCACCATCTTGCCGACCGATCGGCCCCGGGTGGCCGTCTCCATCGCCAGCGGGTAACCGACGATCACCGTCACGGTGAAGATGATCAGGATCGCCGCCGCCAAGGCCTCGTCGACCTGGGACAGCGCCACCGCCCACAGCATCAGGGCCGCCACGTAGCCGACCAGGATGAGGACGAGGTCGATCAGCGCGGCCAGGGCCCGAACCGGCAGCTGGGCGACTTCGACGTCGAGCACAACGGCATCACCGGTCACTACCGCCTCCGGCCCGGACACCACGAATGCAACGCTACGTCGGGTGTCTTCGCGGCGCGGGCCCGGCCCGAAGCCGGCCGGAAATCCGGGCCTCCGCGCCGCCGCTCCCGGCCCGGAACGCGAGTCGGCAATATCGCCGAATCCGCCACAACCCGTCCTCGCCGCACCTACTGTGACCCTCTGATCCTGTGGTGTAGAAGAGAGCGCAGAGCACATGTCGTGAGGGGGCCTGAAACTCGTGAAACGACCGACTTGTCTGTTTCCGGAGATCGGCCCGCGAGTAGGCGTCACCGGCTGGTGGTCCGCCGGATGACCACATCGGAAGTCACCCCGCCGGAGCGCACCCACGACGGCGTCAGGGAGATCGATGACTGGGTCTCCGGTTATGTCGAGCGCCATCCGCGCGCTGCGATCACGACCGTCGGCAACCAGGCCATCATGGCGGTGCGCACCGTTCAGACCCTGTTCCTCGACCTCGTCACCGGCAAGTTCCAGTGGCAGGAGTTCATTCGCCAGGCCGCTTTCATGGCCGGTACGTCGGTGCTACCCACCATTTTCGTGGCGCTGCCGATCGGTGTGACGCTGTCGGTTCAGTTCGCCCTGCTCGCCGGGCAGGTCGGTGCCACCTCGCTGGCCGGTGCGGCGAGCGGCCTGGCGGTGATCAGACAGGCGGCATCACTGGTGGCGGCCATCCTGATGGCATCGGCGGTCGGCTCGGCCATCACCGCCGACCTGGGCTCCCGCAAGATCCGCGACGAGATCGACGCCCTCGAGGTGCTGGGCATCTCGGTGATCCAGCGACTGGTGGTCCCGCGATTCCTGGCCGCGATCCTGGTCGCGGTCGCCCTGACCGGTCTGGTCTGCTTCACCGGATTCCTGGCCAGCTACCTGTTCAACGTCTACTTCCAGCACGGCGCCCCCGGCAGCTTCGTCGCGACCTTCGCCTCCTTCACCACCACCGCGGATATGAAACTGG
>CAZGPT010000094.1:9580-12419 GCA_964527015.1 uncultured Mycobacterium sp. | reverse complement strand
GGTCAACGTGCTGTGCACGCCCGGGGTGTGGGAACGGCACCGGCGGGTGGCCCAGGCGGCCTCGGCGCTGCTGATCCGTGGTCAGGTGCAGAACGCCAGCGGAGCGGTCACGGTGGTGGCAGAGCGGATGCGGCCGGTGATGTTGACGGTGGGCTCCCGGTCTCGGGACTTCCGTTAGCGTTGCCAGGGGCCGCGTAATCTCCAGATATGACCCTCAATCTCACCGCTGATGACGTTCTGACCACTACCCGCTCGGTCCGCAAGCGCCTCGATTTCGACAAGCCGGTGCCCCGCGAGGTCTTGATGGAGTGCCTGGACATCGCACTACAGGCGCCGACCGGCTCAAACGCCCAGGGGTGGCAGTGGATGTTCGTCGAGGACACGGCCAAGAAGAAGGCGCTGGCCGATATCTACCGCACCAATGCCACCCCCTACCTGGATCTGCCCAAACCGGTGCGCGGGGACATCCGCGACAACCAGATGGATGCCGTGATGAACTCGGCCAAATACCTCAACGAGAACTTCGAGAAGGCGCCGGTGCTCATGATCCCGCTGCTGGAGGGCCGTCCGGAAGGGTTCGACGCCGGAATGCAGGCTTCGTACTGGGGCTCGCTGCTGCCGGCGGTGTGGAGTTACATGTTGGCATTGCGCGAGCGCGGCATCGGCTCGGCCTGGACCACATTGCATCTCATCGGTGACGGTGAGAAGCAGGCCGCGGATCTGCTCGGCATCCCCTTCGACAGTTATACCCAGGGTGGATTGTTCCCGATCGCCTACACCAAGGGCACCGACTTCAAACTGGCCAAGCGGCTGCCCGCCGAGCAGCTGACACACTGGGACACTTGGTGATTCAGCAGACGAAGCCGTTCTGCCGCCACGCCTCATAGGCGGCCACCGCCGCGGCATTGGACAGGTTCAGTGATCGCCGGCCCGGCACCATCGGAATCCGCACGGACTCGGTAATGCGCGGGTCGGACAGCGTCTCGGCCTCCAAACCGGTGGGCTCCGGTCCGAACATCAGCACATCGCCGGGCTGATAGGCGACATCGGCGAACGACTTCTCGGCGTGCGCGGTGAAGGCGAACACCCGGGCCGGGCCGATCGTCTCCCACGCCTCGGACAGGGACCGGTGCACGGTCACCGACGCCAGGTCGTGGTAGTCCAGTCCGGCGCGGCGCAACTTCGGCTCGGACAGGTCGAAACCGAGTGGTTCCACGAGATGCAATTCGCATCCGGTTGCGGCCACCATCCGGATCGCGTTGCCGGTGTTGGGCGCGATTCGGGGGGAGAAAAAGAGTATGTGGAACATGGACTACGGAACCGCTAACGGTTCTGTTCGGTGACCGACCGGCGACTCAGATCAGCGATATGTTGTCGCCCGCTGGCGGCCAAGTTCAGACCGCCGCCAGCTGACTGAGGTCGCCGCTCTACGTCGTTGAGATCACCGGGGACCACAGAGGAAAGACTACCGGCGCGACCAGCGCTGGAGAGCGCCTCAGAGCGTGTTCTTGACGACAATGCCGTCTTTAACGATCAGCACGATGTTGGTCGCGGGGTCGGACAGCACCCTGAGGTCTGCCGTGGGGTCGCCGTCGACGAGGAGCATGTCCGCCCACGCGCCGGCGGTGATTTCACCCAGCCGTGCCGCCCGGTAGGGATCGCGTTCGCCGGACATCCGGAACAGTGCGGCATTGCCCGAGGTGACCATCTTGAGTGCTTCGACATTGCTGAAGTACTCGCCGAGGCGGACCACCATGTCGCTTTGCCTGAAGTTGTTCTCGGGCTCGAACAGCAGATCAGTGCCCCATCCCAGTTTCACCCCGTACTTGCGGGCCCACTGGTACACCTGCCCGGTTCCCTCGCACACCTGCCGGTTCTTCGCCGCCCGATTGCTGTCGGGAAAGGTGTGGTCGTGCTCAGCGAATGGCTGCATCGACAACCAGACGTCACGTTCGGCCAGCATCCCGACCGTCGGTTCGTCGGCCAGGTGGCCGTGTTCGATGGACTTCACCCCCGCCTCCACCGCCCGGTGGATTCCGGCGACGGTATAGACGTGGGTCGCGACGTAGGTGCCGTAGTCGGCCGCGGCGCCGACGGCCGCTCGTAATTCCGCGGGGCTGAATTGCAGCGTGTAGAGCGGATCGTAGATCGATGCCACCCCGCCCCCGGCCATCAGTTTGATCTGAGAGGCCCCGAGTTTGAGTTGCTCGCGTACCGCTGCCAGCACGCGGTCGACGCCGTCGGCGACACGCAGAAACCCAATCTGTTCGGCACGGGATTGGTTGCCGCCCAGCGCGGTAGGCGGTTCGAACGCGAAACCGAAGTCGCCATGACCGGCTGTCTGGGAGACCGCCGCCTGGCTCGGATAGATCCGCGGCCCCAGGGCGGGTTCGGCATCGATGACCGTCTTGATTCCTCCGGTGTCTCCGGCCATGTCACGCACTGTGGTGAAACCGCGCAGGAGGGTGTCTTTGGCCCGCGCCAAGGTGGCTGCGGCCAGCTGGGTCTGGGTGGCCATCACGATGTCGATCATGGTGTTGGCCATGCCGACCAGATGTACGTGGGCGTCGCTCATGCCGGGCATGAGTACCCGACCGCCACCGTCGATAACGGTCATCGCAGGGTCCTCGGCGATTGGCGCGGTATCAACCGCTTCGATATTGGGGCCCCCGATGAGCACATGACCGGTGAACAGTCGCTCAGCGACACCGTCGAATATCTGTACGTTCTTGATCAGAACTCGACCCGCGGCGTGCTCTGATGACATGGAAACAGAGTCTAATCGTCGCCGCTTTGCGCGGAATCCACAGCGTCACAGGGGCCGGACGATCTACGCGAC
>CAZGPT010000094.1:0-9480 GCA_964527015.1 uncultured Mycobacterium sp. | reverse complement strand
TGGGTGTCCTGGGTGTCCTGGGTGTCCTGGGTGTCCTGGGTGTCCTGGGTGTCCTGGGTGTCCTCGTCTCGTCCGATCAGCACCACACCGGTCAGGTAGATCAGGGCGAAGACGGCTGTCACCGCCAAGCTGAACCCGCCCGCCCAGTTCGCCAACAGCGTCGCGACGACGCTGGCTGCGAGCCACCACCGCTGAAGCTGTATTGCCTCCACGTCGCCAATGTAACCGACAATAATGACTGCCATGCCGCAGTGGTCCGACCGTGAGTTCATCGGCTCCGAATTCCGCGACGAGGACCTGTCCGGCCTGAACACCGAGCGGGTGGTGTTCACCGAGTGCGACTTCGGCGGCGCCAACTTCAGCGAATCAGTGCACCTCGGGTCGGCGTTCCGCAACTGTCGATTCGCTCGGACTACACTGTGGCACAGCACGTTCCGCCATTGCAGCATGCTGGGCTCGATCTTCGAGGACTGTCGCTTCCGCCCCATCGTGTGGGAAGAGATGGACTTCACCCTCGCCGTGCTGGCCGGGGCCGACCTGCGCGAGGTGGACTTGTCCGACTGCCGATTACGTGAGGCCTCACTGGTGCGTGCCGACCTCCGCAAAGCGGTGTTGCGCGGTGCGGATCTGACCGGTGCCCGAACCGAGGGTCTGCGCCTGGAGGGCGCCGATCTGCGCGGGGCCCGTCTGGACCCCACGCTGTGGACCACCGCGGCGTGCCGGGGTGCCCATATCGACATCGTCCAGGCGCTGGGATTCGCAGCGGCTCACGGGCTTGATGTCATGGGGGATTAGCCCGGAGCTTGCGTGAGAGCTTGCGTGACGCTCGTTGTTTCGCTTCTGTTGTAGTAGTTGTCCACAACGCCGGTTTCGTGCACAGAGGCCAGCTGAGCCCCCCGAGTTGTCGGGCATCTCAGCTAAAATCGAAACTATGTTCGAAGAACTCACCGATGCCGCGCTGTTGGACAGCATCGGGACCGCAGCCCGCGCAGAGAACAGCGCTTGCGCTCGGCGGCTTGCTGCGATCGCTGAGCTTTATGAGCGTCGTGTGATCCCGGTTGAGGACGGCCACGGACGCGAGCTGTGGCGGATCGACCCGTGGGAGGCCGTGGCCGCCGAGGTCGCCGCCGCGCAGTGCATCACTGCCGCGGCCGCCGGGTCGCTGATGCAGAATGCCATCTGCCTGCGGGAGCGGCTGCCGAGAGTTGGCGCGTTGTTCGCCACCGGAGCGATCAACTACCGTACCGTGCGGATGCTCGTCTCCCGCACTCTGCTGGCCTTGGAGCCCGACGTGCTGGCCGGTATCGATGCGGAATTGGCCGAGAAGATCCCGGGCTGGGGCCCGCTGTCCATGCTCAAGATGCAGCAGGCCGTCGATGCCATCGTCGTGCGCCACGACCCGCAGGCCCGGCGACGTAGCGAGAGCCGTTCTCGGGGCCGCTATGTCGACATTGCCCACGAGCGCGACATCTCCCACTTGACGGGGCAGTTGAACCAAGTCGACGCGACAATGCTCGACCGCCGGCTGACGGCACTGGCGCATACGGTTTGTGATGACGATCCCCGCAACATCGACCAGAAACGCGCCGATGCGATGGGCGCGATGGCGGCCGGTCGCACCGTACTGGCCTGTGCTTGCGGAGGACCGGACTGCCCCGTCGGATCGCAGCGGGACTCGGAACCATCGGTGATCGTGCACGTCGTCGCGGAGGCCACCGCGATCAACTGCGCTGAAACCGGTTCCGTGCACGGCGAACGGCCCGAGGACAACACCCTGGAGATGATCACCAGCCGAGAACGCCTAGTCGAGATTCTCAACGAGAACGCCAATTGCGACCGAGCGCCGGCGCCTCCGCCGGACTTCGGAATTATGATGGGTGGATCAGCCGTTCCAGCAACGGTTCTCGCTGATCTCGCTGCCCGGGAGATCGCCGAACTGCGGCCGGTCGTCCCTCTGGGGGCGTGCCCGGCCGAACCGCGCTACCGCCCGTCGGCCGCGCTGGCGGACTTCGTTCGTTGCCGTGACCTCACCTGCCGCTTTCCAGGCTGCGACTGTCCGGCTGACCGTTGCGACGTAGACCACACGGTGCCTTATGCGCTCGGCGGGCTGACACATGCCTCGAACCTGAAGGCGCTGTGCAGAAAACACCATCTTCTTAAAACCTTCTGGTCGGGCTGGCGCGATGAGCAACTACCGGACGCGACCGTCGTCTGGACATCGCCGTCCGGGCACACCTATTGCACCGCGCCGGGCAGCGCCCTGCTGATTCCCGCGTTGTGCGTGCCCACCGGAACGCTCCAATCCACGGGCCCGCAGCAGGTTTCGCCACACCGCGGCGCGATGATGCCGCGGCGGATCCGTACCCGCGCCGCGGACCGGCATCGCCGGATCATGTCCGAACGGCGTCGCGACTAATCGCTCTTGAGCCGGATCTTCCAGCGCACCAGCAGCAAATACCCGATGCTCAGCAGCGCGAGCATCACCATGTCGAACCACCAACTCGACGCGGTGTGTTCCCACCAGCGGTCCTTCGGCGTCAGCGGGCCGGGCACCAGATTGACCAGGTCCACCGTGGATGCCGAGGCGGCGAATCCCCAGCGGGCCGGCGTCACCCACGAAAGCTGATCGAGCACAGGGCGGTTCGTTACCGGGATCATGCCGCCGGAGAACACCAGCTGGCTCATGATCGCGACCACCAGCAGCGGCATGATCTGCTCATTGGACTTGGCAATCGCCGACAGCAGCAATCCCAGGTTGGCCGATGCCACACAGGTCGCCGCGATGGTGACGAACAACTCCAGGACCGGACTGCCGAGAGCCGCCGCTCCTTGGGTGGGACCCCCCTTGCCGATGACCACGATCGTGGTCACTATGGCCGCCTGCAGGACGGCGAACACCGTGTACACGCATACCTTGGCCAGCAGGTAGGCCGTCGTGGACAGTCCTACCGCCTGTTCGCGGCGAAAGATCGGCCGCTCACCGATCAGGTCACGGATGGTCAGGGCGGTGCCCATGAAGATGGCGCCGACGTTGAGCAGAACCAGGATCTGTCCCGGTTCGTTCGGGGCGTCGCCCAACGGGTCGGGCACGCCGAAGCCGACGGTGCCCGGCACCGCCAGGGACAGCACGCCCATGATGAACGGCAGTAACGCCAGGAACAGGAAATAGCCGCGGTCGGAGATGATCAGCCGGGACTGCCGGCGCACGATGGTGGAGAACTGGCGCAGCAGGCTGGTGTGGGTGGGTTCGCCCAGGTTGGACGGTGGCTCGGCGGGCGGCGGGGGAGGTTGTGGTCCGCTCAGCGCGACATATCTGTCGTTGGCACCCTGCGGGTCGCCGGCCACCGCGCTGAAGATATCGGCCCAGTTGGTGGTGCCCATCGCCTGGCCGATGAGGTTCGGCGGCCCGCAGAATGCGGTCTTACCGCCCGGAGCCAGCAGCAGGACCTGATCGCACACGTCCAGATAGGTCAGCGAGTGGGTGACCACCAGAACCACGCGGCCGGCGTCGGCGAGCTGCCGCAGCATCGTCATCACCTGGCGGTCCAGCGCCGGATCCAGCCCGGAGGTGGGCTCGTCGAGGATCAGCAGCGACGGACCGGTCAGCAGTTCCAGCGCCACCGACGCACGTTTGCGCTGGCCGCCGGAGAGCCGGTCGACGCGGGTATTGGCATGCTCGGTCATCTCCAACTCGGAGAGCACCTGTTCGACCACCTGCTGGCGATCCTCGATGGTGGTGTCCGGCGGCAACCGCAATTCGGCGGCGTACATCAGGGCCTGTTTGACGGTCAGCTGTCCGTGCACCACGTCGTCCTGCGGCACGATCCCGATCCGGGACCGCAGCGACGCGTATTCGGCATGGATGTTATGTCCTTCGAAGCTGATCGTGCCGCTCGTCGGATGGGTGTAGCCGGCAATCTGGCGGGCCAGAGTGGACTTGCCTGCCCCGGACGGTCCGATGATCGCCGTCAGGGTCCCCGGCCGGGCGGTGAACGAGATGTTCTCCAGCAGCGTCTTGGTGCCCTCGATGGTCCACGTGACGGCGCGTACGTCGAGGCCACCGGTTCCGGCGGCGGCCGTAGTCTCGGTGTGCCGTACCAGGGTGCCGCCGTGCGATACCAGGTCGACGTTGCCGACGGTGACGACATCACCCTCGCTGAGCAGCGCCTTGTCGGTGCGGACCCCGTTCACGAACGTGCCGTTGATGGAACGGTTGTCGGCGATAGCCATGCCGCCCGGTGTCGGGATCAGTGTCGCGTGATGACGGGACACCAGGACATCCGGGATGACGATGTCGTTATCGGTCGCCCGCCCGATGGTCAGTGAGCCCGGCGGCGCGGCGGCCGCCGGAGATGATCCCGGCCGCAGGATCTTGAGCATCGAGGTGGCCAGGTTCGATGTGCCTGCCGATCGTGCCGACGACGGACCCATCCGGGTGGGCGCGGCGTCCGGGGGGGTCGGGGAAGGAGCGGTAGGGCGGGTGGGCGGCGCATAAGGCGGAAACGGCGGCGGTTGGTAAGACGGCGGGTCCGGCGGGTAGGACGGGGCGATCACCACCGTCGAGGGCTGCGGCGGCCGTCCCGCCGAACCCGGGTGGCTGCCCAACCCGAAGCTCAGCGCCGGGCCCTCCGGGTTGCCCAGGTTCACCGACGCGCCGTCGGTGATGTCGATGACCTGCACGCGCCGGCCGCGGGCGAACATCCCGTTGAGCGAGCCGTTGTCGGTTGCGATCCAGCGCCCGCGCTCGAATCGGAGCACCACGTGGGCGCGCGATACCAGCGGGTGGGCGATGCGGATATCGGCCCGCAGGTCGCGGCCGACGACCACGTCGTGTCCGGCGGCGAACGTGCGTGGTGGACCGTCGTAGTGAACGGTCAGCGCAGGCCCGGAGTCTTTTGGAGGTCGGCTCATCGGCGCCAACTCTATCCGTCGGGACCCCCGGTCAGGACGCACCGCGTTCGTGAATAGATCGTCGGCATGCATTTGTTGCAATGCGTACACAGCGACTTGACCGAGTGGGCCGCACCGTCGGCCTCGATCCGGTTGATCAGGTCCGGCTCGGCCAGCAACGCCCGGCCCATCGCGACGAAGTCGAAGCCCTCGGCCATCGCGGTGTCCATCGTCTCCCGGTCGGTGATCCCGCCGAGAAGGATCAGCGGCATGCTGAGCTCGCGGCGGAACAATGCCGCGTCGCGCAACAGGTAGGCGTCCCGGTAGGGGTAGGAGCGCAGGAACTTCGTGCCGGTGGCTCGGATACCCCAGCGCAGCGGGGGTTTGAATGCCCCGGCGAACTCCTTGATCGGAACGTCACCACGGAACAGGTACATCGGGTTGACCAGGGAACTGCCGGCGGTCAGTTCCAGTGCGTCCAGGCCGCCGTCGTCCTGCAGCCACCTGGCGGTCTGCAGCGACTCCTCGATGGTGATCCCACCGCGAACCCCGTCGGACATGGTCAGCTTGGCGGTCACCGCGATCGCCGGGGATCCGTCGCGGGAAACCTCCTCGCGCACGGCGTGGACGATCCCGCGGGCCACTTTCGCGCGGTTCTCCAGCGAGCCGCCGAAGGAATCATGACGCCGGTTGATCAGCGGGGAAAGGAACGAGCTGGCCAGATAGTTATGGCCGAGGTGGATCTCGACGGCGTCGAAACCGGCGTCGATCGCGTACCGCGCCGCGGTGGCGTGCGCGGCGATCACCTCGTCGATATCGGTCCGGCTGGCGTGGCGCGCGAAACGCATCGAGAGCGGGTTGAAGAACCTAACCGGGGCCAGCGCGGGGGCCTTGTTGGACCGGGCGTTGGCCACCGGGCCGGCGTGCCCGATCTGCGCACTGATCGCCGCGCCCTCGGCGTGCACGGCCTCGGCGAGCCGGGACAAACCAGGTTGCGTCTCCGGCCGCAGCCACAACGCCGAGGCATCGGTTCGTCCGCCCCGGCTGACCGCGCAGTAGGCGACCGTGGTCATCCCGACCCCGCCGGCGGCCATGGTCCGGTGGAAGGCGATCAGGTCGTCGCTGACCAGTGCCCCGGGCGTGCGGGCCTCGAAGGTGGCGGCCTTGATGATCCGGTTGCGCAACGTGACCGGACCAAGCCGGGACGGGCTGAATACCTCCCGAACACCGTTCATATGCAGAATGTAGCCGTGCCCGCACAAATCCTGGACGGCAAGCTGACCCGCGACGAGATCTTCGTCGACCTCACCGAACGGGTTGCGGTGCTCACCGCGGCGGGTCGCACCCCGGGCCTGGGCACCGTCCTGGTCGGCGACGACCCGGGTTCGCACGCCTATGTCCGCGGTAAGCACTCCGACTGCGCCAAGGTCGGCATCACCTCGATCCGGCGCGATCTTCCCGCCGACGTCTCCCAGGCCCAACTCGATGACACCATCGACGAGCTCAACGCCGACCCCGACTGCACCGGCTACATCGTGCAGCTGCCGTTGCCGCGCCACCTCGACGAGAACGCCGCCCTGGAGCGGATCGACCCGGCCAAGGACGCCGACGGCCTGCACCCCACCAACCTGGGCCGGCTGGTGCTCAATGAACCTGCACCGCTGCCGTGCACCCCGCGCGGCATCGTTGCGCTGCTGCGCCGCTACGAGGTGCCGCTCGAGGGTGCCCATGTGGTGGTGATGGGCCGGGGTGTCACGGTGGGCCGGCCGCTGGGACTGCTACTGACCCGTCGCACCGAGAATGCCACGGTCACGTTGTGTCACACCGGTACCCGCGACCTTCCCGCGCTCACCCGGCAGGCCGATATCGTCGTCGCCGCGGTCGGCGTCCCGCACATGTTGACCGGCGATATGGTGCGTCTCGGCGCTGCGGTGCTGGACGTCGGGGTGAGCCGGGTCGACGGCAAACTGACCGGAGATGTGGCGCCCGACGTCTGGGACGTGGCCGGGCACGTGTCGCCCAACCCCGGCGGTGTCGGCCCGTTGACCCGTGCCTTCTTGCTCACCAACGTCGTGGAACGAGCAGAAGCGCAACTGCCGTGATTCGGTCGCAGTGGCCGATACTGACCGTCGCGTCGATCTTCGCGGTTGCGCTGGTACTCGTCGCCGCTGGTTTCTGGCGGCGTGGGACATTCCTCATCGGGGTTGGTGTCGGGGTCGCCGCCGGTCTGCGTCTGGTGCTGCCCGAAGACCGGGCCGGCCTGCTGGTGGTGCGCAGCAAGAGCCTGGACTTCGCCACCATGACGACGTTCAGCGTGGTGGTGATCTACACCGCCTGGACCATCGACCCGCTGGGCACCAGCTGAATGTTCCTGGGCTCGAGGAACTCTCAGTCCAGCGTGGCCCGAACGCACACCGTGACATAGGGCAGCGCGATGCCCTCGGCATTCCTCAGCGCCGGGTGGGTGGCCAGCAGGTCGCGGACCGATTCAAGGGTGCGGGTGCGCACCTCCGCAGGTGAGGTGATGCAGTAGCTGCGGGAGGAGACGTAGTCGATCAGGGCCTGCGGCGTGATGTAGTTGGTCCACTCCACCTGATGGGTGGCCACATTGCCGAACCGGGCCGGAAGTTCGACCTTGGTGTTGGCGATATCGCGCTCGAGGCCGACGATCCGGCCGAAATCCCGGACCCAGCCGAGTCGTTCGTCACGGGTGTTCCACAGCAGTCCGAGCCGCCCGCCGGGGCGCAGCACCCGGGCGATCTCGGCCACCGCCTGTTCGGCATCGAACCAATGCCAAGCCTGGGCCACAAGCACGGCGTCGACCGAATTGTCCGATAACGGGATCTGCTCGGCGGTTCCCAGCAGCGCCGGCGTGCCGGGCAGTGTGTCACGCAGCACGTCGAGCATTTCCGCGATCGGGTCGACGGCGATGACGTCCAAGCCGCGCTCCACCAGTCGGGTGGTCAGCTTTCCGGTTCCCGCGCCCAGATCCAGCACCACGTCGGCAACCCAATTTCCGGTGGCTGCCAGCAGCCAGTCGATCGCTTCCAGGGGATAGGACGGCCGGCCCCGCTCATAGGCGGCGGCCTGGGCGCCGAATGACAGTGACCTTTCGCGGGGGGCGCCGGTCACCCGAGGGTCTCCCGGATCAGCTGTCCCACCGCCTCGGTCTCGATCAGGAAGCCGTCGTGGCCGTAGATCGACTCGATGACGTTCAGGCCCGAGCAGCCGGGCAGTAGATCGGCGAGTTCGGATTGCAGCCGCATCGGGTAGAGCCGGTCGGACGTGATCCCGCCGACGACCACCGGTACCCGGCATGAGCGCAGCGCCGCCGCGACGCCGCCGCGTCCGCGTCCCACATCGTGGTTGGACAGGGTCTCGGTCAACGTCACATAGCTGCCTGCGTCGAACCGCCGGACCAGCTTGGCGCCCTGGTACTCCAGATAGCTCTGCACCGCGTAGCGCCCGCCGGCCAGCGGATCCTCCCGGCCGTCCCCGCTGTCCTGGCCGTCATTGCCGAACCGGGTGTCCAGTTCGGTCTCGCCGCGGTAGGTCAGATGGGCAAACCGGCGGGCCAGTTCCAGTCCGGTCGCGGGGGAGCGGCCAGTGCCGTGGTAGTCCCCGCCCTGCCAGTTCGGATCGGATTTGATGGCCGCGATCTGGGTGCTCTGGGTGCCGATCTGGTCGGCGGTGGCCCGCGCCCCTACCGCGAGCACCAGGCCGGCCCGCACCCGGTCCGGGTACCCGATCATCCACTCCAGGGCGCGTGCCCCGCCCATTGAGCCGCCGATGACGCCCGCCGCCTCGGTGATACCCATTCGGGCCAGCGCGGCCACATCGGCGGTGACCTGGTCGCGAACCGTGATCAGCGGAAATCGCGACCCCCACGGTCGGCCGTCACCGGCCAGCGAGCTCGGGCCGGTGGATCCCCGGCACCCGCCCAGAACGTTGGTGGCAACCGCGCACCAGCGGGTGGTGTCGATCGGCGCACCCGGGCCGGCGACGCCGTCCCACCAGCCCGGCACATTCGAGTCACCGGTCAGTGCGTGCAGGACCATGACGACGTTGTCCCGGTTCGGGGAGAGCTCACCCCAGCGCTGCACGGCGATCGAGACGTTATCCATCACCGCACCGCTCTCCAGCGTCAGCGGGCCGATGTCGACGATGCCGATCTCGCCCTCGGCCGGTAGGGCCGGGGTGTCGCGGCGGATGTCCTCGAGTGTCATATCGGGCTCTCTCAAGAGGCCGCCACGGCGGCGAACCCGCGTTCAAGGTCGGTCAGGATGTCGTTGATGCCTTCCAGTCCGACGGCCAGCCGGACCAGCCCGGGGGTGACACCGCTGGTCAGCTGCTCGTCGGGGGTGAGCTGCTGGTGGGTGGTCGAGGCCGGGTGGATCACCAACGAGCGCACGTCGCCGATGTTGGCGACGTGGCTGTGCAGAGTCAGTGCGTTGACGAATGCCTTTCCGTTTTCGGCGCCGGCCGCCACGCCGCCGGCCAGCTCGAAGGACAGCACCGCGCCGGTCCCCTCCGGTGCCAGGAGTTTGGCCCGCTCGTGCCACGGTGAACTGGGCAGTCCGGCGTAGTTGA
>CAZGPT010000093.1:0-12533 GCA_964527015.1 uncultured Mycobacterium sp. | reverse complement strand
AACGTGGGATGGCCGAGATGCTCAAGGGCGGCGTCATCATGGACGTCGTCACCCCTGAGCAGGCGCGCATCGCCGAGGGCGCCGGCGCCGTGGCGGTGATGGCCCTGGAGCGGGTCCCGGCCGATATTCGGGCCCAGGGTGGCGTGGCCCGGATGAGCGATCCCGACCTGATCGAGGGCATCCTCTCGACGGTCAGCATCCCGGTGATGGCGAAGGTCCGCATCGGTCACTTCGTCGAAGCGCAGATCCTGCAGAGCCTCGGGGTGGACTATATCGACGAGTCGGAGGTGCTGACCCCCGCCGACTACGCCCACCACATCGACAAGTGGCGCTTCACCATCCCGTTCGTCTGCGGGGCGACGAATCTGGGCGAGGCACTGCGACGTATCACCGAGGGTGCGGCGATGATCCGGTCCAAGGGTGAGGCGGGCACCGGTGACGTCTCCAACGCGACCATGCACATGCGTACCATCGGCGGGGAGATCCGCCGGCTGTCCGCCCTGGCCGAGGACGAGTTGTTCGTCGCTGCGAAGGAACTGCAGGCGCCCTACGATCTGGTCGTCGAGGTGGCCCGCGCCGGCAAGCTGCCGGTGACGCTGTTCACTGCCGGCGGTATCGCGACTCCGGCCGACGCGGCAATGATGATGCAACTCGGCGCGGACGGTGTGTTCGTGGGTTCGGGCATCTTCAAGTCGGGCGACCCTGCCCAGCGTGCGGCGGCCATCGTGAAGGCCACCACGTTTTACGACGACGCAGACATGTTGGCCAAGGTGTCCCGCGGGCTTGGTGAGCCGATGGTGGGGATCAACGTCGCCGACATTCCGGTGCCGCACCGGCTCGCCGAGCGCGGCTGGTAGCCGACCCCCGACGTGGCGATCGAGCAGATCCTCGACCTGGAGCAGCTTGAGGAGAACATCTACCGCGGTGTGGTCTTCAGCCCGGAATCCGGTTTCCTGCAAAGAACATTCGGCGGGCACATCGCCGGCCAGGCGCTGGTTTCGGCAGTCCGCACCGTAGACCCTCGGTACCACGTGCACTCGCTGCACGGCTATTTCCTGCGCCCCGGCGATGCCACCAAACCGGCCGTCTACCTGGTCGAGCGGCCCCGCGACGGCGGCTCGTTCTGCACCCGGCAGGTCAACGCCGTCCAGAACGGCGAGACCATCTTCTCGATGGGGGTGTCATTCCAGGTCCCGCAGCGCGGCATCGAGCACCAGGACGCCATGCCCGTCGCCCCGCCCCCCGACGATCTGCCCGAATTCCGCTCGCAGGGTGGGGTTTTCGGCGACAACGGGCTCGCCCAGTTCGCCGAATGGGACATCCGCATCGTGCCTCGCGATGATCTGATGCTGCTGCCCGGCAAGGCATCGCAGCAGCAGGTGTGGTTCCGGCACCGCGATCCGCTGCCCGACGACCCGCTGCTGCACCTGTGCGCGCTGACCTATATGAGCGACCTGACCCTGCTCGGCTCGGCGCAGGTCACCCACGCGCAGGAACGACCGCACCTGATGGTGGCCTCGCTGGACCATGCGATGTGGTTCATGCGCCCGTTCCGCGCCGACGAGTGGCTGCTCTATGACCAGTCCTCGCCGTCGGCATCGGGAGGCCGGTCGTTGACCCAGGGCCGGATCTTCAACCGCAGCGGTGACATGGTGGCCGCGGTCACGCAGGAAGGGCTGACCCGCTACCGGCGGGGATACTCCCCGCCCGCGCAGCCGTGAAGGCACCGTCCACAGCGCTGAACGCGCCGTTCATCGGGGTGCTCGCGCTGCAGGGTGACACCCGCGAGCACCTGGCCGCGCTGCGGGAGGCCGGCGCGACGGCGTGCACCGTCCGCCGGGGCGAGGAACTCGGGGCCGTGGACGCCCTGGTGATCCCCGGCGGGGAGTCCACCACGATGAGCCTGCTGTTGCGCGAGCTCGATCTGCTGGAGCCGCTGCGCGAGCGACTGGCCACCGGTATGCCCGCCTACGGGTCGTGCGCCGGGATGATCCTGCTGGCCACCGAGATCCTCGACGCCGGTGCCCCGGGGCGGCAGGCCAGCCCGCTTGCCGCCATCGACATGACGGTGCGGCGCAACGCCTTCGGCCGGCAGGTGGACTCCTTCGAGGAGGATGTCGAGTTCGAGGGCCTGGACGGCCCCGCGCATGCGGTGTTCATCCGCGCGCCATGGGTGGAGCGGGTCGGGCCCGACGTGCAGGTGCTCGCCCGCGCCGGCCGGCACATCGTGGCGGTGCGCCAGGGCTCGGTGCTGGCCACCGCGTTCCACCCCGAGGTGACCGGCGACCGGCGCGTCCACAAGCTGTTCGTCGATATCGTCAACGGCAGGACATAGCTGGGCGAACATAACGGCCCGCAGATAGCTGAACGGGCTGCACGTAAACTCACCTCGTCAGGTTCCCGGTGGGTAAGCGGGCCGGGAGGAACAGAGCGGGAGATATGAGCGGCCATTCCAAGTGGGCTACCACCAAGCACAAGAAGGCCGTCATCGACGCCAAACGCGGCAAGATGTTCGCCAAACTGATCAAGAACATTGAGGTCGCGGCACGCACCGGCGGCGGTGACCCGAACGGCAACCCGACGTTGTGGGACGCCATCCAGAAGGCCAAGAAGACTTCGGTTCCCAACGAGAACATCGAACGGGCCCGCAAGCGCGGCGCCGGCGAGGAAGCCGGGGGTGCGGACTGGCAGAACATCACCTACGAGGGCTACGGACCCAACGGTGTAGCGGTGCTGATCGAATGCCTCACCGACAACCGAAACCGTGCCGCTGGCGAGGTCCGGGTGGCGATGACCCGCAACGGCGGCAATATGGCCGACCCGGGTTCGGTGGCATATCTGTTCACTCGGAAGGGCGTGGTGAGCCTGGAGAAGAGCGGCCTGAGCGAAGACGATGTGCTGCTGGCGGTGCTGGAGGCCGGGGCCGAGGAGGTCAATGACCTCGGCGACAGTTTTGAGGTGGTCTGCGAGCCGACAGATCTGGTCACGGTGCGCACCGCGTTGCAGGAGGCCGGCATCGACTATGACTCCGCCGATGCCAGTTTCCAGCCATCGGTGACCGTGCCCGTCGATGCCGACGGGGCCCGCAAGGTGTTCAAATTGGTCGACGCGCTCGAGGACAGTGACGACGTGCAGGATGTCTACACCAACGTCGACATCTCTGACGAAGTCGCCGCGCAACTCGACGAGGACTGACCGGACCCTCCTTTCGGGTATGTCGCTGCCGCAGAGTGACAGGGTTGGCCGCTAAGCTATCGAACAACTGTTCGCAAGCGAAAGGCTGTCCGTGCGGGTGATGGGAGTCGACCCCGGGCTGACCAGATGTGGTCTGTCGGTGATCGAGAGCGGTCGTGGTCGCCAGGTCACCGCACTGGACGTGGACGTGGTGCGGACCGGATCGGATGAACCACTGGCGCGCCGGCTGCTCGCCATCAGCGATGCCGTCGAACACTGGATGGATACCCACCTGCCGGACGTCGTCGCGATAGAACGGGTCTTCGCCAACCAGAACGCCAATACCGCGATGGGAACCGCCCAAGCCGGCGGTGTGATCGCGCTGGCTGCCGCCAAACGCCATATCGACGTGCACTTCCACACCCCCAGCGAAGTCAAGGCCGCCGTGACGGGTAACGGTCGTGCCGACAAGGCTCAGGTGACCACGATGGTCACCCGAATCCTGACCCTGCAGCAGAAACCGACACCGGCGGACGCCGCCGACGCGCTGGCCCTGGCGATTTGTCACTGCTGGCGAGCGCCGATGATCGCCCGGATGGCTCAGGCCGAGGCGATGGCCGCCGAGCAGCGTCGTGCCTACCGGGCCCGGCTGAAGGCGGCGAGATGATCGCGGGAGTCCGCGGCGAGGTGCTCGACATCGCCCTTGACCACGTGGTGATCGAGGCCGCCGGCGTCGGATACAAGGTGATGTGCACACCGTCGACTTTGGCGACTCTCAACCGGGGCGCCGAGACGCGCCTGACCACGGCGATGATCGTGCGGGAGGATTCGATGACGCTGTACGGCTTTGCCGACGGCGAGGCCCGCGACCTGTTCCTGACACTGCTCGGGGTGTCCGGCGTCGGTCCGAAGATCGCGCTTGCGACCCTGGCGGTCTATGACGCCGCGGCGTTGACGCGGGCCTTGGCCGACGGCGATGTCACAGCACTGACCCGGGTGCCCGGAATCGGCAAGCGGGGTGCTGAACGGATGGTTCTGGAACTCCGTGACAAGATCACCGCCGTGCCGAGTGGGGGCACCCCGGCGGGGGCGGCCGGGCACGCGGTGCGCATGCCGGTGGTGGAAGCCCTTGTGGGCCTGGGCTTTGCGGTCAAACAGGCTGAGGAGGCCTGCGACAAGGTGCTGGCGGGCGACCCCGAGGCCTCTACCTCAAGCGCACTGCGCGCTGCACTATCGCTGCTCGGGCGGAAGTAGTGGCGGCAATGCGCGAGCGGCAGGACGTTTAGGTGGGCCGATTCGAAGACGAGGCACAGCCCGAGGACCGCGATGTGTCTGCGGCGCTGACCGTCGGCGAAGGTGATATCGACGCCGGTCTGCGGCCGCGCTCACTGGGTGAGTTCATCGGCCAGCCCCGGGTTCGCGAGCAGTTGCAATTGGTCATCGAGGGGGCCAGGAACCGCGGCGGCACACCGGATCACATCCTGTTGTCCGGCCCGCCCGGGCTCGGTAAGACCTCCCTGGCGATGATCATCGCGGGTGAACTCGGCTCCTCGCTGCGGGTCACCTCTGGCCCGGCGCTGGAGCGGGCGGGGGACCTGGCGGCGATGCTGTCCAATCTCGTCGAAGGCGATGTGCTGTTCATCGACGAGATCCACCGCATCGCCCGCCCGGCCGAGGAGATGCTGTACCTGGCGATGGAAGACTTCCGGGTCGACGTGGTGGTGGGCAAGGGTCCCGGTGCCACCTCGATTCCGCTGGAGGTCGCCCCGTTCACGCTGGTGGGCGCCACCACCCGGTCGGGCGCGTTGACCGGCCCACTGCGGGACCGATTCGGGTTCACCGCGCATATGGACTTTTACGAACCGGTCGAACTCGAGCAGGTGCTGCACCGTTCAGCCGGCATCCTGGGCATCGAACTCGGCGCCGAAGCGGGGACGGAGATCGCCCGCCGCTCGCGTGGCACCCCGCGTATCGCCAACCGGCTGTTGCGCCGGGTGCGCGACTACGCCGAGGTGCGCGCCGACGGCGTCATCACCCGCGATATCGCCAAGGCCGCACTGGCGGTCTACGACGTCGACGAACTGGGTCTGGACCGGCTCGACCGCGCGGTGCTGTCGGTGCTGATCCGTAGTTTCGCGGGCGGACCGGTCGGGGTGTCGACACTGGCCGTGGCGGTCGGCGAGGAGGCCGCCACCGTCGAAGAGGTGTGCGAGCCGTTTCTGGTGCGCGCCGGGATGATCGCCCGGACGCCACGCGGGCGGGTCGCCACCACGCAGGCCTGGACCCATCTCGGGATCACCCCGCCGCCATCGGTGGTCACACCGGGACAGCCGCCGTTGTTCGGCTGAGCCTATGATCCGGCGAGTATCTACGACTGGGAGCGCCGATGACACTGGCACTGATCCTTTCCGCGCTCGCCGCGGTGTTGCACGTCTACATCTTCGTGATGGAGTCGCTCACTTGGACCTCCCCGCGCACCCGGGCGGTGTTCGGAATGACCGCCGAGGATGCGCAGACAACCAAGCTGCTCGCATTCAACCAGGGCTTCTACAATCTCTTCCTGGCCCTGATCACCGCGACCGGCATCGTGATGGTCGTGGCGGGGCAGCGCGGGGTCGGCGCGGCACTGGTGCTGGCGTCGGTGGGCTCCATGCTGGCCGCTGCGCTGGTGCTGCGGGCGTCGGCGCCGGACAAGACTCGGGCGGCCCTGACTCAGGGCGGATTACCGCTGCTCGCCGTGGCGGCGATGGTGGTGGCGCTGGTCTGACCGGAAGGGCTTACCCCGTGTAGGCCATGACGTGTTTGACCCGGGTGTATTCCTCCAGGCTGTACATCGAGAGATCTTTGCCGTGGCCGGAGGACTTGTATCCGCCGTGCGGCATCTCCGCGACGAGCGGGATGTGCGTGTTGATCCACACGCAGCCATAGTCCAGGGCGGCCGAGACCCGCAACGCTCGGGACACGTCCTTGGTCCACACCGAGGATGCCAGGCCGTAGTCGACTCCGTTGGCGAGTCGGATCGCGTCCGCCTCATCGGCAAAGGATTGCACCGTGATCACCGGGCCGAAAATTTCCTCCTGGATGTGGCGGTCCTGCTGGCGCAGCCCGCTTATCACGGTGGGCTCGATGTAGAAGCCCTTGTCGCCCTGCCGGCTCCCGCCGGCCGCTATGACGGCGTGCTTGGGGATTTCCATCAGGAAGCCCAGCACCCGCTCCAGTTGGCTGGCGTTGTTGACCGGCGGGATCCAGCCCTCCTCGTCCTCGGCCGGTCGCTCGAATGTGGTGGCCGCGCCCCGGGCCTGTTCGGCCAGCGCGTCGGTGAGTTCCTGGGCGACGCTGGCCGTCGCGACCACTCGGGTGGCGGCGGTGCAGTCTTGGCCGGCGTTGAAATAGCCGGCGGTGGCGATGGCCTCAGCGGCCGCGCCGATATCGGCGTCATCGAACACGATCACCGGCGCCTTCCCGCCCAGTTCCAGATGGGTGCGCTTGAGATGGCCGCCGGCGCTGATCGCCACTGCCCGCCCGGCCTCGACCGAACCGGTGATCGACACCATCTGCGGGGTGGGGTGGGCGACGAGTGCCGCGCCGGTGCTGCGGTCACCGCAGACCACATTGAGCACGCCCGGCGGGAAATGTTTGCCGGCGATTTCGGCCAGCATCACCGAGCTCACCGGAGTGGTGTCACTGGGCTTGAGCACCACGGTGTTTCCCGCCGCGATGGCCGGGCAGAACTTCCAGATCGCCATCATCATCGGGTAATTCCACGGCGCCACCTGACCGATGACGCCGACGGGTTCCCGACGGATCCAGGAAGTGTGATTCTCCATGTACTCGCCCGCCGATTTGCCCTCCAGAATTCGCGCCGCGCCGGCGAAGAACCGGATCTGGTCGAGCATCGGCGGGATTTCCTCGGCCATGGTCACATGGTTCGGTTTGCCGGTGTTGCGGCCCTCGGCGGCGACGAGGCTTTTAGTGTGCCGTTCCACATCGTCGGCGAAGTCGAGAAGGGCCTTCTGCCGGTGTGCCGGCGTGGTGCGCTTCCAGTCGGCGAAGGCAGCCGACGCCGCGGCGTAGGCCTTGTCGACGTCGGCCTCGTCGGAGAGCGGCGCGGTGCCGTAGTCCTCACCGGTCGAGGGGTCGACGATGGGCATGGTGGCACCATTGGTCGACTCGACCAGCTCGCCGTTGATGAAGTTCTTGACGGTTGTCATGGGGATTCCTGCCTGTTCAGGGTTCTGAGGTCGGGGGTCGGGGGTCAGAGATCGGCGAGGATGCCGGCCAGCACGTCGAGGCCTTCGAGTAGGAGCTCGTCGCTGATGGTCAGCGGCGGCAGGAATCTCAGGGTGTTGCCGAAAGTGCCGCAGCTGAGCACCAGCACACCCTGCAAGTGAGCCCGTGCGCACAACGCCCTGGTCAGATCCGGATCCGGCTCAGCGGTGCCGGATTTCACCAGCTCCATTGCGATCATCGCGCCACGTCCGCGCACGTCGCCGATCCGGTCGTCATCGGCTTGTAAACGATGCAGCTTGTCCTTCATGACCCGCTCGATCTGCTTGGCGCGGTCCAGCAGGCCGTCGAGTTCGATGGTCTCGATGGTCGCGAGCGCCGCCGCGCAGGCGACCGGGTTGCCCCCGTAGGTTCCGCCCAGGCCGCTGACGTGCGGGGCGTCCATCATCTCGGCCCGACCGGTCACGCCCGATAGTGGGAGTCCGTCGGCGATGCCCTTGGCGGTGACGATCAGATCGGGCTCGATGCCTTCGTCCTCGCAGGCGAACATCTGTCCGGTGCGCCCGAACCCGCTCTGCACCTCGTCGGCGATGAAGACCACGTCATTGTCGGTGCACCACGCCCGCAGAGTGGGTAGGAAGCCCGGCGCCGGCACCACGAACCCGCCCTCGCCGAGGACCGGCTCGATGATGATCGCGGCGAGGTTGGACGCGCCGATCTGCTTGTCGATCACAGTCAGAGCGCGCGCGGCGGCCAATTCGCCGTTGGTCGCCCACTCCTTGTTGACCAGACCGTCCCGGTACGGGTACGACAGCGGGGCGCGATACACCTCGGGCGCGAACGGACCGAAACCACTCTTGTAAGGCATCGACTTGGCGGTCAGCGCCATCGTCAGGTTGGTCCGGCCGTGGTAGGCGTGGTCGAAGGCGACCACCGCCGTGCGCTTGGTATAGGCGCGGGCGATCTTGACGGCGTTCTCCACCGCTTCGGCGCCGGAGTTGAACAGCGCGCTGCGTTTCTCGTAGGAACCCGGGGTCAGCCTGTTGAGGTGCTCGGCGACGGCGATGTAACCCTCGTAGGGCGTCACCATGAAGCAGGTGTGGGTGAACGCGCCGACCTGCTCACGTACCGCGTCGACCACCCGTGGGGAGGAGTTGCCGATCGTGGTGACCGCGATACCCGAGCCGAGGTCGATGAGGCGGTTGCCGTCGACGTCCTCGATGATCCCGCCGAACGCGCGGACGCAGGACACCGGCATCGTCACCCCGACGGCGTGCGACACCGCGGCGACGCGACGCCGAGTCATCGCCAGTGACTTGGGACCGGGGATCTCGGTGACGAGTTTCCGGGTCTGTTCCAGAGTGCTCACGGTTCTTCTCCTGCCCTGTCCACCAGCCGGGCAGGACGCGGCGGCCCGGCGTTTCGAGCGTAGTCGGGCGACGCCGGTGCGCAACCGGTAACTGTGACGGAAGCTGTTACGAAAGACTGAATCCAGCATTACCGACGGGGTCTCCCCGGCGGTGCCGGAATCGTGCTGCCAGGCCAATGGCACACTGGCAGCCACAGGGTCCGCAACGGACGGTCCCGCTAGGCTGCCTCGCCCCCGATACCGAAAGACACGTGCTGCCATGGAACTGCTGACATTCCTGCCCCTGATCATCATCATGGGGGCGTTCATGTTCTTCGCCTCGCGCCGCCAGCGCAAGGCCATGCAGGCCACCATCGACCTGCACGAGTCGCTGCGAATCGGCGATCGGGTACACACGACCTCCGGTCTGCAGGCCACGATTATCGACATCACCGACGACTGCGTCGACCTGGAGATCGCCCCCGGCGTGGTCACCCGGTGGATGAAGCTGGCGATCCGGGACCGAGTCGAGGTCGAGGTCCCGGAGAGCCCGGAGGGCCGCGAGGCAGGTGTTCTCAACCGGGCCACCGAGCTGACCGATAGCGACGCGGACCGCCTCAAAGACTGATTTCACGCCCCCAACCCGTACCCTTCTCGGGGAGCACGCGGCCGCGCGTGCTGCCTATCGCCGCTCGGCATGCGACTCGGTGGACGATCGTGGCACGCGGCGGCGTATCACGGCTCAAGACGGCACGAGACTAGGAGAAACGACACGTGGCATCGTCATCGGCGCCGGTGCACCCGTACCGCTTTCTGGCGCTGTTTCTGGCCCTGCTTCTCGGTGTTTACCTGCTGATATTCCTCACCGGCGATAAGCATGCCGAGCCCAAGCTCGGCATCGACCTGCAGGGTGGCACTCGGGTTACCCTCACCGCCCGGACCCCGGACGGCTCTCAACCCACCCGGGACGCGCTCAATCAGGCCCAGGAGATCATCGGCGCCCGGGTCAACGGCCTGGGTGTGTCGGGGTCCGAGGTGGTCATCGACGGAGACAACCTCGTCATCACCGTTCCGGGCAACGACGGCAACGAGGCTCGTAACCTCGGTCAGACCGCACGGCTGTTCATCCGGCCGGTGATCGGCCAGCCGATTCCGGTGGAAGCCGTCAAGGAGCAGGCACCACCGCCGGGGGCATCCGGGGCAGCGCCGGGCGGACCCGGGGCAGCGCCGGGTACGCCGCCGGGCTCGCCACCGGCCACGCCGGGTGCCGGGCCGCCGCCCGGCGCCGCGCCGGCTCCGGCTTCCCCCTCGCCGGCCTCGCCGTCCAGGCCCGCGCCGCAACCGCGTCCGTATCCACTCGAGCCGACCCCCTCCCCGGAACCCCCCGCCCCGCCGGGAGTGCCGGGGCAGCCGGCCCCGCCGGACCCGCGCGAGGACCTTGCCGGCCGGATCAAGTTCGAGAAGGAACTGCGGCAGAGCACCAACCAGAACCTGCTGCTGCTCTCGGTGCAGTACATGGCCGGCCGTTGCGACCAGGAGGATGTCCTGGCCGGTAACGATGATCCGGATCTGCCTCTGGTGACCTGTTCGCAGGACAAGAAATTCGTTTACCTCCTGGACAAGTCGATCATCAGCGGCGATCAGATCAAGGACGCCGTATCGGGGTTCGACCAGCAGGGCGCCGCCTATGTGGTCGACCTCGAGTTCAAAGACGAGGCCTCCACCACCTGGGCCGACTTCACGGCGGCCAATATCGGTACCCAGACCGCCTTCACCCTCGACTCCAAGGTGGTCAGCGCGCCGCAGATCCGTGAGGCCATCCCCGGAGGCCGCACCCAGATCTCCGGCGGTGACCCGCCGTTCACCTCCGAGTCGGCCAAACAGTTGGCCAACGTGCTTAAGTATGGGTCGTTGCCGCTGTCGTTCGAGTCGTCGGAGGCCGAAACCGTGTCGGCGACGCTGGGGCTGACCTCGCTGCGGGCCGGTTTGATCGCCGGAGCGATCGGGCTGGGCATGGTGCTGTTGTACTCGCTGGCCTACTACCGGGTTCTGGGCCTGCTCACCGCGTTATCGCTGGTGGCCGCCGGCGCGATGGCATACGGGATTCTGGTGCTCCTGGGGCGGTATATCAACTACACCCTGGACCTGGCCGGCATCGCCGGTCTGATCATCGGTATCGGTACCACCGCCGACTCGTTCGTGGTGTTCTTCGAACGGATCAAGGACGAGATCCGGGAGGGCCGATCGTTCCGGTCGGCGGTGCCACGCGGCTGGGCCCGCGCCCGCAAGACGATCCTGTCGGGCAATGCGGTGAGCTTCCTGGCCGCCGCGGTGCTGTACTTCCTGGCTGTCGGCCAGGTCAAGGGCTTCGCCTTCACCCTCGGTCTGACCACCATCCTCGACGTGGTCGTGGTGTTCCTGGTCACCTGGCCGCTGGTGTACCTGGCATCGAAATCCGCGACACTGTCGAAACCGGCCTTCAACGGACTGGGGGCGGTCCAGCAGATCGCCCGGGAGCGGCGGGCGGCCGGACAGACCGCCGCCCGCGCGGGAACGGGACGGTAACGCATGACGGATAACAGCCCCGCGAACGGCCCCGAGACCGGCGCCGAGATCGGCAAGGACACCAGCATCGACGTCGGCTCCACGGCCGAAGAAGTCTCGGCCCCGGCAACCGGGGGACAGTTACCGCGGCACGGTTTCTTCACCCGGCTCTACACCGGCACCGGCGCCTTCGAGATCATCGGTCGGCGCAAGCTGTGGTTCGCGTTCAGCTTCCTCATCGTCGCGCTGGCCGTCGCCAGCATCATGGTGCGGGGTTTCACCTTCGGGATCGACTTCGAGGGTGGCACCAAGGTGTCCTTCCCGCGGGCCGGCATCGACGGAGAGGCCAGCATCTCCCAGGTCGAGGAGACATTCACCCAGGCCACCGGGGTCAGCCCCCAGTCGGTCGTGGTGGTGGGCAACGGGGCCACCAGTACCGTGCAGATTCGGTCGGAGACGCTGAGCAACGATCAGACCGCTGCCTTGCGTGAGGCCCTGTTCGAGAAGTTCCAGCCCAAGGGCGAGGATGGCAAATCCGGTGAGCAGACCATCAGCGACTCAGCGGTGTCGGAGACCTGGGGCGGGCAGATCACCAAGAAGGCGCTGATAGCCCTGGCGGTGTTCCTGGTGCTGGTCACCATCTACATCACCATTCGCTATGAGAAGTACATGGCGATGTCCGCACTGGCGGCACTCGGCTTCGACCTGGTCAGCACTGCCGGCGTCTACTCGATAGTCGGCTTCGAGGTCACCCCCGCGACGGTCATCGGCCTGCTCACCATCCTGGGATTCTCGCTCTACGACACCGTCATCGTGTTCGACAAGGTGGAGGAGAACACCAAGGGCTTCGAGCACACCACCCGACGTACGTTCGCCGAGCAGGCGAACCTGGCCATCAACCAGACCTTCATGCGTTCGATCAACACCAGCCTGATCTCGATCATGCCGATTCTGGCGTTGATGGTGGTGGCGGTCTGGATCCTCGGCGTGGGCACCCTCAAAGACCTGGCGCTGGTCCAGATGGTCGGCGTCATCGTCGGTACCTACTCCTCGATCTTCCTCGCGACTCCACTCTTGGTCACGCTGCGAGAACGCACCGAACTGGTGCGCAATCACGGTCGCCGGGTCGACAACCGGCGCAACAAGCCGGCGTCGGCACCGGAGGAGCTGACCACGGCGGCCGTCGGCACGGCGGGGTCGGGCACGGCGGGGTCGGGCACGGCGGGGTCGGGCACGGCGG
>CAZGPT010000092.1:6590-12551 GCA_964527015.1 uncultured Mycobacterium sp. | reverse complement strand
CGGGCAGGAGCGCAGCGACCCGGGGAGAAGATCCAGCGGGCAGGAGCGCAGCGACCCGGGGAGAAGATCCAGCGGGCAGGAGCGCAGCGACTTGATACGGAGGTCCTCGTCATCGGCGGGGGTCCTGCCGGGTCCGCGGCCGCGACGTGGGCTGCCCGGAGCGGGCGCGAGGTGCTGGTGGTCGACGCCGCCGACTTCCCTCGGGACAAGGCCTGCGGCGATGGGCTGACCCCGCGGGCGGTGGTCGAGTTGCGCCGGCTGGGCCTGACCGACTGGCTGGACGGCCGGATCCGCCACCACGGCCTGCGGATGACCGGGTTCGGCTCCTCGGTGCAGGTCCGGTGGCCGGGGCCGTCCTTCCCGGAGGCGAGTTCGGCCGTGCCGCGCACCGAGTTGGACGACCGCATCCGCCGCAACGCCGAGGAATCCGGGGCGTCGATGCTACTGGGCTGCAAAGCCGTTGATGTCGAACGGGATTCATCCGGCAGGGTCGACCAGGTGGTACTGGCCGACGGCCGCCGGGTGTCGTGCCGGTTCATGATCGTCGCGGACGGAGCCCGCTCGACGCTGGGCCGGGTGCTGGGCCGGCAGTGGCATCGGCAGACCGTGTACGGGGTGGCCGCACGGGCGTATCTGGGCTCGCCGCGGGCAGACGAACCGTGGATCTCCTCGGATCTGGAGTTACGGTCGACCGACGGGCAGGTGCTGCCGGGCTACGGCTGGATCTTCCCGCTGGGCACCGGCGAGGTGAACCTGGGCGTAGGTGCACTGGCCACCGCTAAACGGCCGGCCGAGGTGGCACTGCGCCCACTGCTGGCGCACTACGCGTCACTGAAAAGTCAGCAGTGGGGCTTCGATGGCCCGCCCCGGTCGGTGTCCTCGGCGTTGCTGCCGATGGGCGGCGCGGTATCGGGGGTGGCGGGACCGAACTGGATGCTGATCGGCGATGCCGCGGCGTGCGTGAACCCGCTCAACGGCGAGGGCATCGACTACGGGCTCGAGACCGGCCGGCTGGCGGCGGAGATGCTCGGCGAGGATGACCTTGCCGCGGCGTGGCCGGCGCTGCTGCAGGCCCACTACGGCCGCGGCTTCTCGGTGGCCCGCCGGCTGGGCCTGCTGCTGACGCTGCCGAAGTTCCTGCCGATGACCGGTCCGGCAGCGATGCGGTCGGCCCGGCTGATGGATCTCGCGGTGCGGGTGATGGGCAACCTGGTGACCGACTCCGACGCCGACTTGGTGGCCCGGATGTGGCGGGCCGCCGGGGCCGGGTCCCGGCTGCTGGACCGCCGAAAGCCGTTCGCCTGACCGGGTTCGCCTAGCCGGGTTTGACGGCCACGGGTTTGACGGCCACGTGCAGCGCGACGATCCCGCCGGTGAGATTGCGCCAACGCACATCGCTCCAACCGGCCTGTTCGATCCGGCGGGCCAGGGTGGCCTGATCGGGCCAGGCCCGGATGGACTCGGCCAGGTAGACGTAGGCCTCGGGGTTGCTCGACACCGCCCGGGCTACCCGCGGCAGCGCCTGCATCAGGTACTCCTTGTAAGCGCTGGCCAGCACCGGCACCGTCGGCGTGGAGAACTCGCACACCACCAGCCGCCCACCGGGCTTGGTTACCCGTGCCATTTCACGCAGGCCGGCGCTGTGGTCGACGACGTTGCGCAGACCGAAGCTGATGGTGACCGCGTCGAAACTGTCGTCCCCGAACGGCAGCCTGACGGCGTCGGCGGCGACCTTGGGTACCGGCCGGCCCGCGCCGGCCCGCAGCATGCCCACCGAGAAGTCTGCGGCCAGACACCAGGCGCCGGACTTCGCTAGTTCGACGGTCGACACCGCGGTCCCGGCGGCCAGGTCCAGCACCGCGTCGCCGGGCCGGCAGTTCAGCGCCGCGCGTGAGGCCCGCCGCCAGTGCCGGTCTTGCCCGCCGGAGAGAACCGTGTTGGTGATGTCATAGCGGCGGGCCACCGCGTCGAACATCGACGCCACATCCCGGGGGTCTTTGTCCAGCGACGCGCGGCCCATCGGCCAGACGCTATCAAGCGCCGAGGGAACCGCGCTCCCGGTACTGCCGGGACTGCGCGGCCATCCGGTCAGCGAGGTGGATCAACCGGTCCTCGTGTCCGGCCGGCATGGTGTAGGCCAGCTGGCGCAGTTCGATGGCGAAGCCGTACAGACCCCGTTCGAACGCCGCGTCTTCGTGGTGAAATTCCTGGTGGAATTCCTGCTGGAACGAACCGTCATTAATCACGGGACACCCCCCTTCGCGTTTGTCGTCATGTTTGCTGACCCATTATTGACACCAGCGAAAGAGCCTGTGCCAATTCATTTTTATCTCCCGAACCCGCCTCCGATGATTGTGCCCCGCCGCCGAGCGCAGCGAAAGGGGTCTTACTCAAATCACAGGTGAAATCCGTGTTTCAGCCGGGTGTCGAAGTCCACGTTGTTCGCGCCACGCCAGCACGGCCAGGATCGCACCTCCGACGAGCCAGCCCAGCACAGCGACCGATCCGGCCGGGATGATCGCCAGGCTCGCGTTGCGATTCTGCACCCGAACAAGGTTGGGGTCAGCGCGGTCGTACTCGACGAAAATTCGCATGCCGGTGGCCAACTCCGACGGGTACAGCACACCGAGTTCCGGCCGGTAGGTGACGCGGTTCGGGGTGACGAACTCGATGGTCGAGCGACGCGGGCCGGCGGAGAGCACCCCGGCCTCGGCGACCCCCATATTCCGCTCGATCTGACGATCGTTGCGCCAGGCGCCGGCCACCAGCAGGATCGACTGCAGGGTCAGCACGCCGACGACGATCAGGACCGCGACTTTGCCCCAGCGCAGCGCTTTCCTTTGGAGGGTATCGGGCACTGCGGGATCGCGGACGGGCATCGCCGCCCGGAGGCCGGCCCGCAACCGGCGGGTCACGGTGCCGATACGTCCGCCGCCCCGCCGGCAGCCCCGACGGCAGCCCGGATATCGGCGTGTAACTGCCGCAGTGACGAGCGGTCGGCCTTGACCTCGAGCACCCGCATTCCGTCATGCGGTTCGGCCATGTTGGCCGGGAGTTCGCCGACCTCGATCTGGCGGGCGTCGACGTGGTAGGCCCGGCACAGCGCCCCGACGTCGACATCGTGCGGGGTGCCGAAGATCCGCGATGCGACGTCGGCGAACCTCGGATCACCCTGCTCGAGGAGCTCGAAGATACCGCCGCCGTTGTCGTTCGACACCACGATGGTGAGATCCCGCGGAGTAGGTTCAGTCGGTCCGATGAGCAGCCCGGAGGCGTCGTGGACGAAGGTCAGGTCGCCGAGCAGGGCCACGGTCCTGCCCCCATGCGCCAGCGCGGCGCCGATCGCCGTCGACACCGTGCCGTCGATACCGGCGACCCCGCGATTGGAACGGACCAGGATGCCCTCGGTGTTAAGGCCCACCAGCGCTGCGTCGCGAACCGGGTTGGACGCGCCGAGCACCAGCTGGTCGCCGGGCCGGATCGCGTCGGCCAACGCCGCGGCCACATGCAGCCCGGTGGTCAGCGGGTGGGCGGCCAACTGTTCACGCACGACGGCCACGGTGTCGCGGTTGGCCTGCGCGCAGCGGCGCAGCCAATCCGGATCGGGGCGGCCGACGATGTCGGCGCGGGTGCCGGTGGCCGCGGAGTTGCCCGACACGTCCGGCCAGCGAGGGCCGGTGGTGAGCGCGAACACCGGTACCGACGGGTCGGCCAGCAACGTCGACACCGGGCGGTGCAGAGTCGGCCGACCTGCCATGATGACCTGCCTGGGCCTCAATCCGGCCAGCGCCAGCGGGTGCAGCGGGGTGATCGGGTGGCCGGCGGTGGGCTCGGCGACAGTGGGCAGGTGCGCCAGGTTCGGATGCACACCGGCTCCGTGGCCGGCGATGACGACGGTGTCCTCGGTGAGGTCGATCTGCAGCGGCTGGTCGAAGGCCACTGCCGGGCTGTAGGTCCACGGGTTGCCGTCGGGCCGTCCGGCCGGAAAATCGGACGGATCCGAGTCCACCTCGGGCACAAGGGGTTCGCGCAGCGGGATGTCGAACTGCACCGGCCCGGCGTTGGCGGACCGAGCACCGGTGGCCGCGGCCAGCACGCGGCAGGTGGCCGAGCGCCACTGGGCGTTGAGCGCGTCCAGCCGATCGGGCCCGCCGTCGGCGAGTCCGAGACTGACCGCGGCGCGCACCTGGGAGCCGAAATAGCCAAGCTGCTCCATCGTCTGGTTGGCGCCGGTGCCGAGTAACTCGTACGGCCGGTTGGCACTGAGCACAATCAGTGGAACCCGGGCGTAGTTGGCCTCGACCACGGCCGGCCCCAGGTTGGCCACCGCAGTTCCCGACGTCATCGCGATCGGCACCGGCCGGCCGCTTCCGAGGGCCAGCCCCACGGCCAGGAATCCGGCGGTCCGCTCATCGATGCGGACGTGCAGCCGCAGCCGGCCGGCCCGATCGGCGTCGGCCAGCGCGAAGGCCAGCGGTGCGTTGCGGCTGCCCGGGCACAGCACGACGTCGCGGACGCCGCCGCGAACGAGTTCGTCGACGACGACCCGCGCCTGCGCCGTCGAAGGGTTGACCACGTCTACAGGGTGTCACACGCCGCTATCGGCAGGCCCTCAGAGCAGGGTGCCGGCGAAGAAGTCCAGCACCGTTCTGTTGACGGTCTCCGGGCGTTCCAGGAAGCCGAGATGGCCGGTGTTGGCGATCTGCACGTAACGCCCATTCGGCAGCGCCTCCCCGACCTCGCGGCCCAGCGCGGGCGGGGTGATGACATCGTCGGCGAACCCGATCACCAACACTTCGGTCGGGATCGACCGGTAGGCGGGCAGTCGGTTCTCCGTCGGCACGACGGTGAGCTGGGCCCGCCAGCCGGAGGTGCGTTTGAGCGGGAAGACGGTGAACATCTCCATCCACTCCCCGATCGCCTTCTCATCGTTGATGGTCTTCGGTGAGAAGTTCTCCAGCACCCGGACTTTGGCCGCGTAGGCCGGGGGCAGCTCAACCCCGGACTCGGCCAGCGCCAGGTCCGCGGCCCGGAACGCGGTGCGGGTGCCGTCCAGCCGGCCACGGGTGCCCATCAGCGCGGCCTGGGTGACCAGGTCGGGTCGGGACAGCATCAACTCCTGGGCGATGAAGGCCCCCATCGACATGCCGACCAGCCGGGCCGGGCCGCCCACCGCCTTCTCGATGAGCTCGACGGTGTCGGCGACCATCTGGGCGGTGGAGAACCCGTCGGCGTTCTCGGTGTCGCCGATCCCACGGTTGTCGAAGGTGATGCAGCGGTAACCGGCGGACAGGAACGCCGGCACCTGGTGGATGTGCCAGGTGCGTCCGGCCCCGCCGGTACCGGCGATGAACAGCACGGGGTCACCGGACCCGCTGTCGCTGTAGGCCAGGCTGGTCACACGCCTAGCCCGCGGCGGCCGCGGCGGCGGCCAGAGCGGCGTCGTAGTCGGGTTCGTCGGCGATCTCATTCACCAGTTGGGTGTAGGCCACGGTCCCGTCGGCGCCGACGACCACCACCGCACGTCCGAGCAGCCCGGCCATGCTCCCGTCGGTGAGTGTGACGCCGTAATCCTCCCCGAAACCGCTGCGGAACGCCGAGGCGGACTTCACATTCTCGATACCCTCCGCGCCGCAGAACCGGGCCAGCGCGAACGGCAGGTCCTTGGAGACGCAGAGCACCGACGCCCCGCTGGCCGCGGCCCGCTCGTTGAACTTGCGGACGCTGTTGGCGCACACCGGGGTGTCGACCGACGGGAAGATGTTGAGCAGCAGAACCTTTCCGCGGTACTCCTCGCCGGTGAGGGTCCCGAGGTCGGGGTCGGTCAGGGTGAAGGCCGGAGCCGCCGCCCCGATCGCGGGAAGTTCGCCGATGGTGTGTACGGGCGTTCCGCCCAGGGTGATCTCAGCCATGGCCACCAGTGTGTCAGAGCTTCGGGATCTGTCAGAACGGGATCTGTCA